>CAZMUZ010000038.1:0-19299 GCA_964569315.1 uncultured Rhodospirillaceae bacterium | reverse complement strand
CTCAGAGCTTCGGACGGCGGACCGGCTTGTCGTAGAGCGGGTGGAGCGTCTCGAAGGCCGCCGCCGCGCGAAACACCGAGACGTCGTCGAACGGGCGTCCGACGATCTGCAAGCCGGTCGGCACGCCCGATTTCGCGAAGCCCGACGGCACGCTCATCACCGGGCAGCGGCTCATCATGTTGAAGGGCCAGGTCATATAGACCCCGAAGAAGCTGTCGACGCGCTTGCCGTTGACGCTCGCGCGATCCTTCGAGGGATCGAACGCCGCCGGCACCGAGGGGAGCGCGGTGGTCGGGCAGAGCAGCAACCGGTAGCGGCGGAAAAGCGCGCCCAGCGTCTCGAACATCCTTCCCTCGGTTTCCATCGAGGCCAGCAGCTCGATCAGCTTCGGGGCGGGGCTGGTGGCGAAGGCGCGCACGTAGCTCGTCATCTGCCGGCGCTGCTTCGGGGCGAAGGCCTCGGCGATCCAGGCGCCGAAGAGCGCGCCGAGATGATCGCCGGCGGCCTTCGCGATCGCGGGCGGCCAACCGAGCTCGACCTCTTCCACGATGGCGCCCATCGAGCGGAAGGCCTCGACGGCGGCCTCGGTCCGGGCCGCCACCTCGCGATCCACCTCGAAGATGTCGAGGGCGGGCGAATAGGCGATGCGCCAGCCCTTGAGGTTGCGGTCGAGCGGTTGCGGGATGCGGAGCTTCGGCCGGATCGCGGCGATATCCCGCGGGTCGGGACCCGACATCACGTTCTGCAGCAGCGCGCAATCGGCAACGCTCCGCGCCATGGGGCCCGCATGGTTGTACCAATCCAGATTGAAGGCCGGCGCTTCGGGGTTGCGGCCATAGGGCGGCTTGAAGCCATAGACCCCGCAGGCGGATGCCGGAATGCGAATCGATCCGCCGATGTCGGTGCCGTTGGCGAGGGTGGTGAGGCCGGCCGCGAGCGCCGCGCCCGCGCCGCCGGACGAGCCACCGGCGCTGTATTTCAGATTCCAGGGGGTCGCCGTCACGCCCCAGAGACGGGACCAGCAGACGCCGGCGGCGGCGAACTCGGGCGTGGTGCTGCGGCCGAGCAGCAGGGCGCCCGCCTTCAGGATGCGGTCGGCGGAGGGTGCCGTCGTCTCGTCGACGCTGTCCTTGTAAAGGAGCGAGCCGTAGGTCGTGCGGTCGCCCGCGATGGTGGTGTCGTCCTTGATCACGACCGGAAGCCCCTCGAGAGGACGCAGGCGCCCGTCGGTCTTCGCATAGCGGGCCTCGGCACGGCGCGCCGCCTCGCGCGCCCGCTCGGCGTACACGTAGGTGAAGGCGTTCACCTTCGGCCCGACGCGCTCGATCCGGGCGGCGAGCGCGTCCACCAGCTCGACCGGCGACAGGCTCCGCGCCTTGAAACGCCGCAACGCCTCGGCGGCGCCGAGATAGCAGAGATCGCCGTCGCTCATGGGGGTTCTCCCGAGGGCCGCCGCCGGACCGGCGGATCATAATCCTATCCCGGCCAGCCCCCGGCCTGGCAAGGCCCGGTTCTAGAGATCGGGACGTCGCTCCGGCGCGTCGTAGAGCGGGCGCAGCCGCTCGAAGGCCGCGGCCGCACGGAAGACCGCCACATCGTCATAGGGCCGGCCGACGATCTGCAGGCCGGTCGGCACGCCCGATTTCGCGAAGCCGGAGGGCACGCTCATCACCGGGCAGCGGCTCATCATGTTGAACGGATAAGTCAGGCACCATTCGAGATAGGCGTCGACCTTCTTCCCGTTCACCCTGAAGTCGGGATCGGTCAGGTCCTGGTCGGCCTTCACCGAGGGCACCGCGAGTGTCGGGCAGATCAGGATGTCGAAGGTCTGGAAGAGCGCCCCCAGCCGGTCGTACATCCTGCCTTCGGTCTCCATGCCGGCGAGGAAGTCGGTCATGGTGACCTTGCGGCCGCGCCGCGCGAATTCGCGCGTATAGGGCATCAGCTTGCGGCTGTGCTTCGGCAGCAGCCGCGCGACCGACGCGCCGAAAATGCCGAAATGGGCGAAGGCCGCGCGATAGGCGTCGCGGGTCCAGCCGAGCTCGACTTCCTCGACCGTGGCGCCGAGATCGCGGAAGGCCGCCATGGCGGCCCGGGTGTTGGCCTCGACCTCGGGATCGACGGCGGCATAGCCGAAATCGATCGAGAGCGCGATCCGCATGCCCTTGATCGGCTCGAACCGGTCGGGGATGCGCAGACGCGGCCGGATCGACACGATGTCCCGCGGATGCGGCCCCGACATGACGTTCTGCAGGAGCGCGCAATCGGCGACGCTGCGCGCCATCGGCCCGGCGTGATTGTACCAATCCAGGTTGAAGGGCGCGGAATCGGGATTACGCCCGTAGGGCGGCTTGTAACCGTAAACCCCGCAGGCGGAGGCGGGGATGCGGATCGAGCCGCCGATATCCGACCCGTTGGCGAGGGTGGTGATGCCGGCCGCGAGCGCCGCGCCGGCGCCGCCCGAGGAGCCGCCCGAGGAGAAGGCGAGGTTCCAGGGCGTGCGGGTGGTGCCCCAGAGCTTGGTGTGGCAGATCGGGGCGCAGGAGAACTCGGGCGCGGTCGAGCGCGCGATCATGACGGCGCCGGCCTGGAAGATCAGCTCCGCCGGCGGTGCGGTGCGGGTATCGACGTCGTCCTTGTGGACGAGGGACCCGAAGGTCGTGCGCTCGCCCTTGATGGTGGTCTCGTCCTTGATGGCGATGGCGAGCCCTTCGAGCGGACGCGGCCGGCCGTCGGTTCGCACATATTTCGCCTCGGCCCGCCTGGCCGCATCGAGGGCGCGGTCGTAGAAGCGATAGGTGAAGGCGTTGACCTTCTTCTCGACCCGGTCGGCGCGCGCGATCAGCGCATGCATCAGCTCGACCGGGGAGAGGGTGCGCGCCTTGAAGCGGGCCAGGGCTTCGCTGGCCGTGATGTAGCAGAGATCGGTGTCGGTCATGGCCCCTCAACGCGCATCCGAGGCAGGTCCGCGCCAAGCCTGCCTTTCCGGCGCCTCCCCCCGGGCGTCACCTTGCCAGCCGAGGCCGCGCAAGGGAAGCGCGGCTCAGCGCCAGCGGCGCTTCGCGTCCGCGTCGCTCGCGCGCGCCTCGACCCACTCGGCCCCCTCCGGCCCCTCCTCGAGCTTCCAGAAGGGCGCCTCGGTCTTCAGCCAGTCGATGAGGAACTGGCAGCTTGCGAGCGCCGCCTCGCGATGGGCCGAGGCGGTGACCACCAGCACGATCCGGTCGCCGGGTTCGAGCCGGCCGTAGCGATGCACCACGAGGCTCGCCTGGAGCGGCCAGCGGCGCTGCGCCTCCGTCTCGATCTCGGCAAGCTTCTTCTCGGTCATGCCGGGATAGTGCTCGAGCGTCATCGCATCGATGCGCCGCTCGCCCGCCATCTCGCGAACGAGGCCGACGAAGGCGG
Organism: uncultured Rhodospirillaceae bacterium; assembly: GCA_964569315.1. GTDB lineage: Bacteria > Pseudomonadota > Alphaproteobacteria > Dongiales > Dongiaceae > CADEFF01. Next base: position 15,894 of record CAZMUZ010000038.1, on the reverse strand, counting down.
CGAGCCCGCCGATGTCGGTGCGGCCGGCGGTCATGGCGGCGATCTCGGCGCCCGGGTCGAAATCCTCGCGCTGCAGGCGGACCATGCGGGGGCTCAGCCGCCGGTGACCGGCGGGAAGAACGCGATCTCGTCGCGCGGCCCGACCGGATGGTCGCGGCCGACATATTCCTGGTTCACTGCGACCTTGACGAGGCGCGGATCGGCAAGCGCGGCCCGATAGCCGGGCCCGCGCTCGGCGAGCCAGTCGACGAGCGCCCCCACCGTGCGAATTCCGGCCGGCGGGTCGATCTCCTCCTCGCCGCGGCCGATGCGGGCGCGAAACAGGGCGAAATAGAGCAGCTTCATGGGCTGAAGATAGGGCCGGCACCCGGTCATTGCCAGCCCGCGGACCGTCGCGCCCCGCTAGAGCGTCTCGCGCGCGCCGGCGAAGCGGCGCATCCGGATGCGATCGATGCCGGGGAGACGATCGAGCATGCCGTGCCGCGAGCCGAGGAAAGCGCCGCGATCCGCCGGATCGTCGGCGTCCGGCAGCATGGCCGCCTCGTCGATCCGGCGACGGGCGCATCGGGCGCGGCCGGCCATCCTCCCGAAGCGCGGTTTCGATGCGAGATCGGAGGCGGCGCTCATTTCGACGCCAATCCGCAATGGGCGACGACGAAATCGGCGATCGCGCGGATGTCGGCGAGGTCGATCACCGGCAGCGCGGTCGCGGGGAGCGCGACGTCGCTCGCCACTGCGACGATGTGGGGATCCTCCGGATGGAGCAGCGGCTTGCCGTTCGCCGACCGATAGACCTCGATCTTGTCGTGCGGCTCGCGCTTGAAGCCTTCGATGAGGAGGAGATCGACCGGCGTCATATGCCGCATCAGCTCGGCGGCGCTCGGGTCCGCCTCGCCGCGATGCTCATGCATCAGCGCCCAGCGCTGCGTCGAGGCGACCAGCACCTCGCGCGCGCCCGCCGAGCGGTGGACGTAGGAGTCCTTGCCAGGCTGGTCGATGTCGAAGTCGTGATGCGCGTGCTTCATGGTGGAAACGCTGATGCCGCGGGCGATCAGCTCCGGCAGCAGCCGCATCATCAAGCTGGTCTTTCCGCTGCCGCTCCAGCCGGCGAGCCCGAGCATCTTCATGGGCGCGGCTGCGGACCCGTCGCCATGGCCGCACGGCGAGAGCGCATCGCTCAGCCCCCGGTCTGCATGTGGCGGAGGCCGGTCCGCAGATAGTCGTAGCCGGTATAGAGGGTGAGGGCGGCGGCGGCCCACAGCAGGGCCTCGCCGATCTCCCGCACCGGGATGCCCGCCGGTCCCGCATCGCCGACGATCAGCACGCCCAGCGCCACCATCTGCATGGTCGTCTTCCATTTCGCGACGGTGCTGACCGGCACCCCGACCTTGAGCTCGGCCAGATATTCGCGCAGGCCCGACACCAGGATCTCGCGGCAGAGGATGATGAGCCCGGCCAGCACCGAGATGCCGGCGAGCTGGCCGTTCGCCACCATCACCACGATCACCGCCGCCACCAGCAGCTTGTCGGCGATCGGATCGAGGAAGCGGCCGAGCGCCGAGGTCTGCCGCATGGTGCGCGCGAAATGGCCGTCGAAATAGTCGGTGATGCAGGCGGCCGCGTAGAAGCCGCAGGCGATCCAGCGCCAGATATCCTCCGGCAGATAGAGCAGCCCGACGACGATCGGCACCACGAGGATCCGCGAAAGCGTCAGCAGATTGGGAAGGCTGGTGATCATCGCGAGATTGTTCTGCCTGATGTGCGGGGGCCGGAAAGGGCCCGCCGCGGCGGCCATGCCGGATCGGCGCCGATCTTAGCCCTGCGCGTGGAAATGGTCATAGATTTTCTTGGCGACCGCCCGGCTGATGCCGGTCACCTGCTCGAGGTCTGCGAGGCCGGCCCGCGCGACGCTCCGGGCCGAGCCGAAATGCAGCAGCAGGGCTTTCTTGCGCTTGGCGCCGATCCCGGGGATCTCGTCGAGCAGCGATTGGCCGATCAGCTTCGAGCGCTTCGCACGGTGGGTGCCGATCGCGAAGCGATGCGCCTCGTCGCGCAGGCGCTGGAGAAAGTAGAGCACCGGGTCCCGCGGCTCGAGCGAGAAGGGCGGCCGGCTCGGCATGAAGAAGCGCTCGCGGCCGGCATTGCGGTCGGGGCCCTTGGCGATCGCAACCAGCGCCACGTCTTCGATGCCGAGATCGGCGAACACCTGACAGGCGGCACCGAGCTGCCCCTGCCCGCCATCGAGGATCACCAGATCCGGCCACATGCCGCGCTCGCGCTCGGGATCTTCCTTGAGCGCGCGCTGGAAGCGGCGGATCAGCACCTCGCGCATCATGCCGTAATCGTCGCCGCCCGTCGGCGCCGCGGCCGGCTCCTGCAGCCGTAGCGTTGCGAGCCGTTCGGGCTCCGGCGTGGTCGAGGCCGCGATCTTCGCGTCGCTCGCGACCGTATCGTCGGCCGGGATGTCGGGCGATGGCGTGCCGACGCCCGCCTCGATCGGCGCGGCGGTTGCGGCCGGCGTCGCCGGTTCCGCGAGCGCCGCCTCGCGCAGTTGGGGTTCCGCGAGTGCCGCCTCGCGAAGCTTGCCGATCGAGAATTTCCGGTAGGCGTTTTTCATGAACCCCTCCGGACCGGCCACGATCATTGCGCCATAGGCGTTGCGGCCCTGGATGTGGCTGTTGTCGTAGACCTCGATCCGCTGCGGCACAGTCTCGATGCCGAGCGCCTTGGCGAGGCCTTCGAGGAGCTGGCGCTGGGTCGAGTTCTCGGCGAGGCGCCGCGCGAGAGCCTCGCGCGCATTGGCGAGCGCGTGGTCGATGACGCGGCGCTTGTCGCCGCGTTGCGGCACCAGCAGCTCGACCTTGCGGCCGGCGGTGAGCGAGAGGGCTTCCGCGAGCAGCGCAGATTCCGCGGGCTCGTGGCTCAACAGCACGGTACGGGGCGCGGTCTTGTTCTCGTAGAACTGCCCGACAAAGGCGGCCATGACCTCCGGCAGCTCGACCTGCCGGTCATGGCTCGGGAAATAGGCGCGGTTGCCGTAGTTGCTCCCGGCGCGGAAGAAGAACACCTGGACGCAACTATGGCCGCCCGCCTGGTGGGCGGCGATGACGTCCGCCTCCTCGACGCCCTCGACGTTGATGTCCTGATGCGCCTGGATCTGGGTGAGGGCGCGAATGCGATCCCGGAGGCGCGCCGCGGATTCGAAGTCGAGCGCGTCGCTCGCTTCCTGCATCTGCCGCACCAGCCGCTGCTGCACCGCGCGGCTCTCGCCGGAAAGGAAGGCGCGGGCCTCGGCCACGAGATCGGCATAGGCCGCGTCGTCGATGCGGCCGACGCAAGGCGCCGAGCAGCGCTTGATCTGAAACAGCAGGCAGGGGCGCGTGCGGCCCTCGAACACGCTGTCGGAGCAGGACCGCAGCAGGAAGGCGCGCTGCAGCGCCGCGATCGCCCGATTCACGGCGCCCGCCGAGGCGAAGGGCCCGAAATACTCGCCCTTGCGGCTTCGCGCCCCGCGATGCTTCGTCACCTGCGGCGCGCGATGATCGGCGGTGATCAGGATGTCGGGGAAGGATTTGTCGTCGCGGAGCAGGACGTTGTAGCGCGGCATCAGCCGCTTGATGAGATTGATCTCGAGCAGCAGCGCCTCGACCTCGGTGTGGGTGACGACGATCTCCATCGTCGCCGTCTCCGCCACCATCCGCCGCAGCCGGTTCGGCAGCCGGTCGATCTGGATATAGCTCGCGACGCGCTTCTTGAGATCGCGCGCCTTGCCGACATAGAGCGCATCGCCCGCCGCGTTCAGCATGCGATAGACGCCGGGCCGGCCGGGCAGGGTCCTGAGCTGCGCCTCGATCACCGCAGCACCGCGCGCGAAGCTCACCGGCACCGTCGGCGAGGCCGTTTCCAGGGCTTCGTCGGCCGGATCGTCGGAAGGGTCGGGGCGGGTCATCATCCGACGTCGGATTCCTTAACGCGCGGGGCGGTTTGCCTGACCAAACGGCGGAAATCCGCGGGCCGGGTCAGATATCCACGGATTCGGTGCGTAACATTGTTGATAATGCGACCCGTGCGGGGCATCGAGCCAGCGAATCCGTCTCTTTCACGTCATTGCCCAATTTGTAGGCAGAAAACGGAAATTATTGAAAGACAAAGAAAAAAACTAGGTAAACGATGAATTTTCCATGACCCGCCGCTGTGGCCTTGACTGCCACAGGCCGGTGTCGCAGCGCCCGGCCGCGCTGTGCACAACTTGCCTCCCGCCGCCGCCCGACTCGATGCCGATAATCGCACTTTTTCAAGGGGTTCTTGGCGTGCCTTCGGACCGTGTTACGGCTGCTGCCCCACGCTTCGCCGAGCGTCGGGCTTAAGGGCCGGACCGGCGTCGCTCGAGCTCGATGCCGACGCTGGAGGCCTCGGGGAACACGTCGAGCTTCTCGATCCGCACCTTCACCGCAAGCACCCGCCGGTCGGCGAGGCACATGGCGGCGATCCGCTCGGCCAGCGTCTCGGCCAGGTTTACATGGCCGGCGCCGACCACATGGCGGATCCCGGTCATGATCTCGCCGTAGCAGACGACATTCTCGAGGTCGTCGTCGATCACCGGCGGCACGGTCACCTCGAGCTCGAGATTGATCCGCACGCGCTGATTGGCGACGCGCTCGTGCTGATGCACCCCGATCCGTACCGGCAGCACCAGGTCGCGGATGAACAGGCGAAGCGGGGCCGGAGCCGTCGCATGGGCAGGAAAGGCCCGGATCACCTTCTTCGCCGCGCTGGTCTTGGCCTTGGTCATCGACGCATCCTTCGGAGCCTGCGGCTCCCGCTGGAAATCCTAACGCCGCCGCTCACTCGCGCGCAACGAAGCCGCGCACCGGCAATTGCCAACCCAGATGCTCGCCGCCATCGAGCGCGATCATCTGCCCCGTCATCGCCGGCGCCGCAAGGATGAAGCGCAGGGCGGCGCAGATCTCGGCGGGCGTCGTGCCATGCCCGAGCGGCATGGCGGCCCATTGCTGGGCGAACTGTTCCGGCGTCTGTCGTGGGCTCGGCAAGGTGGGGCCGGGACCGATCCCGTTCACGCGGATGCGCGGCGCGAGCGCCAGCGCCAAGGTGCGGGTCAGCGTCCAGAGACCCATCTTCGCCACCGTGTAAGACAGGAAGTAGGGCGTGAGCTTCCAGACGCGTTGATCGAGCATATTGACGATATTGCCCTCGCCCTCCGCCGGTAGCTGGCGCGCGAAGGCCTGGCTCAGCACGAAGGGCGCGCGAAGGTTGGTCTCGATATGCGCATCCCAGGAGGCGCGGGTCGCGCTATCGACCTTGTCCATCTCGAAGAGCGAGGCGTTGTTGACGAGCAGCGTCAGGGGGCCGAGCGCGCCGGTCGCCGCGGGGATCAGCGTCTCGACCTCGCCTTCCCGCGCGAGGTCCGCCGCGACCGCGACCGCCCTGCCGCCGCCGGCCTCGATGTCGCGCACCAGCGCCTCGGCTTCCTTGCGCGATTCGCGGTAATGGACCGCCACGGCCCAGCCTCCGGCCGCGAGATCGAGGGCGATCGCGCGGCCGATCCGCTTGGCGGCGCCGGTCACCAGGGCGGCACCCGGTTTCGTTTTGTTCTCAATAGCCTGCATGGGGCTGGAGAATGGCCAGCGGGGCCGGGGCTGGCAAGCCCCAGGGAACCCGGCACGCCCGACACCCGTTTTCCAGCGGTTGGGAGCCTGCGGCGGAAATTGCCGACGGACGTGCGAAGGATTTTGCCCGCTCGTGCGTTGTACTATGGCTTCCAGCGACGGGCCTGCAATTCTGCCCGGAACCCGAGCGTCATGCGGCTGCCCGTGCGTATCACCCCTTGCGACGGCTGACGCGGCGGCTTAGCTACTGGACCGGACCTACAGGGGTTTTTGGAGTTTCCAGATGAAACGTTTTACGGCGATCGCTTTGGTGCTTGCCCTTGCCGGCTGCGCGCAGAGCTACCAGCCGGTGGTGGACACGGGCAACGTGGACACCTCGCGGTATCAGCAGGACCTCTTCGAATGCCGTCAATATGCCGAGCAGGTGAGCCCGGCGGCGGAAGCCGGTAAGGGCGCGCTGATCGGCGCGGCCGGCGGTGCGGCACTCGGCGCCGTGATCGGCGCGCTGACCGGCGGCGTCAGCGCCGGCTCGGCCGCAGCGCTCGGCGCCGGCAGCGGCGCCATCGTCGGCGGCGGCACCGGCGCCTATCAGGGCACCGCCGATCAGAAGCGCGTCATCGACAACTGCCTGCGCGGCCGCGGCTACAACGTCCTGAACTAGCCTCGGACCAAAGAATCATTGGCGCGGCGCCGGAGCAAATCCGGCGCCGCGTTTTTTTGCGCCGATCGGTTTCGGCGGGCCGGTCGTCATGCCAAGCTTCCCTCCGCATTTTCCGCAAGGGAGGTTGGCATGAGGATCGACGGCGCCTGCCATTGCGGCCGCATCGGTTACGAGGCCGAGATCGTCGATCCCGCGTGCGTGGAGCTCTGCCGCTGCACCGATGCCGGCGCCTCACCGGCACGGCGTTCCGCGCGACGGTATCGATCCCCGAGCGGGATTTTTCGATGCGGGGCGAACCGAAGATCTACATCAAGACGACGGCTGACAGCGGCACGCCCCGGGTTCAGGCCTTCTGCGGCGCGTGCGGCAGCCCGATCTATTCGACCTCGGTCGGCGAGGGACCCAGGACCTACAATCTGCGGCTCGGCACGGCGCGCCAGCGCGCGGCGCTGCCGCCGCAGAAGCAATATTGGTGGCGTTCGGCGCTGCCCTGGGTGACGGCGCTCGCGGGCCTGCCGTGCGTCGATCGGGAATAGCGGCGCGCCGGGGCGGCCGCCCGCCCATCGGAAGGGGTGACAGGCCGGCTCCGCGCAAGCATGATGCGGGCGGCGGACGGCCTCGAGCGGTCCGCCGTCGAACAGGACCGCAAAAGTCCGGCCCGGCGCCCCTAGGGCGCTCCGCGCCCGCCCGAGGAGTTTTCATGCATCACGACGCTTCCTTGATCGCCACGGTCGCGATGGGGCTCGTCGTGGCCTTCGCCTTCGGATTCGCCGCGATCCGCATGGGGCTGCCGCCGCTGGTGGGATATCTCCTCGCCGGCGTCGCGATCGGTCCCTTTACCCCCGGCGTGATAGCCGATGTGGGCCTTGCCCAGGAGCTCGCCGAGATCGGCGTCATCCTGCTGATGTTCGGCGTCGGCTTGCATTTCTCCGCGGCCGATCTGATGGCGGTGCGGCGCATCGCCATCCCCGGCGCCGTCGCCCAGATCGTCGTCGCGACCGCGATCGGCGCCGTCATGGCGATGAGCTGGGGCTGGACATTGGGCGCCGGCATCGTCCTCGGCCTCGCCCTTTCCGTCGCCAGCACCGTGGTGCTGCTGCGGGCGCTCGACGAGCGCAACGCCGTCGATACGGTCAATGGCAGGATCGCGGTCGGCTGGCTGATCGTCGAGGATCTCGCCATGGTGCTGGCGCTGGTGCTGCTGCCGGCCTTCGCGGAAGCGCTCGGCGGGCGGGCCGACCCGGCGCAGGGCGGCAGCGGGAATCTGCTGCTCACCCTCGCGCTCACCCTCGGCAAGGTCGCGATCTTCGTCACCATCTCCCTCGTCCTGGGCCCGCGCGTCGTGCCCTGGCTCCTCGGCCAGGTGGCGCGCGTCGGATCGCGCGAGCTTTTCACCCTCTCCGTGCTCGCGGTGGCGCTCGGGATCGCCTTCGGCTCCGCCCAGCTCTTCGGCGTCTCCTTTGCGCTCGGCGCCTTCTTCGCCGGCGTGGTGCTGAGCGAATCCTCCTTCAGCCACAAGGCGGCCGCGGACTCGCTGCCGCTGCAGGACGCCTTCGCCGTTCTCTTCTTCGTGTCGGTCGGCATGCTGTTCGACCCGATGGTGCTGGTGAACGAGCCGCTGGCGGTCGCCGCGGTGCTGCTGCTGATCCTGATCGGGAAGTCGCTGGTGGCGTTTGCCATCGTGCTGGCACTGGGATATCCGCTCTCGAGCGCGCTCACCGTCTCTGCGAGCCTCGCCCAGATCGGCGAGTTCTCCTTCATCCTCGCCGGGCTCGGCATCGCGCTGGGCCTGCTGCCGCCCGAGGGGCGGGACCTCATCCTCGCCGGCGCGCTGCTCTCGATCACCTTGAATCCGCTCGCCTTCGCCGCGGCGGCGCGGATCGAACGCTGGAATGCCGCGCGGCTGCTGCGCGCCGGGATCGCGCCGGCGCCGAATCCGCGCTCCGTCCGGCTCGAGCATGACCTGCAGGAGACGCGCAAGCGGGCCGAGGCGCGCGCCGCCCAGGCCGCGCTCCGCGGCCGGGAGCTGGTGGAGAAGTTTCCGCTGTTCGGCGATCTCGATCCGGAGACGCGCGAGGAGCTGCTCGGCCTCTTCAAGCCGCGCTCGGCGGAACCCGGCGAGCGGGTGATCCGCACCGGCGACCGCGCCGATGCGATCTTCTTCATCGCGGCCGGCGCGGTCGAAGTCGCCGTCGCGGGCCGCAAAATCCGCCTCGGGCCCGGCGATTTCTTCGGCGAGATGGCGCTGCTCAGCGGCGAGCGTCGCACGGCCGACGTGACGGCGATCGACTACTGCCAGTTCCTGACGCTCGGCGTCCGCGAGTTCCGGCAATTCATCGGCCGGCATCCGACGCTGCGCACGAAGCTCGATGCGATGGCCGCAAAGCGGAGCGCGGAGAACCGGCAACCGGCGGCGGCCCTGATGCCGGGCGAGGCGCAAGGCCAGGAACAGGGCTGAGGCCCGCGCGGGGACGCAAACGCAAGCGTCCCGGGGCCGAAAGCGCGGCTTCAGGCGGCGAATTCGCGGCCGAGCCGCTCCGCCCGCTCGAGGGCCGCGTCGCGGATCGGGTCGTCGTCCAGCACGTCGTGGAAAAGCTCGAGCCTCGACTGAGGTACGCCGCAGAACCGCAGCATGCCCTCGACGAGCTGCGCCTCCATGGCCGGGCCGTAGCCCTTGCCCCGATAGCTTCGCGAGCTTCCGGCGGCGACGCCGAGGAGCAGGCCGCGCGTCAGCGGAAGCTTGCCGCCGTCATAGGCCCAGCCGCGGTTCCACACGCGGTCGATCCAGCCCTTGAGCATGGCGGGCATCGACCACCACCAGACCGGAAAGACCAGGGCGATTGCCTCATGGCGCTCGATCCGGGCCTGCTCGGCCAGCACGGCATCGCTGTAGCGCTTGCGTTGGTCGGCCCAGTCTGGCTCGTCCGGCGGCAGGAGAACGGGATCGAACTTCTCGGCATAGAGGTCGGCGAGCTCGCCCGCATGGCCCGCGGCCTCGAGGCCGCTGCGGAACCGCATGGCGAGCGCCGCCGTCAGCGACGTCCGCCGGGGATGGCAAAGCACGGTCAGGACTTTCATGGCGGCCCGATCGTTCCCCCTTCGTCTATCGGATCGGGCCGCGTCCCGAACGGCGGCGGCTCAGCCCTTGCCGTCTTCCGGCTCGAGCTTCAGCGAGGCGGAATTGACGCAGTAGCGGAGGCCCGTCGGCGCGGGGCCGTCCGGGAACACATGGCCCAGATGGGCGGCGCAACGGGCGCAATGAACCTCGGTGCGCGTCATCATGTGGCTCCGGTCGGTCGAGGTGCCGACGGCGGCGTCCGATTTCGGCCGGGTGAAGCTCGGCCAGCCGCTGCCGGAATCGTATTTGTCGTCGGACCGGAAGAGCGGCTCGCCGCAGCAGATGCATTTGTAGGTGCCGGGCGTCTTCGCCTTGTTGTACTCGCCGGTGAAAGCGGGCTCGGTGCCATGCTTGCGGGTGACGCGATACTGCTCCGGCGTGAGTTCGCGGCGCCACTCCTCGTCGGTCTTCTGGATTTTCTCTGTCATGCGGGGAACCTTTCGCGGGGATAACTCTAGAGATGGCGCGGGGCGGGTCGGAGGGCAAGACCGTCCCGCGTGAAGGCTAATCGCCGGGCGGGCGTCAGGCCCAGGCGACCCGGGCGACCAGCAGGAGCCCGATCAGCGAGCCCAGCAGCAGCGCCAGGGTCGCCAGCACCCCGATCATGAAAAGCGGGATGCGCTTCGTCGGATCGCGGTAATAGACCAGCGCATAGCCCACCCGGGCGACGAGCCACACGACCCCGAGCAGGGCCGCGATGCGATCCCCCATGGTGAGGGCGAAGAGCCAGAGCGCCGGCAGGAACAGCACGAGCTGCTCGAGCGTGTTGGCATGGACGCCGCGCGCGCGCAGGAACGGAACCGGGCCGTCGATCGCCGGCGGATCGATCCCGAGCTTGCCGCGGAGATAGCCGACGCGGAAGCAGATGGCGAAATAGAGGAGGAGGGCGGCGAGGGTGACGAAACCGGTCAGTACATAGGGCAGGATCATCGGAGCGTTCTCCCGAAGCCATTCAGTAGGCGCGGCCGTCCTTGTGCAGCCACAAAGGCTCTCCCGCGGCATCGGGCTTTAGATGCAGATCGATGTCGGGATAGCGGCACTCGTCCGTGTCCGAGCGCGTGCCGATCTCGAGATAGACGGCCGTCGCCCCGGAGCGGTTGACGAGATGATGCCCGTCACGATGGCCGGCGGGGAAGCCTGCCGTCATACCGGCCTTCAGGCTCTGTTCGCCCGCATCGGTGACGAGCGTGAGCTCGCCTTCCACAAGATAGACGAACTCGTCTTCCCCGCTATGCCAGTGGCGCTGCGCGGACCAGGCGCCGGGCGGCAGATGCACGAGATTGACGCCGAACTGCGTGAGCCCGGCCGCATCGCCGAGGGCGCGCTTTTCGCGCTCGCCCACGACCCTGCGGAAGGCGTCGGGGTAGCTGGAGCCTTTGCGGGATTTGACCGCAAGCGGGTCGAATCCGACGGCGGGCGCGGGAACGGCGGTCTTGGAGCCGGCAGTCTCGGAGTCGGACATGGGCGTCTCCCCTCTCGGGCGCGGCCGGCATGGTGGCCTGCGTCGCTTCGGCGGTCAAATCGGCCGCCGGAGTGGCCGGCCGCCGAGATCGGCGACGGGAACGCGCCCGCGGGTGTATGAGTGCGTCTCACCCGATCAGGAGGCAGCGATGGAAGAGGGCGACAAGGTGGCGGCGGCGATCCTCTCGGCGGCGCATCTCCGGGCCCATCCGGGCGGCACGGCAGAGGAAGCCGAAGCCCGCCTGATTGCAAAATTCCACGCGTTTCTCCGCGCCGTCACCACGAAGCCGGAGTTCGAGCCGGTCCGGGTGGATGCGGGGCGCATCGAGAAATAGGGGACTTATCGCGCGCCTTGCCGATTCGGTCGGTGTGCCGCGGAAGCCTCGCCACGGGATCGACCGCGAAGCCCTTGTGCGCGGGGCGCGTCGGTGTCGAGGGGCAGGTGCGACCGGCTAGCGGCGTCGCGGCCTGCCGCCCTGCCGACCGCCGGGCCGCTTGCCCGGTCCGCGCGGGGGCCGGGGCCCGCGTGGCGCATCGCCGGCGCGGCCGGCTTCGGAGCGGCCGAGCGGCTGGCCCGATTGCAGCCCGAGATCGAGCGCCTCGAGGCGACGAATCTCGTCGCGAAGCCGGGCGGCCTCCTCGAACTCCAGATCGGCCGCCGCCTCGCGCATGCGCTTCTCCATGTCGGCGATGGTGGCCTGCAGATTGTGGCCGACGCGATGGGTGGCGCCCTCGTCGCCGGTATCGACCAGCACATGGTCGCGCTCGTACATGCTGCTCATGATGTCGCCGATCGACTTGCGCACCGATTCCGGCGTGATGCCGTTGGCGGCGTTGTAGGCCTGCTGCTTCTCGCGCCGCCGCTGGGTCTCGGCCAGCGCCGCGGTGAGCGATCTGGTCATCACGTCGGCATAGAGGATCACCCGCCCGTCGATGTTGCGCGCGGCGCGGCCGATGGTCTGGACGAGCGAGGTCTGCGAGCGGAGATAGCCCTCCTTGTCGGCGTCCAGGATGGCGACGAGCGCGCATTCCGGGATGTCGAGGCCCTCGCGCAGCAGATTGATGCCGATCAGCACGTCGAAGGCGCCGAGCCGGAGGTCGCGGATGATCTCGATGCGCTCCAGGGTCTCGACGTCGGAATGGATGTAGCGCACGCGGATGCCGGCCTCGTGCATGTATTCGGTCAGGTCCTCCGCCATCCGCTTGGTGAGGGTCGTGATCAGCACCCGCTCGCCCTTCGCGGCGGCGGCGCGGCATTCGGCGATCACGTCGTCCACCTGGGTTTCGGTCGGGCGGATATGGCAGACCGGATCGATGAGGCCGGTCGGGCGGATCACCTGCTCGGCGAAGACGCCGCCGGTGCGTTCCATCTCCCAGGCTCCCGGGGTCGCCGAGACATAGACCGATTGCGGCCGCATCTCGTCCCATTCCTCGAACTTGAGGGGCCGGTTGTCGCGGCAGGAGGGCAGGCGGAAACCGAACTCCGACAGCGTCGATTTGCGGTGAAAGTCGCCGCGGAACATGCCGCCGAGCTGCGGCACGGTCACATGGCTCTCGTCGACGATGAGCAGCGCGTCCGACGGCAGATATTCGTAGAGCGTCGGCGGCGGCTCGCCCTCGCGGCGGCCCGTCAGGTAGCGCGAATAGTTCTCGATGCCGGCGCAGGCGCCGGTCGCCGCCATCATCTCGAGATCGAACTGGGTGCGCTGCTCGAGCCGCTGCGCCTCCAGGAGCTTGCCGTCGCGCGCGAACTCCTCGAGCCGCCCCTTGAGGTCGATCTTGATCTGCTCGATCGCCTGATGGAGCGTCGGTTTCGGTGTCACATAGTGGCTGTTGGCGTAGATCTTGATCTCGTCGAGCTTCGCGGTCTTCTCGCCGGTCAGCGGATCGAACTCCTGGATCGATTCGATCTCGTCGCCGAAGAGCGACAGCCGCCAGGCGCGGTCCTCCAGATGGGCCGGGAAGATCTCCAGCGAATCGCCGCGCACCCGGAACATGCCGCGATAGAAGTTCACGTCGTTGCGCTTGTATTGGATCTCGACCAGGCGGCGCAGCAGCTCCTGGCGCTGCACCTGGTCGCCGGTCTTGAGCGTGATGGTCATGGTCGAATAGGTCTCGGGCGCGCCGATGCCGTAGATGCAGGAGACGCTGGCGACGATGATCACGTCGCGCCGCTCGAAGAGGGCGCGCGTCGCCGAATGGCGCATCCGGTCGATCTGCTCGTTGATCGAGCTTTCCTTCTCGATATAGGTGTCGGTGCGCGGGACGTAGGCCTCGGGCTGGTAGTAGTCGTAGTAGGAAACGAAATACTCGACCGCGTTCTCCGGGAAGAAGCTCTTCATCTCGCCATAGAGCTGCGCGGCGAGCGTCTTGTTGGGGGCGAGGATCAGGGTCGGGCGCTGCAGGTTCTGGATCACATGCGCCATGGTGAAGGTCTTGCCCGAGCCGGTGACGCCGAGCAGCACCTGGTCGCGCGAGCCCTGGGCGAGCCCGTCCGTCAGCTCGACGATCGCCTGCGGCTGGTCGCCCGCCGGGCGGTAGTCGGAGACGAGCCTGAAGGGCTGCCCGCCGGTGGCAGCCGCGCGCTCGGTAACGACCGGTTCGGCGAATTTGAGGGGCATGGAGCGATCATATAGCCCCTCGAGGCCGGTTTGAGTAGGTGCGGCCGGGGCGAAAGCGGTGCGCCGGCGAGGCCAAGAGGCAGCGACCTTGGCGGTGCCAGCGGCCGACCGACGTCAGGTTGCAGACCGGCGGCACCCATCGGTTCCTGACCCAGGCCGGCCTATCGATCGACCGCTCGGACGAGGGCGGGCCAACGGTCCGGCACCACGGGTCATGGCTCCCCGCCGCGATCGCCGCCCCGGATCTTGGGATCAACGGCACTCCGAGCGTCGGTCGGTCGTTTGACGGTACGGCGGAGCACCGCGCCTCGGAACGATGCGGGCAATGCGCCCGCAAGCGCGACCAGCGCGACCAGGGTCCAGGGAAAGCGGCAGGTCGCACGCCGATTCATGATCGCCCCGGCCATCCGCTCCACGGCCCGTTCCAGCGGGAGCTCGAAGGGACGTCGCTTGCGACGTTCGCGGGTGCGCACGAATCCGGGCATCAGCACCGTCACATCGATGCCTTCGGGTTGTAGCTCCACCCGCAAGCTTTCGCCCAAAGCGGCGACAGCAGCCTTGGCGGCCGAGTAGGCGGACGCCTGCGGCAGGCCGACTTTCGCGGCAAGGCTGCTCATGAAAACGAGATGGCCCCGTCCTCGGGCGCGCATTCCGGGTAGCGCCGCCTCTACACAATTCACCGCGCCGACAAGGTTTACGGCGAGCATGGCCTCGATATCCGTGCCGCTGAGCCGCTCGCCGGGAACCCGGTAACCGCCCCCGGCGTTGGCCACGACACGGTCGATCGGGCCGCCGTTGCGCTCGAGTTCCTCGAATGTCGCAAGCACCTCTGCCCGGTCGGTTACGTCGCAGGCATATACGGCGGCGCGGCCGTCGGCCGCGCGGATGGCATCAGCGACTTCCTCGAGCAAATTCCGACGCCGGGCCAACAGGGCCACCGACTCCCCGCGGCGTGCGAGTTCGATCGCGAGTCCGCGGCCGATGCCCGACGATGCGCCGGTGATAACGGTCAAGCCGCGCCGATTCTGCTGAAGGGCCTTTCGATGGGCCTGCAATCGGAACTCCATCCCGCAAGCTGGCTCGAGAACGCCCTGCCAGGAGGCGGCCGAACGCGGTCAGCTAAGGTCCCGCTCCATCGTCGCCATGGCGTTCTCGAACTTCACTTCCCATGATCGCTGATGGCGACGAGCGTCGCGGAAATAGGGGCTCAGCTTGAGTGCGGCGATCATCAGCCGATGCAGGGCCATGCCTGCCGGTCGCATCGGCCGGTCGAAATCCACGATGAGGACAACGCGCTCCTCGACGGTGTCGTTGGCGACGCAATGCTTGAAGGTGTCATCGAATACGAACGCTTCGCCCGCACGCCAGACTACCCGCTCGCCCCCGACTTCCATCCAGCAGCTTTCGCGGTCCTGCGGAACTCGCAGGCCAAGATGGGCACGGAGAATTCCTTTGGTCACCCCGCGATGCGCAGGTATCTGGTAGCCCGGAGCAAGAATTGAAAACCATGCCGACTGGAGCCCCGGCACGCTTTCCAGCAGCGCCGCTGTCTGCGGACAACGGCGGCAATTTCGTTCGCTGCGCACGCCGAAGCCCCAGAGCAGAAAGACCTTCCAGTTCGCTCCGTACGAGATACGTGTCTGATCGGGCGAGATTTCGTGGAACAGAGGCAGCTCGTCGCGCATTTCCAGCATCCGATCGAGCTCGGCGCCCACGACCTGCCAGTTTTCCTCGAGTTTCTCGATGACCGGAAAGTCGCTTTTCTCCAGAAGTGGTCGGTCTGGAACTTTGGATTCCCGAGCCAGGAAATTATTGAGGCGCCTGAACATGCGGCGGCCGCCGCGGACGACGAAGCGCCTTGCCCATCCCTTGCGGCGACGAGCCGTCGACGCCGCTTCCGCGCGGCTTGCGAGGTCGGTGTCCGGGGCAGTGTCGCGCACGGGGACTGGCATCCGGTATGCTTCTCGTAGCCGCTCCGAAGCGATCGGCAAATTCACCTTAGGCGGACGATGCACGCATCAGAAATCCCGACGCGTCATGCGCAGACGGGCCAGCAAGTTTCGCAAAACCTTTCGATTCAATATACTAGGATACTTCTGCATCGCTGCGCGGGTCAAACGATCTCGAAAAGCGGTCCGGTTTGCGAGGCCATGGATGGCGGCGGGCGGCGGGCGCGCGTTTGGCGACGACCGGTTCGGCGAATTTCAGCGGCATGAGGCTCCCGGACATAGCCCCCCGCCATTGAGTAGGGCGCCGGGAGTAGGGCGCCGGGGCCGAAAAATACCGCAAGACGCCGCCGGGGAAGACGCGCCTGGAGCGGACCGGCGGCAGCCTAGCTGCCGGTGGCCGAGCGGGCGGGATTGGCCGCCTGGCAGCGCGGCTCGAGATCGCTCGTCGCCTGTTGCA
>CAZMUZ010000037.1:25963-30000 GCA_964569315.1 uncultured Rhodospirillaceae bacterium | reverse complement strand
GGGCAGTATCTGCTCGGCACCTCGATCGCGCGCCCGCTCATCGCCCAGCGCCAGATCGAGATCGCGAACCGGACCGGCGCCGACGCGGTCGCCCATGGCGCCACCGGCAAGGGCAACGACCAGGTCCGCTTCGAGCTCGCCTATTACGCCCTCAAGCCCGACATCAAGGTGATCGCCCCCTGGCGCGAATGGGACCTGACCTCGCGCACGCGCCTCATCGAGTTCGCCGAGCATCACCAGATCCCGATCGCCAGGGACAAGCGCGGCGAAGCGCCCTTCTCGGTCGACGCCAACCTGCTGCACAGCTCGAGCGAGGGGAAGGCGCTGGAGGACCCCTGGGACGAGCCCGAGGAGTTCGTCTATCAGCGCACCATTGCGCCGGAAGCGGCACCCGACAGGCCGACCTATATCGAGATCGAGTTCGCGAAGGGCGATCCCATCGCGATCGACGGCGAGCGGCTGTCGCCGGCGGCGCTGCTGACGACGCTCAATGCGCTCGGCAAGGCGAACGGCATCGGCCGGCTCGATCTGGTCGAGAACCGTTTCGTCGGGATGAAGAGCCGCGGCGTCTACGAGACGCCGGGCGGCACGATCCTGCTCGCCGCCCATCGCGGCATCGAGAGCCTGACCCTCGACCGCGGCGCCATGCATCTCAAGGACGAGATCATGCCGCGCTACGCCGAGCTCATCTATAACGGCTTCTGGTTCGCGCCCGAGCGCGAGATGCTGCAGGCCCTCATCGACCGGAGCCAGACGCATGTCGAGGGCAAGGTCAGACTCAAGCTCTACAAGGGCAACACGACGGTGGTCGGCCGGCAGTCGCCCAAGAGCCTCTATAGCCAGCAGCATGTGACCTTCGAGGACGATCGCGGGGTCTATGACCAGCGCGACGCGGCAGGCTTCATCCGCCTGAATGCGCTCCGCCTTCGCCTCATGAAGCGCGGCCGCGACTAGACGGCGGCGGCGCCCGCGGGAGAGACTGCGCGCGGAAACGGCAGAACCAGCGATTCCGCCGCAGGTCCAGCCGAGGGGAGCAAGCCATGATCCTGACCACCACCGCCGGCATCGAGGGCAAGCGCATCCGCGACTATCGCGGCATCGTCACCGGCGAAGCGATCGTCGGCGCCAACATCTTCCGCGACCTCTTCGCCTCGGTGCGCGATATCGTCGGCGGCCGTGCGGCCGGCTACGAGAAGGCGCTGCGCGGCGCGCGCGACGAAGCCTTTGCCGCGCTGCAGGCCGCAGCCGACAAGGTCGGGGCCAATGCCGTGGTCGGGATCGACATCGATTACGAGGTGGTGGGCCAAGGCGGCAGCATGCTGATGGTGAGCGTCAGCGGCACCGCCGTCGTGCTGGAGTAGCCCGGCGCCGGCTAGCCGAGGAGCAGCAGCAGGAAGGCAGCGAGGCCGAGGCCGGTGCGGACCGCATGGAGCCGTCCCCACCGCTCCAGCAGTTCGAGCGTGCTCGGATCGCTCGGCAGGCGGTGCGGCTCCTCGAGCTGGCGGTTGGTCGGGAAGATCACCAGCAGGGAAAAGGGCACGACCGCAATCAGGAAAAGCCCGCTCAGGATGGCGGGCGCGCCGCCCTCGCCGAAGGCCCCGAGCACGAGCGAGCAAAGCGCGCCGCCCACCGCGAGCGGCGCCTGCATCCGCGTCGCGCGCTTGTAGCTCGGGCGCCATTGCCGGAGCGCCACGTCCGGCCCCGCCGCGAGCCGCGCCGGATGCTCGACCAGCGAGACGAAGAGCGCGGCCCCGGCGAAGAGGCCGGTCGCGAGCAGGGCGATCCAGGCGATCACGGTCATGGCACATCCTCCGCTGCGACCATCCTAGAGCCGGCCGGTCCCGAGGGGATAGGGCCGGCTGCGAACGGGCGTCAGAACGGCAGGGCGGAGACCCCGATGAGGCGCGGATGCGCCCAGATCAGCAGCGCGAAAAGCGCGACCGCGACGAGCAAGCGCCAGAGTCCGAATTCCGCCGGCCGGAAGGCCGTCCGTCCTTCCGCGATGGCGCGGAATGGCAGGTTCGAGGTCTGGCGCGCGAAGGGCGCCCAGCGTGCTCCCCAGGCACGGCGCTTCTTGGCATCGAGGGCGATCGTGCCGCCAAGCGCGAGCATGGCGATCGACCCGAAGAAGATAAGCGAGGCGAGATCGCCCCTGGCGGCGATATGGGCGAGCGCCCAGAGCGCGAAACCCCAGAGAATCGGATGGCGCGTCACGGCGAAGATGCCGGCCGGCTTCCCGTCGGCGCCGCCCGGCCCCTGCATCACCGCGGTCGGATTGCGCGCGAGATAGCCGCCCGCGAGCAGCAGCAGGGCGAAGGGCATGACGAGGATGGGCATCCAGAGGAGCGCCGGCGAAGCCGGCCAGAGCCGGACATGAGGCGCGGCGCCGTAGGCGAGCCCCATCCAGATCAGCAGCCAGATCGCGAGCAGCGAATAGAAGCCGAGATAGAGCCGCTCGCCGAGGAGCCGTACCAGCAGCGCGCGGAGCGGCGTGCCGGAGAGCAGCAAATGGCTGCTGACGAAACTGACACAGGCGAGGAGAAGGCTTTGCATAACAGGTCGCGTGGTTGCCGAGAGGCTGGTTCCGTCGCGGCCGAGCGGGCCGCGGCTCGATCCTGCGTTCCGCCGGCGCGGCCATGCAAGCAATCCCAAGGGTTCGCGGGACCGCAGTGGCCGCGACCATGCCGTTCATGTAAGAACTCTTCACATGGCATGGTCGAAGCATCGCGGCGGCGGATCGAAGGGCGAGGATCACGAGCCCCGGCGCGGCTATCACCACGGCAATCTGCGCGAAACCCTGATCAAGGCGGCGCTCGACCTCATCGGCGAGAAAGGCGTGGCCGGCTTCACCTTTGCCGACGCGGCCCGCTGGGCGGGCGTCAGCCCGGCGGCGCCCTATCGGCATTTCCGCGATCGCGATGCGCTCATGGCGGATGTGGCGCGGCAGGGCTTCGAGCGCTTCGAGGCCTTCCTGACGACGGCCTGGAACGACGGGCGGCCGGATCTCACGACCGCCTTCGGCAATCTCGGCAAGGCCTATCTCGCCTTCGCGCGGACCGAGCCCGCCTATTACTCGGCGATGTTCGAATCGGGCGTGTCGCTCGACGACAATCCCGATCTGCGCCAGGCCGGCGACCGCGCCTTCGCGATCCTGCGCAGGGCCGCCGAAGCCCTGTCGGCGACCCTTCCGCAAGGCGCGCGGCCGCCCGCGATGATGCTGGCGCTCCATATCTGGTCGCTCGCCCATGGCATCGCCTCGCTCTTCGCGCGCGGCGATGCGGCGCGCCGCAAGCTGCCGATGACCCCCGAGGAGCTGCTCGAAGCGGCGACGCTGATCTATCTCGAGGGGCTCGGCATCACCGGCCACCGGAAATAGGGCCGCCGTCGCGGCAGGCCGGAGCCCGATAACGCCGTTGTGGGTGGCACCAAAGAAAGCCACAGGCTTTTCGACCGGCAGTCTTGACAGGGCATCCGGCTTCCCTTAGTTATGTAAATGTCATTAACATTCACATGGACGCTCGCCATGACGGATATCGCGGCGAAAATCGACGCCATCGGGAAGCCGGCCTGGATCGGCCTGGTGGTGGTTGGCTTCATCCTGTTCTGGCCTGTCGGCCTCGCGATCCTGGCCTATCTTTTCTGGAGCGGACGCATGGGTTGCGGAAGAAAGTTCGGCATGGACGAGATGCGGCGCGCACGCGGCCGCTGGTACAACCCCCAGGAATGGGGCAGCAGCGGCTCGAGCGGGAATCGCGCCTTCGACGACTACCGCGCCGAGACGCTGAAGCGCCTCGAGGAGGAGCAGAAGGAGTTCTTCGAGTTCCTCGAGCGGCTGCGCCAGGCGAAGGACAAGGCGGAGTTCGACCAGTTCATGGCCGATCGCAACCGCCGGTCCGGGGGCACCGAAGCTTCGGACTCTCCGCCGCGCTATTAACTGCCATCGACCGGATCGGAAATCGTCGCGCCGGCCCCGAAGGGCCGGCGCTTTTTTTCCGGGATCCGTCGACGGCCCCCGTGCGAGGCCGCAAGGCTCAGAG
>CAZMUZ010000037.1:0-25953 GCA_964569315.1 uncultured Rhodospirillaceae bacterium | reverse complement strand
AGCGATCCTCGACCGGATCGGAGACCGCCGCGCCGGCCCCCAAAAGGGCCGGCGCTCTTTTTGTGCGGGTGATCGGCCGGCGGCTCCTTCCGTGCGAGGCCGCAAGGCTCAGAGCTTGATGCCGCGCTGCCGGCAGCCGGCCGTGACCGTGTTCTTCAGCAGGCAGGCGATGGTCATCGGCCCGACGCCGCCCGGCACGGGCGTGATGGCGCCCGCATGTTTCGCGGCCTCGGCAAAAGCGACGTCGCCCACCAGCCGGCCCTTGCCGTCCGGCATCTGGATCCGGTTGATCCCGACATCGATCACCGTCGCGCCGGGCGCGACCCAGTCGCCCTTCACCATTTCGGGCTTGCCGACCGCGGCGACGAGAATTTCGGCGCGGCGGCATTCCCCCGGCAGATCGCGGGTGCGCGAATGCGCGATGGTGACGGTGCAGCTCTCGCCGAGCAGGAGCTGCGCCATCGGCTTGCCGACGATGTTGGAGCGGCCGACCACCACCGCCCGCTTGCCGGAAAGATCGCCGAGCCGGTCCTTCAGCAGCAGCAGGCAGCCGAGCGGGGTGCAGGGCACCAGCGCCTCGCCGCCGGTCGCGAGCCGGCCGGCATTCACCACATGAAACCCGTCCACGTCCTTCGCCGGGTCGATCGCGTCCAGCACCGCCTGCGGGTCGATCTGCTTCGGCAGCGGGAGCTGCACCAGGATGCCGTTCACCGCCGGATCGTCGTTGAGCGTCTTCACCAGCGCCAGCAGCTCCGCCTGGCCCGTGGTCGGCGGCAGCTTGTGCTCGAAGCTCGCCATGCCGACCTCGACCGTCTGCGCCGCCTTGTTCTTCACATAGACGCGGCTCGCCGGGTCCTCGCCGACCAGCACGACGGCGAGGCCGGGGGTGAAGCCGTGATCGGACTTCAGCCGCGTCACGTCGGCCGCGATCCGCTTTCGGAGGTTCTCGGCGAAAGCCTTGCCGTCGATGAGGTTCGAGCGCGAAGCGGGAGCGTTCATGGCCATGGATCTTTCGGTTGGGAGATCAGGCGCGGTGCCGGGCGAACCATTCCGAGAGCGCGGCGGCCAGGACCGCCGGATCGCCCGCGAGATGCAACAGCTTGCGCCGGTCGGCGGCGCCAGCCGCAAGGGTGATCGAGGAGCGCGGCAGATGCCATTCCTCGGCGAGGAGGCGGATCAGCGCCTCGTTGGCGCGGCCCTTCTCCGGCACCGCCGCGACCGCGACCTTGAGGGCGACCGAACCGTCCGCTTCCGGGGCGAGCCCGTCGATGCCTGCGCGCCGCGCCTTCGGCGTGAGCCGCACGCGCAGCTTCAACCCGTCAGGCGCCGGCGAGAAGGGCAGCATCATGAAAGCAGGGCGGGAACGGCGTATTCGTGGAACAGCTTGCGCAGGAAGACCAGCAGCAGGATCAGCGCCAGCGGCGAAAGATCGATGCCGCCGAAATTCGGCAGGATGCGCCGGATCGGCCGCAGTGCCGGCTCGGTCAGCTTGTGCAGCGTGTCGCCCACCACATAGACGAAGCGGTTGCGCGTGTTGATGACGTTGAAGGCGACCAGCCAGCTCAGCACCGCGCTTGCGATCAGCACCCAGATATAGAGCTCGATCAGCAGGTCGATCATGTAGAGGAGCGAATACATGGCAGGCTTTCGACCCCCGAAAATGCTGCGGAAACTGGCCGGACCCTACCCTTTCGACGCCGCCCCGCGCAAGCCCGCGACCGTCCGTGCGGGGCCGAAGAATCCCACGAATCCCTGAGCTTACGCCTCGGCGGGCCGATGCTTGACAGGGCGGGGCCGGCCTCTCCATAGTCCGCCCGCGCCGAGGCCGGCGGGGCTGTAGCTCAGATGGGAGAGCGCCTCGTTCGCAATGAGGAGGTCAGGGGTTCGATTCCCCTCAGCTCCACCACCCTCTCGCCGGCCGGCCCTTCCGCCTTCGAACCTTCGGCGATCCCGCGCCTCTCGCCCCATCCGCGCGAGAGGCAGGACCCGACGCCGCGTCTATGGCCTCAGCCGAACGGCACGCTCAGCCGACCCGGGATCCCGCAAGAGAGACGCCGCCGCCGCCGTCATTCCCGCGAAAGCGGGAATCCATCGTGCCGATGCGCCGGTCCCACCGGACCATGGATGCCCGCTTTCGCGGGCATGACGGACGAGGTGACAAGCGAGGCCCGGCGGCGCGATCGGCAGGGCATGACGGAGCGAAAGGCGGGGCCCGGCGCCCGGCGAAGGGCGGCGCTTCTCGCGCCGGCCTCAGCCGAAGACGAGCCGCGGGAAGTAGAAGGAGACGATCCAATTCGGGCGGTCGACGATCTCGCTGATGCGGAGATCGCCGCAGACACTGCAGAGCATGTAGGCGTCTTCCGCCGCGAGCCGGTGCCGACGCCCGAGCAGATCGACCATGCGGCGCACCGCATCGATCGCGTTCTGCATGAGGTCGGCGCCGATGCCGGTGGTGACATAGTAGCCCTGGCCGTCGAGATGGCGCTGCACCGGGCCGTCGGTCACGAACTCCGGCCCTTCGAGCGCCAGCCCCTTCACCAGATCGACGCGGGCGGCGAGCTTCATGGCGCTCTCGAGACCGGTGCCGCAGACCTCGCCCTCGCCCTGCGCCGCATGGCCGTCGCCGAAGGAGAGCAGCCCGCCCGCCACCTCGACCGGGAGATAGAGCTCCGTGCCGGGGCCGATGTCGCGGATATCCATGGTGCCCCCGACATGGCGCGGCGGCAGCACGTCATGCGCGCCGGGCGCGGCCAGCGCGAGGCCGATCGAGCCCACCATCGGCTTCAGCGGCACCCGCGCGAGGCCCTTGAAATCGACCGCCTTCGCCGCCGGATCGAAGGACCAGAGATGCAGCGCCGGCGTGCGGAAATCCCGTTCGAGCAATCCGAAATCCGGGATGAGGGCGGTCCAGCCCCAGCCTGCGGGCGTCAGCGATTCGACGCGGATGCGGATCGCATCGCCCGGCTCGGCGCCATCCACGAAGATCGGGCCGGTCACCGGATTGACCCGCTCGAAATCGAGACCCGTGAGCGCTGCAGGCGTCGTCTCCGGCCGGATCTGCCCGCCGCCCGGATCGAGCGTCTCCAACTCCACCACGTCCCCCGGCGCGATGGTCGCGACCGGCGGGAGGGAATTGTCCCAATGATAGTGGTGATGCCGTGCGTGGATGCTGTGCTTCATGGCGCCTTTCCTTCGCGATTTCGTGCTGCGACGCTCCGCCTCGGCCGCGCATTCCTGTCGCAAATCGGCCGCCGCCATGCCGGCTTTGCGATGGTGCCGGCCAGGATCATTTCATAGGCTGGGAACGGCGCCGGCCGCCTCGGCGCAACCGATCGGAGAGGCTCCGTATCTTCATGCCGAGAAGCGTTTCCGCCCCGAATGCCGGCGCGATCGCGACCCGCCCGCGACGCGCCTCCGGGGACCGAGCCGGCGATATCCTGATGGTGGCGCTCGACCTCTTCGCGCGGCGCGACTTCACCAGCGTGACGGTGCGCGACATCGCCAAGTCCTGCGGCATCAACATCGCGCTCATCTATTATTACTTCGGCAGCAAGGAAGAGCTCTTTCGCGCCTCGATCGAGCATGCGATCAAGCAGGCGATCGGCGGCTACCGCCGGTTGCGCATCAAGCAGCCCGATCCGATCCAGTCGCTCGAAGCCTGGTTCGAGATCAATGTCGAGCTTTTCGACACCTTGCGGAAGATGGCCAAGGTCACGATCGACTACAACTTCTCGACCAAGTCGGTCGAGTCGATCGACCGGATGATCGAGAAGCTCTATGAGGACGAACGCACGCTGCTTGCGGAGAATTTCCGCGACGGCATCCGGCAGGGCCTGTTCCGCGCGATCGACGCCGAGGCGATGGCGCGCTTCGTCTCGACCCATCTCGACGGCATGTTCTTCGGCACCATGAACCGCAAAAACACCGACCTCACCGAGAGCATGGAGGACTTGCGCCGCCTGCTCTGGGATCATCTCGGCATGCGGGAGCCCCGGCGCCGCGCGCGCGCGCCGGCCAATCGCTGAACGGCCGATAGCCGACCGGCCGCTACTTCCCGCCATAGCGTTTCGTATAGGCCGCCCCTGCCGCCTCGAAGCACGCGATCGGCGCCCGGAGGATGCCGGCGCCGATCTGGCCGCCGCCCTTCC
The DNA here is from genome assembly GCA_964569315.1 of uncultured Rhodospirillaceae bacterium. GTDB lineage: Bacteria > Pseudomonadota > Alphaproteobacteria > Dongiales > Dongiaceae > CADEFF01. The sequence goes on along the minus strand of CAZMUZ010000037.1, from coordinate 21,805 downwards.
CGGCGAGCCCGCCGTCGATCACCGGCGTGACGCCGGTTTCCAGCACCTTGAAGATGTCGATGCCGGTGGGCGTGCCGCGATAGCCGAAATAGGGGATCTGGAAGCTCGCGCTTTCGCCGACCGTGATCCCGTACATGCTCGCATTGGCCTTCACCATCGCCTCGGCCGACCCGCCCTGATATTTCTGCAGGGAGAAGGCCGCGGCCTGGGCGAAGCCGCCGAGCCCGACCGTCTCGGTGATGTGGCTCTCGCCGCCGATCCACTCGATGTCGTCCTTGGTGAAGCCCTCGAAGAGCTGCGCTTCCACCACGGCATGGGGACCGGCGAACCATTCGCCGGTAAGCCCGCCGACGCGGATCGCGAAGCCGCGGCAGCTTATGGTCATGGCGGTGACGACCGACGAGCCCTCGATCCCGTGGGCGGCGTCCGCCATGCTCTTCGCCGCCGCCATGCCGAGCCGCAGGAAGAAATACTCGTTCTGCTGCAGGAACTCGAGCGTCTGGCGGATCTTGTCGCCCTCCTTCTGATAGAGGGCGAGGAAATGCGGCGTGAGCTCGCGGGTGAAGAGCACCGAGCCGGCCGTGTTGCGGCTATGCAGCTCGTCGCCCATATGGACCGCGCGGCTCATGATCGGCTTCAGCGGAATGCCGCCCGCGGCCTGGACCGCGGCGCGGATGGCCGGCGCCAGGACCTTCTCGATATGGAGCAGGGCCTGATGCACGGTCTCGTCGTAGCTGCCGTAATTGAGCCGCTTGCGCGAGGCGCCCTCGTAGAAGTTGCAGAAGCCGCGATTGCCGGCCGCGCGGTTCTCCACCACGAAGACCGGCATCGAGGCGGTGTAGATCCCGGCGACCGAGCCGACGCAGCCATGCTCGTGGCAGGCGCCGACCTTGATCTTGCCGGAATCGAGCCTGGCGACGGCATCCGCCTCGTCCTTCGCCAGCCCCTCGAAGATGGCGCCATAGATGAGCGCCTGGCGCTGGCCGGTCATGTAGTCGCGCCAGGGCATCGGGCGGCCGGAGGTGAGGATCATGTCCGGCGTCATGCCGGGCACGACCTCGCCCGCCGGCTTGATATCGACCAGGACCGGGTCGGCGACATTGAGCCGGTCGAGGGTGGCCGCATTCGCCTTGGCGCGCAGCTCGGCAGTCTTGCTCATGGGACGCTCCTTGGTTGCGATGGGCCTACCAGATATGCAGGTAGCGCTCGCGCTCCCACTCGCCGACCACGAGGCAGTATTCCTGCCATTCGGCGCGCTTGTATTTCGTGTAGCTGTCGTGGAAGGCCGGGCCGAAGGTCTCGCGCGCGAGCGTATCCTTGGCGAAGACCTCGATCGCCTGACCGAGGGTGCGCGGCAGGCGATGGATGCCGCGCCTCTCCAGCTCCTCCTCGCTCACGTCGTAGGTATTGAAATCGACCGACTTGCCGGGATCGAGCTTCTGCCGGATGCCGGCGAGGCCGGCAGCGATGGTGATGGCGGTGCCGAGATAGAAATTGACCGCGGCATCGGCATTGCGCAGCTCGAGGCAGCGGCGGTTCATCGGCAGGCGGCACATGAGCGTGCGGTTGTTCTGCCCATAGGCGCGATAGACCGGCGCCCAGGACATCTCGTTCATGTGGCCGCGAGGATTGAGCCGCTTGTAGGAATTGACCGTCGGGCAGACCACCGCATTGATCGCGTCGGCATAGTGCAGCACGCCCGCGGTGAAATGATAGGCGAGCTCCGTATAGCCGCGCCCGTCGCGCGTCTTCGCGCCCTTCGCCGCTTCGAACTTGTTGGCGCCGGTCTTGAGGTCGGCGAGGCTGATGTTGAAATGCGCGCCCGAGCCGAAGGCGTTCGACCAGGGCTTCGGCATGAAGGTCGCGATGCAGCCGATCGAGCGCGCCACGTGCTTCGCCATCAGCCGGAAGACCATCATCCGGTCGGCCATGGCGAGCGCGTCGGTGTAGTTGAAATCGAACTCGTACTGGCCGTCGCCGCCTTCATGATCGAAGGAGTAACAGTCCCAGCCGAGCTCGTTGATGTATTTCACCATCGGCTCGAGGAAGCTGTCGGCCAGCATCGTCGTCTCGATGTCGTAGCCGCGGGTCGGACGGTTGCGCTCGTCCTCGCTGACGAAGGGCTTCCAGCCGTCGCCGTCGGCCTTCAGCACATAGACCTCGGGCTCGATGCCCATATTGACCTTGAAGCCCATCTTGGCGGCCTCGGCGAGCTGGCGCTTCAGGATGGCGCGCGAGCAGTGGCTGTAGGGCGTGCCGCCGAAATGCAGGTCGGTCGGGGCCAGCGCATAGCGCCGGTCCCAGGGCAGCACGATCGTGCTCGCCATGTCCGGCAGCCCGACGCATTCGTCTTCGTTCGGACCGAGCGGGCCCATGGCCTCGAGCGCGCCCACGGTATAGAGCTCGGAGCCGGCCGCCGCCTTCTCCAGGTGATCGATCGGCACGCATTTCGATTTCGGCACGCCGAGCCCGTCCACATAGGCACCGAAGAAATACTGCACGCCCTTGGCTTTGAGCTGTTTCTTGAGGTCCGCGATTTTGGCCATCGTCCGACTACCTTCTTCCCATCGTTTGCGTTTCGCTTCGAGCGGGCGGCGAAACGCCGCCCCCTTCTCATCCTTGTGTCATCTGCCGCCGCAGGATCCTGCCCTCGCCGATCGAGAGCACGACGCCGCGGAGGATTCCTTCGCCATATTCCGAGCCGGGATTGATCGCGGTGGTGCGGCCGATCTTCACTGTGCCGCCGGATTCGTGGATATGCCCGTGGAGGCTGAGCAGCGGCTGGTATTTCCGCAGCGCTTCGGCGACCGCCGTGGACCCCACCGGCTGGGTTAGCTGCGCGCCGAGCGAGGTCTTCACCTTGAGGTCTTGCCCCACCACGGGCGCGGTATCGAGCCTGGAATCGTAGGGTGGCACATGGATGTCGAAGATCGCGGTCGCCGGATCCTTGAGCCGCGCGGCCATCGTCTCGATATGGGCCGCGATCTCGGCCTCCGAATATTCGCGCGGCGTGTTCCAGGGCGTGACGTTGGTATAGCCCGTCACCAGCATCTCATGGCCGGGCGCCACTTCGAGGATCTCGCCCTCCGCCATGCGGAAGCGCGGGCTCGCGCGGTCCTTCAGCCACTGGTCCATGACATGCGGATCGTCATTGCCCGGCGCGAAGACGATGCTGACGTCGCTGTCGGCGAGCTTCGCCTCGGCCATCTCGATCCAGCGCGCCATCCGCTCGAGGATCGCGGCCTCGAACATCGTCTCGACCTGGTCGGGATTGGCCTTGTAGTGCGCGATCTCGTCCGGCGTGAAATGGCGCGTGTAGAAGCCGAGATTGGCGACCTCGCGCTCGAACTCGGGCACTGCCGCCTTCTCGAGCAGGCGCGGCTCGCCATGGAGCGTGGCGCGGAACCTGCCGCCCGCCTCCTCGACGATCGGCAGCACCAGCTTGCCGGCGATATCGCCCCCCAGCACCAGCAGGTCCGCCTCGTAGAACTTCGCGGCGTTGAGGAATTTGCGGAAGCAGATCTCCGAGCCATGCAGATCGGAGGCGAAGAAGAGCGTGGTGCCGCCCGCACCGGGCTTCTCCCGCCGCTTGAAGGGCCAGAGCGCCATCAATAGGTGCCTTCGCGGTCGTCCACGTCCTGCCACCACTGCATCCGCTCGCCGATCTTGGCGCGGAGCTTCCAGCGCATGGATTTGGGCGCGGCCTCGATGAGGGCGAGGAAGGCACGGCCGCGGGCGGCGATCCGCGGCCCCGCATCGAGCCCGAGCGGGGCGTAGCCGCCGGCCTCGGCATGGGCGGCGACCGCGGCGAGGTTGCGCTCGACCGTGTGGCAGAAGCCCCAGTCGGCCTGCAGCGGCTCCAGCAGCAGGGCGCCGTCGAAACCGCCCGGGCCGACATCGTGGAGCGAGAGCATTACGCCGAGATCGGCGAGATCGCCCCGCGTCGGCTTCTGGATCTGCAGCTTGTGCAGCAGTAAATCCTCGCCGCCGAGCGCGATGCCCGGCGCCTCGAGCCGGCGGCCGGGCTCGACCGTGTGGCAGAATTCGAGGCGGTCGACGAAGAGATCGATCTTGAGACCGGTCCCGCCATGGCGGAAGGCGTAACGCTGCCCTTCCATCGCCACCAGCATGTCGCGATCGACCGCATAGCCGCGCTCGACGAAGAGCACCTGCAGCCCGTTGCGGTCGCGCGCGCGGCAGAGATAGTCGAGATCCTTGGGCGGCGGCCGCAGGAGCCCCACCAGCCGCTCGGCCTCGGGCGAGGAGAGCCGGACGCCGGCCGACCCGGCGAGCTTCAGCACGAGCTTGCGGGAAGCGGCGGCCTTGGCGAGGGCCACCGCTTCCGTGCGCAACGCGTCCCAGCTCTGTCCGCCCCGTTCCTCACCCATTGCGGCGCGACTGCCGGATCACTCGATCGGGATCTGCTTGAAGGCCAGATCCATGTCGATGCCGTGGGTGCGCCGGTAGGCGCGGATGCCGAAATACCAGAGGGTTCCGAACACCGCGAGACCGAGCGTGATCCAGAACTCGAGCGTGACATGGTCGGCCGCGACGAGCGGCCCGGCCGCGTTCGGATCGTTCCAGAGCGCGACGATCACCCAGAGGAAGAAGGCCGTCGTGACGAGACCGGTGATCGCCATCACCGGAATCCCGGCGACGGTGATCTTGGCCGCCGGCGACAGGCGATAGAGCTGCGGCCGGGTGAAGGGGAAGAGCACGGCCGAGATCATCGCCGTTCCCCAGATCACCAGCAGCACCTCGACCAGCGTCAGGAAGGCGATGCCGGCATAGGCGATGAGCCACATGAAGAAGATGGCGATCGCCGTCGAGAGCCCGATCGCCACCACCGGCGTATGGACCCGGTTGCTGACATAGCCGAGCCATTCGGGCGCGGTGCGGTCGAACGACCAGGCGATCATGGTGCGGGTCGTGTAGGCGAGCTCGGCCGGGACCCAGAACCAGATCCAGGCGACGAAGCCCGCCATGATGATGGCGGTCAGCAGCATGTTGTCGGTGAGGATGCCGGCCAGCACGGTGAACCAGGGGGCAGCGCCGATCGAGGCCTCGATCGAGCCGCCTTCCACGCCCGAGAGCGAATTGAAGGCGATGGCGGCCTGGAAGTCGTAGCCGAAGGTCTTGTCGGCGAGGAGGGCCACGACCGCGATCATTGCCGCGGCGGCGACCACCGCCCCCACCATGCCGAAGAGCTGCGAGCGGTTGACCCGCTTCACTTCGCCGCCGATGCCGACCGACTGCACCGCGCCCAGCAGCGGGAGCAGCGGCCAGACCAGGAAGGCGACGGTCATGTCCCAGCTAAAGGCGGCCGGCGCCCAGCCCGCCGCCTTGGCGGTCTCGATCACCGCGTCATAGTCGAGGCCGGTGAGGGCGGCGAAGTTCGTCTGGAACGTCTCCCGGCTGCCGAACAGCAGGACCCCGATGGTGACGGCCGTGCCCACGATCGCGATCACGAACATGATCTTCTGCACGGCGAAATAGAGCCGCGTGCCTGCGGCGAGCAGCGCGCCCGCCAAGACCAGCACTGCGGTCCCTACCCAGAAGACGCCGTCCGGCGAGGAGAGCGAGGCCGCCCATTCGAGCATCGTCGGATTGCCGCCGACCGAGCCCACCGCGGCGAAGAAGGAGGAGAAGCCGACGGTGACGATGAGCGAGGCGGCGAAGGCGCCGTAGTAGCAGAGGATCATCGTCTCGATCAGCGTGAAGACGAAGGCGACCGCCGGACTCACGCTGCGCGAGAGGGCGATATAGACGCCGCCCGAGCGCGGGAAGGTGATCGACCAGAGATAGAAGGTGACGGCGGCGAACAGCATCCCGACCGCCGCGAGGACCGTCGAGATCCAGATCGAGGCGCCGCCATAGAGGCTCGGCCCGTAATACTGGTTGAGGGCGATCGCGATACCGACCGAGACCAGCCCGATATTGAAGATGAAGGTGTCCCAGGCCCCTGCCACGCGCAGCAGGCCCGAAGCCTTGCGCGAGAAGGCCGTTACGTCCGTCGCGGTTCCGCCGTGTTGAGCCATGGTCCCCTCCCCTTGCCTCACGGTTGGCACGCCTGCCGATAAGTCTTGCCGTCACTCATCGAATTAAACGGTTGTTTAATAGCGTAGTCCTCCCGCCGCCTCCCCCGCAAGTGGGCAACGAGAGTCCGAGTGTGCGCGACGAAGCGATGGCGCTCGCGGTCGATCGCAGGGCTCTCCGACGGCGCGTCGATACCGCAGCGCAGCAAAAATCGGGATGGGCCTCGGCGCGCAGCCGCGGCTATCAGCGGAGCGCGACCGCTTCCTCGGCCGCCGGGGCCTGCGCGCCGGGCCGGTCGCGCAGATGGCCGCTCCAGCGATGCTCCACCTTCCGGAAGAAGAAAATCAGGCTGTAGGAGATCGCGAGATAGATCGCGCCGGCGAAGATCCAGATCTCGTAGGCGGCGAAGCTGCGCGAGATGAGGATGCGGGCGACCCCGGTCAGGTCGAGCAGCGAGATGATGCTGACGAGCGAGGTCGCCTGGAACAGGAACACCACCTCGTTGGTGTAGGCCGGCAGCCCGACGCGGAAGGCCTTGGGCAGGATGATGCGCCGATAGAGCAGCGCGCCGGACATGCCGCAGGCACGGGCCGCCTCGACCTCGCCATGCGGCACCGCCTGGATGGCGCCGCGCAGGATCTCGGCCGTGTAGGCGGTGGTGTTGAGCGCCAGCGTCAGCACGGCGCAGAAATAGGGCTCGCGGAAGAACTGCCAGAGGCCGATCGCCTCGAGCTGCTCGCGGAACTGGCCGCTGCCGTAATAGATGAGGAAGAGCTGCACCAGGAGCGGCGTGCCGCGGAAATAGAAGATATAGGCGTAGACGGGCAGCGAGATCAGCGGGTTGCGCGACAGCCGCATCAGCGCCGCCGGCACCGCGAGGACGAACCCGATCGCGAGGCTGAGCAGCGTGATCTCGATCGTCAGCATCACGCCTTCGGCGAGAAACCGCCAATTGTCGACGATGACCTGGAGGTTCATGGCTCAGGCCCTTCGCACGCCGCGATTGGCCCAGGCTTCGGCGCGATGCTGCAGCAGCATCGAGACGACGGTGATGCCGAGATAGATGATCGAGGCGGCGAAATAGAAGGTGAAGGGCAGCTTGACCGCGCGCGCGGCGATATCGGATTTCCGCATCAGCTCGTCGAGCTGGATCACGCTCATCAGCGCCGTCGCCTTGATCAGCACCAGCCAGAGATTGCCGAGGCCGGGCAGCGCATAGCGCCAGGCCTGCGGCATCATGATGCGCCGGAACATCAGGAGCGGGCTCATGCCGGCCGCCTTGGCGGCCTCGACCTGGCCCTTGGGAATGGCGAGGAAAGCGCCGCGGAACACCTCGGTCGCGAAGGCGCCGTAGATGAAGCCGAGGGTGATGACGCCGGCGGAGAAGCGGTCGATGTCGATCAGCACCTCGGCGCCGAGCGCGAGCTGCAGGAGATGTTGCAGCAGCGTGGTGATGCCGTAATAGACGAGGATGATGAGCACCAGCTCCGGCACCCCGCGAACCACCGTCGTATAGACATCCGCGGTGATACGCGCCGCGCGGTTGCCGGAGAGCTTGCCCCAGCAGCCGACGAGGCCGAGGGCGAGCGCCAGCGCGATCGAGCAGACGCCGACCAGGATGGTGACCTTGACGCCCTCGCCCAGCATCCAGCCATAGCCGCGAAAATCGATCAGTTCGCCCATTGCCTTCGCCTCATTGGCGGCCCGCCGCCGCGCTTTCGGGCGACGCCGGTCCGAAAGGCGGCGCCACCGCCCGCCCGGAAGGGCGAACGGTGGCGCCTCGGATCAGCCCGCCATCGATCGGGCGCTATTTGCCGTAGACGTCGAAGTCGAAATATTTGGCGTTGATCGCCTGATAGGTGCCGTCCGCGCGGATCTGCTGGATCGCCTTGTTGAAGGCGTCGACCAGATCCTGCTCGCCCTTGCGGATCGCGATCCCGGCGCCTGGGCCGAACCATCTCGGATCGGTGTAGTCGGGACTGACGAACTCGAAATCCGCGCCCTCGGGCGTCTTGAGGAAGCCCTCGTCGAGCGCCACCGAGTCCGCAAGCACCAGGTCGAGGCGGCCCGATACGAGGTCGGCATTGGCCTCGTCCTGGGTCGCATAGACGCGGATATCGGCGCTCGGGAAGTTGTCGCGGAGGAAATTCTCGTGGATCGTCGCGCGCTGCGCGCCGATCTTCTTGCCGGCGAGCCCGGCATCGGTGAATTCGAAGGTCGAGCCCTTCCTGGCGATCATCTTGGCCGGCGTCTGGTAGTATTTGTCGGTGAAATCGACGACCTGCTTGCGTTCCTCGGTGATCGACATCGAGGCGACGATCGCGTCGTATTTCTTCGCCTGCAGCGCCGGGATGATGCCGTCCCAGTCCTGCACCACGAATTCGCATTCGAAATCGGCGGCCTTGCAGAGCGCCTTGGCGATGTCGATGTCGAAGCCGACGAGTTCGCCGCTCGGATCGATCGAGTTGAAGGGCGGGTAGGCGCCCTCGGTTCCGATCTTCACCTTGCGAACCTCCGCGTCGGCAGAGGAAGCCATCGACAGGACAACTGCGGCTGCGACGGCCATTGCTACGAATCTCTTCACGTTCCGTCTCCCATTTTGAAGTTGACCTTGATCTCCCCTTCGGCAGCCGGTCGAACTCGATTGACGCCCCCGCCGGTTACCGCACGCCTCGCAAAAACTGCTTCATCCGCTCCGATTTCGGATTGCCGAAGACCTCCGCCGGCGGTCCCTGCTCCTCGATGCGGCCCTGATGCAGGAAAATCACCTCGGACGCGACCTCGCGCGCGAACCCCATCTCGTGGGTGACCACGATCATGGTGCGACCCTCTTCCGCGAGCTGGCGCATCACGCGCAGCACCTCGCCGACCAGCTCCGGATCGAGCGCCGAGGTCGGCTCGTCGAACAGCATTACCTGCGGCTCCATGGCGAGCGCGCGGGCGATCGCCGCGCGCTGCTGCTGGCCGCCGGAGAGATGCGCCGGATAGTAATGGCCCTTGTCGCCGATCCCGACCTTCTCGAGCAGCGCCTGGGCGCGCGACTGCGCCTCCGCCTTGCCGAGCTTCAGCACATGGAGGGGCGCTTCCATGACGTTCTGCAGCACCGTCATATGCGACCAGAGATTGAAGCTCTGGAACACCATGCCGAGGCGCGAGCGGATGCGGTCGACCTGGTGGCGATCCTCGGGCCGGGCGTGCCCGTTGCGGGTCGGCTGCATACGGATCAGCTCGCCGCCGACCGTCACGCTGCCGGAATCCGGAATTTCGAGAAGGTTGATGCAGCGCAGGAAAGTGCTTTTGCCGGAGCCGCTCGCGCCGATCATGGCGATCACGTCGCCCACCTCGGCGGTGAGCGAAACGCCTTTCAGCACTTCCAGCTCGCCGAACCGCTTGTGCAGATCGTCAACGACAAGGGCGGCCGCCGCATCCCCCATCATTGCCTCTTTTCTTTGTCGTCATTTTGCTCCCTGTGCCCGGAAAGGTAGTCGCCGCGATCCGACCTTGCCAAGCGGAAAGCGCCGCGCCCTCGCCCACCCGCGTCATGCCGGGCGATCGCGGCAAAAAATTATCTCAACCATTAGAATATGTTAGAAAATCGAGCGGGGGGCCCGCGCCGGAGCTTGGGCGGGGCCAATCTCGTATCCTTCCGTCACCCTCGGGCTTGTCCCGAGGGTCCATGCTCCTGCGAACTCAGCGATCGCCCGGCAGCGCGTCGGCGGCACGACCATGGATGCTCGGGTCAAGCCCGAGCATGACAAAGCGTGGGAGCATGTCCGCATCCCGTGCCCGGCCGTCGAAGGATGCGCCTGTCGAAGGATGAGCCCGCATCCTCAACCGGCCTCGAGGGCCTCGATCTCCTGCTCGATCTGCTGGCGCTGCGGCGCATCGGCGGGCAGCGCGTCCAGCAATTGCCGGAAGAGTGCGAGCGCCGCCGCCTTGCGCCCCGCCCGGGCCTCGCCCAGCGCCGCAAAATAGAGCCCGGCCGGGTTCTCCGGCTCTGCGGCGCGGATTTTGGCGACGGTCGCGCCGAAGGCCGGATCGAAGGCCGAATCCTCCGGCGTTGCCGCCAGAATCGCGGCCGCATAGTCGAGCAGCAGGTCGAAGCGATCGGGCGCCAGCGCCACCGCCTTGCCCCAGGCATCGCGCGATTTCTCGGGCTCGCCCAGCACGCCGTAGGCGTGGCCGAGGCGGCGCCAGCCCTCGACATTGCCGGGCTCCCGCGCAAGACGCTGGGCAAGCCCTTCGACCATGCTGCGGATGAAGCTCTCCCGCTCCTCCGGCGTCATCGCCGCCGCCGCGGCGAGCGTATCCTCGTCGGGTCCAAGCGGCGCCGGCGCCGCGCCTGGCGTCGTCGCGGCGCCGGCGGCTCGAGCGCGCTCGACCGCCGCGACCGACTGCAGCAGCAGCGGCCGCCAGGGTGCGTTCGGCGGCGTCTCGGCGAGCAGCGCCCGCCAGGCGGCGAGCGCGCGAGCGAAATCGCCCGCCTCCGCCGCGGCGAGGCCGAGATAGTAGCGGGCGCGCGGATCCTGCGGATCGACGGCGAGCGCCTTGCGGAAGGCATTCTCCGCCTCCGGCCCGACCGAGCCGCCCGCCGCCTGGGTGAGCGCCTCGCCATAGAAGCGCTGCGTCTCGGCGTCGGGCGCGCCCTGCTGGATCGCCTGCTCGAAGGCCGTGCGCGATTCCCCATAGCGGCCGAGCTGCAGCAGCAGATTGCCGAGCTTCGCCCAGCCGAGGGCGTCGGAGGGTTCCGCGTCGAGCGTCGCGCCGAGGGCGGCGGCCTCGGCTTCGAGCGCCGGATTGCCGGCGGCGGTCGGCGTCGTCGCGGGGCCGTCTTCCGTGCGGAGCGCGGGATGGGCGGGTGCGCCCGGCGCGCCGAGATCGAGATAGAGGAACATCGTGCCGGCGGCGAGGATCAGCGCGATCGCCAGGGCGAGGGCGCGGCGCTGCTGCGGACCTTGCCGCCGCTCCGGCAGGGCGGCGCGGTCGGTCGCGAGCAGGCGTCGCTCGATCTCGAGCCTGGCGGTGGCAGCCGCATCGGTCGGCACCAGGCCGCGGGCGCGATCGCGCTCGAGCTCGACGAGCTGATCGCGATAGACGGCGCGATCGGCGAGCGCATCGCGCCCCGCCGCTTCCGCACGGTCGCGACGCAACAGCGGCCAGAGCAGCGCCGCGAGCGCCAGCGCGAGCACCGTCGCGACGGCGAACCAGAGCATCACGGCAGCCGCTCCTCCTCGAGGAGACGCCCGACGCGCGCCGCCTCCTCGGGCGTCAGCGGCGCCGGCGGGGGCGCGGCGCGGCGGCGGCGGAAATAGAGCGTCACGCCGAGCGCGGCGATCGCGAGGATCGCGGACGGGCCGAACCAGAGCCCCCAGGTGCGCGGCCCAACCGGCGGATCCAGCAGCACGAAATCGCCATAGCGTGCGACCAGGAAATCGCGCACCGCCCGGTCGCTGTCGCCGGCCAGGAGGCGTTCGCGGACCAGGAGGCGAAGATCGCGCGCGAGATCGGCCGCCGAATCGTCGATCGACTGGTTCTGGCAGACGAGGCAGCGGATCTCGCGGCTGATCGCCCGCGCGCGCGTTTCGAGCGCGGGATCGGCCAGCATCTCGGACGGCTCGACGGCGAGCGCGGCCGCGCCGGCGAGCGCCAGGAAGAGCGCGAGCAGCGCTGCCAGAACCGGAAGGCGTCCTGCCGCCCGCGACGTCATTCCCGGAGCGTCTTCAGCAAGGGCAGGACCTTCTCGGCGATGACCTGCGGATCGAGGGGCCCGACCTGGCGGAAGCGGATGATCCCCTCGCGATCGACCACATAGGTTTCCGGCACGCCATAGACGCCGAAATCGATGCCGGTGCGGCCGGAGCGATCGACGCCGACCGCGCGGAAGGGATTGCCGAGCTCCGCCAGCCAGCCGGCGCCGGCCGCGGGATCGTCCTTGTAGAGAATGCCGTAGAGGGCCACGCCCGACTCCCTGGCGAGCCCGATCAGCAGCGGGTGCTCGGCCCGGCAAGGCAGGCACCAGCTCGCGAACACATTGATCACCGCCGGCTCGCCGAGCAGGGCGGCGCTTTCGAGCGGCGGCGCCCCGGCCGGGAGCCCCGGCAGGGTGAAGGCCGGCATGGGCTTGCCGATGAGGGCGGAGGGCAGGAGGCTCGGATCGCGGCCGTCGCCGAGGCGCAGCAGGAAATAGCCCGCCATCAGGGCGAACAGCAGGACGGGCAGCAGGTAGGCGAGACGGCGCATCGGCGTTCCGGCGTCAGGCGTTGCGGGCGGCGGGGAGAGCGGCGTTGCGGGCGCGAGCCGGCGCGCCGACGCGGAAGCGCCGGTCGGAAAGCGAGACGAGGCCGCCCATCACCATCACAAGGATTCCGCCCCAGATGAAGGGGACCAGCGGCTCGCGATAGATCCGCACCGTCCAGCCGCCCTTGCCGTCCGGATCGCCGATCACCGCATAGAGATCGGCGAATCCGGTGGTGTGGATCGCGGCCTCGGTGGTCGGCATGCGCTGCACGCTGAAGAAACGGCGCTCCGGCTCGAGCGTCGCGACCGGCCTGCCCGATTCCGTGACGGCGAAGCGCGCGCGGAAGGCCCAGTAGTTCGGCCCCTGGATGCGCGACACGCCTTCGAGCGCATAGTCGTAACCGCCGACCGCGACGCTGGCCCCCGGCTTCAGGTTGACGACGCGCTCCTCCTTCCAGGCGGAGGCGCCGGTCATGCCGAGGATGGCGATGGCGAGGCCGAGATGGGCGAGCGTCATGCCGAAGGCGGAGCGCGGGAGCTGCCGAAGCCGGCGGCCGGCGCTCGCGGGATGGCGGAAGAGCTGGATGCGCTCGGCGAGCTCGACGAGGGAAGCGACTAAGATCCAGGCGGCGATACCGACGCCGAGGAGAGCGAGCGGCGCTTCGCCCCCGGCGAGCCAGAAGGCGAGCAGCGCCGCGGCACCCGCGAGCAGGGCGGCGAACCAGAGCCGCTGCAGCGCGCCGGGCAGGTCGCCCCGCTTCCAGGCGAGCAACGGGCCGACGCCCATCAGCAGGAGCAGCGGCAGCATCACCGGCACGAAGGTCGCCTCGTAATAGGGCGGCCCGACCGAGACTGCGCCGCCGCCGGTCATGTCGAGGAAGAGCGGATAGAGCGTGCCGAGAAAGACCGTCGCGGTCGCCGCCGCCAGCAGCAGGTTGTTCAGGAGCAACGCGCCCTCGCGGCTCACCGGCTTGAAGAGCCCGCCGCCCTTGAGCTGCGGCGCGCGCACCGCATAGAGCAGCAACGCGCCGCCGATATAGGCGATGAGCAGCAAGAGGATGAAGACGCCGCGCGCGGGATCGGTCGCGAAGGCATGGACCGAGGTCAGCACGCCCGAGCGCACCAGGAAGGTGCCGACGAGGCTGAGACCGAAGACCAGGATCGCGAGCAGGATGGTCCAGCTTTTGAGCGCGTCGCGCTTCTCCACCACGATCGCGGAATGGAGCAGCGCTGTCCCGAGCAGCCAGGGCATGAAGGACGCGTTCTCGACCGGATCCCAGTACCACCAGCCGCCCCAGCCGAGCTCGTAATAGGCCCACCAGCTCCCCAGGCCGATGCCGGCGGTGAGCGCGATCCAGGCGGCGAGCGCCCAGGGCCGCACCCAGCGCGCCCAGGCCGCATCGACCTTGCCTTCGATAAGGGCGGCGACGGCGAAGGCGAAGGTCATCGAGAAGCCGACATAGCCGAGATAGAGCATCGGCGGATGGAAGGCGAGGCCGGGATCCTGCAGCAGCGGGTTGAGGTCGTTGCCTTCCGCCGGCGGTACTGCGAGCCGCGCGAAGGGGTTCGAGGTAAAGAGCATGAAGGCGAGGAAGCCGAGCCCGATCGCCGCCTGCACCGCGAGCACGCGCGCGCGCAGGCGGCGCGGCAGCCGGCCGCCGAAGAGCGCCACGCCCGCGCCATAGAGCGCCAGGATCAGCACCCAGAGCAGCAGCGAGCCCTCGTGGTTCCCCCAGACGCCGCTGATCTTGTAAAGCAGCGGCTTCAGCGTATGGGAGTTCGCCGCCACCAGCGCGACCGAGAAATCGGAGCGGACGAAGGCGTGCATGAGGGCGAGGAAGGCGAACAGCACCAGCGCGAAGACGACGAGCGCGGCGCTGTCGGCGACCGCCATCCAGCGCGGATTGTTGCGGGCGGCGCCGGCCATCGGCACCACCGCCTGGAGGAGCGTCACGAGGAAGGCGAGTACCAGCGCGAAATGGCCGAGCTCGGTGATCACGGGCTCGGCTCCGCCGCTTCCGCGCCGCGCCAGGTGCCCTGCTTCTTCAGCGCGTCGGCGACCTCGGGCGGCATGTAGGTCTCGTCATGTTTCGCGAGCACGGAATCGGCGAAGAAATCGCCGCCCGCATCGAGCTTTCCCTCGGCGACCACGCCCTGCCCTTCGCGGAAGAGATCCGGCAGCACGCCGCCATAGGTGACCGAAACCGTGCGGGCGAGATCGGTGATGCGGAAATGCACGGTGGCGCCGTCGCTGCCGCGCGTCACGCTGCCTTCCTCGACCAGCCCGCCCACTCGCACCACGCGGCCGACAGGCACTTCCTTCGTGGCGAGATCGCTCGGGCTATAGAAGAAGACGAGGCTGTCGCTGAAGGCGTTCAGCACCAGCGCTGCCGCACCGCCGAGCAGCAGCATCGCGACGCCGACCAGGACGAGACGCTGGCGCTTGCGCGTCATCGCCGGCGCCCCTCCTTCGGCTCGGGCCCGAGCGCGCGTTCGGCCGCGCGCAGCCGCCGCCAGCGTTGCAGGAAGACGCCGACCAGCACGAGCGCGGCGACGCCATAGGCCGGCCAGACGAAAGCCGCATAGCCGCCCATCTCGAGAAAGCTTTCCACTGCCGTCATGTCCGGTTGCTGCAATGCCGGGCGCCGGCCGGCGCGCGGGGCCCCGTGGCCGGTGCGCCCGTCCGCCGGCTTATAGCATCGGCGGCCCGGGGCCGGCCAGCGGCCGACCGCCGCAGGCGGGCGCGGCTTATCCCGCGCGTTCGAGCTGCTGGGCGCGGCGCCGCGCGGCCGCGAGATCGGCCCGGACGCCGATCAGCAGCAGGCAGACGAAATAACCGAGGAAGGCGAGCGCCATGACGAGCAGCGGGCGCAACATCGCGGGATCGATGCTGGGCCCGCCCATGCGGAACACGCTCGCCGGCTGGTGCAGCGTATTCCACCAGTCGACCGAGAACTTGATGATCGGAAGATTGACCACGCCGAGCAGCGCCAGGATCGCCGCCGCGCGATTGCCGCGCTGCGGATCGTCGAAGGCGTTGAGGAGCGCGATATGGCCGAGATAGAGGAAGAAGAGGATCAGCATCGAGGTGAGCCGCGCGTCCCACACCCACCAGGCGCCCCACATCGGCTTGCCCCAGAGCGAGCCGGTCACGAGCGCGATGAAGGTGAAGGCCGCGCCGAGCGGCGAGGCCGATTTCGCGACGAGATCGGCGAGCGGATGGCGCCAGATGAGCGCGACGGCGGAGGCGAGCGCCACCAGCGCATAGACCGAGAGCGACATCCAGGCGGCCGGCACATGCACATACATGATGCGCACGGTCTCGCCCTGCTGATAGTCGGGCGGTGCTGCCACCAGCGCCAGATAGAGCCCGACCGCGAAGAGGATCGCGGTCGCGGTCGCGACCCAGGGCAGGATGGCGCGGGAAATTCTCGAGAAACGCGCAGGATTGGCGAAGCGATGCAGCATGGGGGCGAGAATGGCGTGCCAGGCCGCCACTGCCAAGTCCCGCGGCCGGACAAATCCGCGCGAGCCGGCAGCCCCTCCGGCGGCCGCGCCCGCGCGAGCCGGCGGTCAGAGTCGGCCGGGCCGGCGCGCCGCTATCGCGCGGGGGCGCCGTGCGCCTCGACGCGGATGAGGACGGTACGGTTGTCGATGTCGGGCGTGTCGTCCGGCCCCGGCGCCTCGCCTTCCGACGACACGGCGAGGGTGGTGGCGGGCGGCAGGCCAAACCCCCTCAGCGCCTCGACCACCGCGGCCGCGCGCCGGCGGGAAAGGTCCTGGTTCGCATGCTTGTCGCCGACCGAGTCGGCGAAGCCGGTCACGATGACGGCGGAAAGCGGATAGGCGGCGACGAAACGCGCCACCGCCTCGATCTTGCCCGTCTCGGCCTGCGGGATGGCGGCGCTCCCGGTGTCGAACAGCACCGACTGCTCGAAAGGCCCGGTGCCCTGCGGCAGATGCAGCGATTCGAGATAGGCGATGCGCGCGCGCAGCGGATCGAGGATGCGGGCGAGGGCGGCTTCCGCCTCGTTGCGATGTTCGACCGCCTCGAGCGAGGCCTGCACCGCGCGCTGGCGCAACTGCCCGTCGGTGAAGAGATAGCCGGGTTCGGAGCTGATCCGAGCCCTTACCTGCTCGGCATACTCCGCCTTCTGCGCCGCCTGATAGAGGTGATGCAGCAAGGCGCCGACATCGCCCTCCTCGACCGTTTCGTAGTTCGTCCGGATCGTCGAAAGATCGGGCTCGCGCTGCGGCGCGCAGGCCGCGACCGCGAGGCAGGCCGCCGCCAGCAGCGGCAGCAGGACGTTCGAGCGCATAGGAGTATTCCCCCTCGCCAACCCCGCGACCGAGAATAGGCCCGCGCCCCACGACGGTCCATCCGGCGGCGGATCGCCCCGCGGGGCCGCCTCAGGCCGCCGCTTGCCGGAGCGCCACGCCCGCGAGCCACGGGCAGACCGCGAAGGCCGCCAGCAGCAACGCCGCCAGCAGGCTCAGATGCGGCGTCGGGTCGAGCCCCGCGAGCGACGCCTCGACCGCCGCCACGCCGAAGATCAGCACCGGCACGTAGAGCGGCAGGACGAGCAGCGGCATGAGGAGGCCGCTGCGCCGTGCGCCGAGCGTCAGCGCCGCCGCGACCGCGCCGATGAGGGCGAGGGCCGGCGTGCCGAGCAGCAGCGCCAGCATCAGCATGGTGACGCCCTCGCCGGGAAGCTGCAGCAGCCAGGCGAGGAGCGGTGCCACGAGAATCATCGGCAGGCCGGTGACGAGCCAGTGCGCGGCGAGCTTCGCCAGCACCAGCAGGGGCAGCGGCGCCGGCGCCAGGAGCAGGAGATCGAGGCCGCCGTCCTGATAATCCTCCTGGAACAGCCGCTCGAGCGCGATGAGCGAGGCGAGCAGCGCGATCACCCAGAGCAGCCCCGCCGCGATCCGCGCGAGGATCGCGGGCTCGGGACCGATGCCGAAGGGAAACATCGCGACCGCCAGCACGAAGAAGGCGAGCGCGGTCGCCGCGTCCGAGCCCTGCCGGAGACCGAGATGGAGATCGCGCCGGAAGAGCGCCCAGGCGGCACTCATGGCGCGGCTCGCGAGCGGCCGAGCTCGAGCCGGCCGCTCGGGTCGAGGGCCAGATCGTCGTGCGTCGCAACGAGCGCCATGCCGCCCTGTTGCCGATGCTCGGCGAGGAGCGCGAGGAAGGCCGCGACACCGGCGCCGTCGAGATTGGTGGTCGGCTCGTCGAGGAGCCAGAGCGCCGCGGGACCGAGGACGAGCCTGGCGAGCGCTGCGCGCCGGCGCTGGCCCGCGGAGAGGAACCGCACCGGAAGGTCGGCGAGCGCGTCGAGCGCCAGCCGGCGGATCGCCGCCGCGATCGCGGGATCGGGGATGCCGGCGATGCCGGCGGCGGCGGCAAGGTTCTCGCGCACGGTCAGCACCGGCTTCAGCGCGTCCAGATGCCCGAGGAAGCGGGGCTGCCGCTGCCATTCGCCGCCCGTTTCGGAAGCGGCGCTTTGCCATTCGATGCGGCCGGCGGCGGCGGGGGCGAGGCCGGCGACGAGGCGCAGCAGGCTCGTCTTGCCGCTGCCGTTCGGGCCGGCGATGCGCAGCAGCCCGCCCGGCGCGAGCGAGAAACCGACATCCTCGAAAACCAGCCGGTCGCCGCGCCGGCAGGCGAGCCCGCTGGCGGTCAGCAGGGCCATGCGCGGCGGCGATGACGGATCGGTGACGGCCGGAGAGGGCCGCGGCGCGGAATCTGGGCCACGGGACGAGGAACCCCAAGGAAGTGGCGAGGCCGCAAGACCGGCGCTCGCGCCGCCCGGAGCTTAGCGCAGGAGCTTCGTCATTGGCGAGACGCGCGGGGGGCGAGACGCGCGGGGGGGCGCGACGCCGCGGAACGGGATCAGGAAGCCGGGGCCGGGATCGGTTGGCGCCGCGCCCCCGGGGATGGGACGGGAGCGCGGCGCCGTCGATGGGATGCTCGTTTGGGGGAAGCTGAACGGGCATCCATGTTCCAGCCTTGGGGGCCATGTTCGAGGCGGACTGGTGCGCCTCTATCGTCGGAGAGGGAAGATCTCCGACGGGTGCGAAGCTAGGCACCTATCATGGCGCGATTAAGCCCCGATAATGGCGAAATTGTGGTGGTTGCGGCGCGTCGAGCTTCGCAATTCACTTCGCGCGGCAGGACTGGCAGGATCGGTCCCTGCGGCATCGCTCGCCGCTCCCGGCCCTCGCATGTTATGAAATTACCACAGCGCATTCGCTGTCCTTTCAACGTCCCGCTACAAGCTCGCCGCCTTTCGCGCCTGGCTGACAGGAGATTCCCGCCGTGACCGCTTCGCTCGACAGCTTCAAGTCCCGCCGCACCCTGACCGTCGGCATCCGCCGCTACGACTACTTCAGCTTGAAGGCGGCCGAAGGCGCCGGGCTTGGCGACCTGTCGCGGCTGCCCTGCTCGCTCAAGGTGCTGCTGGAGAACCTGCTGCGCAACGAGGACGGCCGCACCGTCACCAAGGACGACGTGCGCGCGCTCGCCGCCTGGCTCATCGCCAAGCGCTCGAGCCGCGAGATCGCCTTTCGCCCGGCACGCGTGCTGATGCAGGACTTCACCGGCGTGCCCGCCGTGGTGGACCTCGCCGCGATGCGCGACGCGATGCAGGCGATCGGCGGCGATCCCGAGCGGATCAACCCGCTCTCGCCGGTCGATCTCGTGATCGACCATTCGGTGATGGTGGATGCCTTCGGCAGCCGCGACGCCTTCGCGAAGAACGTCGCGCTCGAATATGACCGCAACGGCGAGCGCTACGCCTTCCTGCGCTGGGGCCAGACCGCGTTCGACAGCTTCCGCGTCGTGCCGCCCGGCACCGGCATCTGCCATCAGGTCAATCTCGAATATCTGGCGCAGGTGGTCTGGACCGACGGCAAGAAGGGCCGCGGCATGATGGCCTATCCCGACACGCTGGTCGGCACCGACAGCCACACCACGATGGTGAACGGCCTTTCGGTGCTGGGCTGGGGCGTCGGCGGCATCGAGGCGGAAGCCGCGATGCTGGGCCAGCCGATCTCCATGGTGATCCCGGAGGTGATCGGCTTCCGCCTCGCAGGCAAGCTGCGCGAAGGCGCCACCGCGACCGATCTCGTGCTGACCGTGACGGAGATGCTGCGCAAGAAGGGCGTGGTCGGCAAGTTCGTCGAGTTCTGCGGGCCCGGCCTCGACAATCTGTCGCTCGCCGATCGCGCCACCATCGCCAACATGGCGCCGGAATATGGTGCGACCTGCGGCTTCTTCCCGATCGACAAGGAGACCATCGCCTATCTGAAATCGAGCGGCCGCGACGCGCATCGCGTCCAGCTCGTCGAGGTCTATGCGAAGAAGCAGGGCCTCTGGCGCGGGCCGCGCACGCCCGACCCGCTCTTCACCGACCTGCTCGAGCTCGATATCGCCTCGGTCGAGCCGAGCCTCGCCGGCCCGCGCCGGCCGCAGGACCGTGTCGCCCTCTCCAGGGTCGCGCGCGGCTTCGCCGACGATCTGCAGAGCTTCAACCGGGTGCCGGACGCGCCACGCCTGCCGGTGGCGGGCGCCGACTACACCCTCGGCGACGGCGACGTGGTCATCGCGGCGATCACGAGCTGCACCAACACCTCGAACCCGAGCGTCATGCTGGGCGCCGGCCTGCTCGCGCGGAATGCGGTCAAGCGCGGCCTCAAGGCGAAGCCCTGGGTCAAGACCTCGCTCGCACCCGGCTCCAAGGTGGTGAGCGACTACCTCGCGGCGGCCGGGCTGCAGAACGACCTCAACAAGCTCGGCTTCAACCTGGTCGGCTATGGCTGCACCACCTGCATCGGCAATTCGGGACCGCTCCCCGATCCGATCGCCGATGCGGTGACCAAGGGCGATCTCGTCGTCGCTTCGGTGCTGTCCGGGAACCGGAACTTCGAGGGCCGCGTCAATCCGCACACCCGCGCCAACTATCTCGCCTCGCCGATCCTGGTGGTCGCCTATGCGCTCGCCGGCTCGATGAAGGTCGACCTGATGACCGACCCCCTCGGCCACGACAAAAAGGGCAAGCCGGTCTATCTGCGCGACATCTGGCCCTCCAACGCCGACATCCGCGCGGCCGTCAAGCGCAACGTCAAATCCTCGATGTTCCGCAAGCAGTATGGCGACGTCTTCAAGGGCGACCGCCTCTGGCGCGGCATCGAGACGGCGAAGGGCAAGACCTATAGCTGGGTCGGGGATTCGACCTATGTGCAGAACCCGCCCTATTTCCGGGGCATGACGCTGGAGCCGGCGCCGGTGAGCGACGTGGCCGGCGCGCGGCCGCTCGCGATCCTCGGCGACAGCATCACGACCGACCACATCTCGCCCGCGGGCTCGATCAAGAAGGACGGGCCCGCCGGCCGCTACCTGATCGAGCATGGCGTCGAGGTGGCCGACTTCAACTCCTACGGTGCGCGCCGCGGCAACCACGAGGTGATGATGCGCGGCACCTTCGCCAATATCCGCCTCCGCAACGAGATGGTGCCCGGCACCGAGGGCGGCGTCACGCGCCACATGCCCTCGGGCGAGGTCATGTCGATCTACGACGCGGCGATGCGCTATCAGGCGAGCCGCGTGCCGCTCGTCATCGTCGCCGGCAAGGAATACGGCACCGGCTCCTCGCGCGACTGGGCGGCGAAGGGCACGCTCCTGCTCGGCGTGCGCGCGGTGATCGCCGAGAGCTTCGAGCGCATCCACCGCTCGAACCTGGTCGGGATGGGCGTGCTGCCGCTCCAGTTCAAGGACGGGCTCACGCGCAAGGACCTGGCCTTGACCGGCGCCGAGCTCTTCGACATCGCCGGGCTTTCGAGCGGGCTCAAGCCGGGGATGGATATCGTCTGCCGTATCCGGCGCGCCGAGGGCAAGATCGACAAGGTGACGCTCGTCTGCCGCATCGATACGCTGGACGAGATCGAGTATTTCCGCCACGGCGGCATCCTGCCCTACGTGCTGCGGAACCTCCGGCAGCACGCCGCGGCGTAACGCCTGATATCCCGGCGCGGAGCGGGTCCCCCTCTCGTGATGGGTGACCGCCCGCCCGGCCGCAGTCCTTTTCCGGATCGGGACGGTGCAACCCGGAAAGGACGGCGCGTCAGAGATTCTGGACGAAGGTCAGTCGGGGCGCGCCCTCCGCTTTCAGCCAGCGGCACACGCTTGCAAGAATGCGCATATCCTGCGCGAGGATGGCCCAGCCGCCTTCCCCCGGCCGGAAGGCGAGACCCATTTCCGTGGCCGCTTCGTCCGCGTTGCCGGATTGCTTGTTGAACGCCCTGACGAGGAACCCGACCTTGCGATTTCGGCTTTCGAGATGCACAACCAGCCGGTCGGCGGCCTCGGCGACGGCGGCGGGTTCTTTCCAGGCCATCATCGCGGGCGGCTGGTCGTCCGGTTGCCCGTTGAGTATGGCGAGATCCTCGATGCCGAGCTTGCGGATCCTCCGGGCATGCAGGGGCCACCAATTGCCGAAGGAGATGGCATAGAGCACGTCATGCATGCCCT
>CAZMUZ010000036.1:0-30703 GCA_964569315.1 uncultured Rhodospirillaceae bacterium | reverse complement strand
GAGGCCGCGCGGCGTCGGCAGGCAGAACTCGGCCGGGCGCAGGAAGGCGAAGAGCTCGAGCAGATCGAAGCAGGGGAACGGGTCCAGGCCGAGCCGCCGCGCGACGGCCGGCCCATGCACCAGCAGCATCGGATGCCCGCGCACGCGCTCGCGCGCCGCCTTCAGCGGCAACCGCGTCACCTCGCCGTCGGGCGAGAGGATGGCCGCCTCCGTCATGCCGACGGCGATCGTCGCGATGTCGGGAAGCTGGAGCGCGGGCGGCCGCGTGGTGAGTTCGATGGTCATGCTGGTTCTCGCAGTATATCGGCCGCGCATCCGCGGTCCCAGCGATGTGGGCGGGCGTTGACGCCCCGGCCCGGGGCCCCTAGTGTCCGGCCGGTTTTCGAACGATCGGCGGCGGGTGATGGCGAGCGAGCGCATTCTGGCGATGCAGGCGAAGGCGTGGCCGTTCGAGGAGGCGCGGAAGCTCGTCGAGCGCTACAAGGATGCGCCGCCGGCGAAGGGCTATGTGCTGTTCGAGACCGGCTACGGTCCCTCCGGCCTGCCGCATATCGGCACCTTCGGCGAGGTGGTTCGCACCACCATGGTGCGCCAGGCCTTCCGCCGCCTCTCCGATCTGCCGACGCGGCTCTTCGCCTTCTCGGACGACATGGACGGTTTGCGCAAGGTGCCGGAGAACGTGCCGAACCGCGAGATGCTGCGCGAGCATCTCGGCAAGCCGCTCACGACCGTGCCCGATCCCTTCGGCAAGTTCGAAAGCTTCGGCCATCACAACAATGCGATGCTGCGCGGCTTCCTCGACGGCTTCGGCTTCGAGTACGAGTTCCAGAGCGCCTCGGACTGGTACCGGAGCGGCCGCTTCGACGAGGCGCTGCTCGCGGTGCTGCGGAAATACGACGAGATCATGGCGGTGATGCTGCCCTCGCTCCGCGAGGAGCGGCAGCAGAGCTACAGCCCGTTCCTGCCGCTGAGCCCTTCCACCGGCCGCGTGCTGCAGGTGCCGATCCTCGCCCATGACGCCGCGGCCGGCACGATCACCTTCACGGACGAGGACGGCAGCACGATCGAGCAGCCGGTCACCGGCGGCCGCGCCAAGCTGCAATGGAAGCCCGACTGGGCGATGCGCTGGCATGCGCTCGGCGTCGATTACGAGATGGCCGGCAAGGACCTGATCCCCTCGGTGCAGCTCGCCGGGAAGATCTGCCGCATCCTCGGCGGCCCGCCGCCGGAAGGCTTCAATTACGAGCTCTTCCTCGACGAGAAGGGCGAGAAGATCTCGAAATCCAAGGGCAACGGGCTCTCGGTCGAGGAGTGGCTCACCTACGCGCCGCCGGAAAGCCTGTCGCTCTTCATGTTCCAGAAGCCGCGCACGGCGAAGCGGCTCTATTTCGACGCGATCCCGCGGGCGGTGGACGATTACCTCGCCTTCCTAGAAAAATTCCCGCAGGAGAACGCGGCCCTCAGGCTGGAGAACCCCGTCTGGCACATCCATGACGGCAGCCCGCCGGCTGCGAGCTCGCCGCTCGGCTTCAACATCCTCCTCAACCTCGCCGGCGTCTGCAATTCGGAGGAGAAGGCGGTGCTCTGGGGCTTCATCTCGCGCTACCGGCCCGGCGCCACGCCCGCGACCGAGCCGCTGCTCGACCGGCTGGTCGGCCATGCGATCGCCTATTACCGCGATTTCGTGAAGCCGAAAAAACGCTATCGTGCGGCGAGCGCGATGGAGCTGGCGGCGCTCGCCGATCTCCTCGCCGGCCTCGACGCGCTGCCGGCGGCGGCCGATGCGGAGACGATTCAGAACCTCGTCTACGAGGTCGGCAAGCGGCACGAATTCGCCGACCTGCGCGCCTGGTTCAAGTCGCTTTACGAGGTGCTGCTCGGCCAGGACCAGGGGCCGCGCATGGGCAGCTTCATAGAGCTCTATGGCCTCGAGGAGACGCGGGTCCTTATCCGCCGCGCCCTCGCAGGCGAGAATCTCGCCGCCTGACCGACACCGGCGAGAACCTCGCCGCCTGATTGGCGCCGGCGAGAATCTCGCCGCCTGACCGGCACACGCGCGCGCTATTTGCCGTGCGCGAATTCCCAGTAGAGCTGGCGGGCGAGCGTGCAGATCGGCCCCGGCTGCAGAGGGCGCTCCTCGATCCGGCTCGCCGGCATCACCTTGCCGTAATTGCCGGTCGAGAAGATCTCGTCGGCCTCGATGAGGTCGCGGGGCGCGAGGGTGCGCTCGAAGACCTCGATGCCGGCGGCGCGCAGCAGCCCGATGACGCGCTGCCGCGTGATGCCGCTGAGGAAGGTGCCGTTGGCGGCGGGCGTATGCGCGGCACCGTCCTTCGCGATCCAGAGATTGGCGCTGGAGAACTCCGCCACATTGCCGAGCGGATCCAGCATCACCGCCTCGTCGAATCCTCGCGCCCGCGCCTCGGCGCTGGCGCGGCCGGCCTGCGCATAGAGGCAGACCGCCTTCGCATCGGTCGGCGCCGTCTCCGGCGAGGGCCGCCGCCATTTCGAGACGCTGGCGCTGAAGCCCTTGGGCTCCGGCAGCGGCGATTCCACGACCGAGATCGCGATCCGGGTGCTGGCGGGATCGGGCGCCATGAAGCCGTCCTCCGACCAGAGGAAGGGCCGCAGATAGAGCGGCGTGCCGCGCGGATAGCGCGCGATACCGTCGCGCAGGATCTCCTCGATCTCCCCGGCGGTGAGCGGCGAGCGAAGCCCGAGCGCCTGGGCGGACCTGATGGTGCGCTGGCAATGCAGCTCGAGATCGGGCGTCACGCCCTCGAAGGCGCGGGCGCCGTCGAAGACGGCCGCCCCCATCCAGGTCGCATGCGACCAGGCGCCGAGCAGCAGCGGATTGCCGTCGATCCACTTGCCGTCGATGAAATGGAGCGCACGGGATTGCTGCGCGTCGCCGAGCTCGGAGGTCTTGCCTGATTGTTTTCCCATGACGGGGAAAGCATAACGCCTGGTATCGCCGGGCAACAGGGGCGGCAGCGGAATTCCTCCGCGTCCGTCGCCGCGCCCGACCTGTCGTCGGGCGGTAAAGCTCGGCAGGGAAAGCGGAATCGCCGGCGTGGACGCGTCAGCCGGCGAAAGGCGCCTGGCGAAGGGCGATCGCCGCCGCGCGGATGTCGCGAAGCGTCGCGGCGGAACTCTGCCCAGGGTCGCGTGCGAGACAGGCCGCCGCCCGGCAGCCCGCCGCCCGGTGATCGAGGGCGCGGCTCTCGGCGAGGACGAGAACCTGCTGCAGCGTCCCGGATCCGCCATTGCGCGCGGCCTCTCGCAGCGCCGCCGGGACCGGGCCGTCATAGCGGCGATGCAGCGAACTCAGGACAGCCGCGTCCGCGTTCCGCATGTCGTCACGTCGATCGATGGGGGATTTTGCTATTTCTAGCAGAAGTTGCTCGAAAAGTCAAGGTTCGCGTGCGGGTTTCGCGCCTACTGGCTCGCCCAGAGGATGCGCGCCATCCACCGGATGTCGTCCGGCGCGACGGCGCGCTCGCTGCCGGAAGGGTTGAGCGAGCGCAGCTCGACGCGCCGCGCGGTGCGACGAAGCAGCTCCTTGAGGATCACCTCGCCCTTGCGCGTGCGCAGCAGGATGCGGTCGCCGCGACGGATCGGCGCGGCCGGCGACATGATCAGGATGTCGCCCTGCCGATAGGTCGGCTCCAGGCTGTTGCCCGTCACGCGCAGCGCATACATCGCCGGGTCCGGCGCGCCTGGAAACTCGATCTCGTCCCAGCCGCGCCCGCTCGGATAGCCGGCCTCGTCGAAATGATTGCCGCGCGCCGCTTCGACGAAGGAGATCGCGGGCACGCGGCGCTTCTCGCCGTTCGCCGCCGAATTGCCCATCAGCCCCACGAAGACGCTCACCGACTCGCCGGTCGCCTCGAGCACCCGCGCGATGGAATCGGTGTTCGGCCAGCGCAGCTTGCCCTCGCGGCTCTTCCGCTTGCTCTTGTTGAAGGTCGTCGCATCGAGGCCGGCTGCGCGCGCGAGTCCGGACGCCGTCATGCCGTGCTTCGCCGCCAGCCGGTCGATCGCTCGCCAAACATCCGCATGCCGCAACATCGTCAGCGCCGCCCTATTCGAACGAGGTAATGCAACCGCGGCGAGCCGCCGGATTTCCTGGCAAAACTCGCGCGTTCCGGTTGCAGAGTGAGGGTTTCATTTCCTACTGGTCAGGGTTCTAGAACCTTGCCGGGGCGCAATCAAGCCATTCGCTGTTCTACAGAGCGGAACCGCTATTCTCGCCGCCGGCGATTTTGGTAAGCTCCGATGCGGGCCGGACACGCCCTCACATGCCTTATTCAGCCGGTCGCCCCGTTTCATGCCCGATTTTCTCCCCCTTCTGCTGCCGGCCCTGCGGCTGCTGCCGCCCGAGCTTGCCCACCGCGCGGCGGTGCGCGCGTTGCAAAGCGGTCTCGTCGGCAATGCAGGATCGGATGACCCCATCCTTGAAACGGAAGTCTGGGGCCGCCGGTTCCCGAACCCGATCGGCCTCGCCGCCGGCTTCGACAAGAGCGCCGAGGCCTACCGGGGCGCCCATCGGCTCGGATTCGGCTTCGTCGAGATCGGCAGCGTGACGCCGCGGCCGCAGGCCGGCAATCCGCGGCCGCGCCTCTTTCGCCTTGCCGAGGACCGCGCCGTCATCAACCGGATGGGCTTCAACAATGACGGCGTGCGGCGCGTCGCGGCGCGCCTCGCCCGGCACAAACCGAAGGGCATCCTCGGCATCAACCTCGGCAAGAACAAGGAAACGGCCGATGCGGCGGTGGACTATGCTGAGGGCGCGCGGCATCTGGCGCGCTTCGCCGACTATCTCGTGCTCAATGTCTCCTCGCCCAACACGCCGGGCTTGCGCGCGCTCCAGGATCCGGCGGCGCTCGTCGGGCTGATCGAAGCGGTGCGTGCATCCGCCGCGCGCGAAACGCCGCTCCTGGTCAAGATCGCGCCCGATCTAGCACCCGAGGACGAACGGGACATCGCGCGGGTCGCCCTCGACCATTCGCTGGCCGGGCTCATCCTCGCCAACACGACGACCGCGCGGCCGGCATCGCTGCGCGGGCGGCACCGCGGCGAGACGGGCGGGCTCAGCGGCGCGCCGCTGCGGGGCCCGGCGACCGCGATGCTGGGGCGTCTCTACGGCCTGACCGAAGGCCGCCTGCCGCTGATCGGCGTCGGCGGGATCGCCACCGGCGCCGATGCCTATGTCCGGATTCGCGCCGGCGCGTCGCTGCTGCAGCTCTATACGGCGCTCGTCTATGAGGGGCCGGGCCTGGTGCGGCGGATCAAGCGCGAGCTCGCGGACCGGCTTCGCGCCGACGGCTTTGCCACGGTTTCCGCGGCGGTCGGGGCCGATCACCGCTGACCCGCGGGACCGCCCGTTAAGCATGCATCAAGCGGTTCCGGGCGATAGTTGCGGCCGTCATTGCCCTCAAGCTCCGGTTCGCCCGCCCGATGTCCTTCGCCCGCCATTCCGCGCTGTTCCTCACCTATGCCTCGGCTGCGGCCGTCGCCTTCCTCCTTGCCGCCCACCTGCCGGCGGCGTTCGTCGGCAGCCCGGCGATCCTGGCGGCGCTCGGCGTGCTGCTCGCGGGTTTCGCGCTGCATGAGAGCATCGCGCGCCGCGCCGCGGACAATGCGCTCGACGGCGAGCTCGCGACGCTGCGCATGGGCTGGGCCGATGCCAATCGCGACCTGCTGCGGCTGCGCGACGAGGCCGACATGATCCGGAGCCGCATCGCGCGGAACGAGTCCGGGCCGGAAGTCGGCAGCGTCGTGACCGAGGTCAAGCTGCTGCAGAGCCTGATCGAACGTCTCTACGAAACCCGCACCGGCCTGGCGGCGCCGGCTCCCGATCCGCAGCCGGAACCGATGGCGCCGCCGCCGATCGCCCCGCCTTCCGCGCCGCGCCCTGCGCCCGTCGCCGATTTCGATCCGGCCATGCCGGGAGCCACCCGCGAGATCGAGCGTCCGGGTCCGCTGGTGCGCCGCGACCTCAGCGACACGCAGATCCTGGACGTGCTGCAGGCGGGGTTGCGCGACGATCGCGTCGAGCTCTGGCTGCAGCCGGTCGTCAGCCTGCCGCAGCGCAAGCGCCGCTTCTACGAATGCTATACGCGCTTCCCGGTGGGGGAGAACGCGATGGTGCTGCCGGAGCAGTATATCGCGCTCGCCGAGCGCACCGGCCTCATCACGCCGATCGACAACATCCTGCTCTTCCGCTGCGTGCAGCTCGTGCGGAAGCTGCGGCGCAAGCATCTCTCGGTCGGGTTCTTCTGCAACATCTCGCCGCGCACCCTCGCCGACCGCGATTTCTTCCGCGATTTCGTCGCGATGCTGGCCGAGAACGCCGACAACGCCTCCTCCATCATGCTCGAGTTCCCGCAATCGGCGATCGATGCGATGGACGGCGAGCTGGAGCGCGACCTGCAGCGCCTCGCCGGCCTCGGCTTCCGCTTCTCGATGGACCGGATCACCCATCTCGATTTCGATCCCTATGCGCTCGGGCAGCGGAACTTCCGCTATCTCAAGATCGACGCGCATCGCCTGCTCTCGCCGACCGAAGCCGGCCGCGGCGCCGGCCTCGCGCCGCTGAAGCGCCGCTTCGACCGCGCCGGGCTCGATCTCATCGTCGAGAAGATCGAGAGCGAGCCGATGCTGCTGGAGCTGCTCGATCTCGGCATCGATTTCGGCCAGGGCTATCTCTTCGGCGAGCCGCGCCTCTCCCGGCCCGAGTACTGACCCGCCCGAGCGCTGAACCAATAGTCAGCCCGCGCGACCGCCCGATAGAATGAGGCGCGCCGTCCGGTTGCCGGCGGCGGCATCAGCCATCGGAGCCGCGTGCAGCGCTTTCCTCCCACGATCCGCGACCCTGCGATCCTCGCTTTGCTCGGCGACTGCCTCGCGGTGGCGCCGGCGCCCGGCGGGCTCGCGCGCTTGCGCGCCCGTCTCTTCTCGACGCCGGCCCCATGGCAGGACCTGATCGATCTCGCCGACAGCTACGGTCTCCTGCCGGCGCTGGCCGCGGCGCTCGATGGGCAGGGGCTGGTTCCGCCGGCGCCGCGCGCCCTGCCGGCCGAGGGCGATCGGATCCCGGTCGCCGAGCGGCTGCGACGGGCGGACGCCGTCCACCGGAGCCGCACGGCGGGGCTGCAATGCACGCTCGACCGGGCGGTCGCCGTGCTGAACGAGGCGCGCATCGTTCCGCTGCTGCTGAAAGGCGCGGTGGCACTCTGGGACGGCGCGCCGGCCTGGCGCGCGATGCGCGATATCGACCTTCTGGTCGAGGCTGCGGAGATCGAACGGGCAATGGCGGCGCTCCTGGCGATCGGGTTTCGCGCCGACCCGGCGCCCGGCCTTGCCGAGCATCATGCGCCGCCGCTCCGCGCCGACGATGCGCCGGGCGCCGTCGAGCTCCATCACCAGGCGCTCGCCGCGGCCGGCGAGGCGGTCCTGCCGACCGCGGCGCTTCGGCGCGACGCGCTGGCGCTCGAGCGCGGCGGGCTTCGCGCGATGCGCCTTCGGCCGGTGCGCCATCTCCTGCATGGCGTCGCCAATCACCGGATCTCGGACCGCGGCCTTGCGCGTCGCCTGCTCGACCTCAAGGGGCTCTACGAGTTCGCCGCCGCCGCCGCCGCACTCGATCTGCCGGCATGGGCGGAACTCCGCCGCGAGGCGGCCGCGCATCCTTTGCTGCAGCGTGCGGTCGAGGCCTGGCTTGCCGGCGCCGCCGATCTCTTTCGCCTGGAGCTTCCGAATGACTGGCCATTACCCGCGCAGGCGATCGCCGATCATCGCGCGGCGATGGCCATGGCGCGGCGTTCCTATGGCTATCGGCGCAGCCGCTTCCTCGTAGACGAGCTTGCTGTCGCCTATTCGCGCGAGAAGATCGCGGCGCGCTATGGCGCGGAGCGCGGTGCGGCGCTGTGGGCGGCGAGGGTCCGCCACACGCTGCGGCTCCTGCGGAAATATCGCTCCGGTCTGGCCGCTCGCCTGCGCGGCTAGGGCGCCAGATCGGCCTCGACCGGTGCCACCGGCATCTCGCCGCACCCGCAGGATGCGTGGCGGGCGGCGGCGAGCCGCTGCTTCACCGGGTAGGACGGATCCTCGGGCGCGAAGCGGGCGGCGGCGGCGAAGGCTTCGGCCGCCAGATCGTGCCGACCGAGCCGCATGTAGCAGACGCCGAGCGAGGCTTGCGCGAACTCGCCGAAGAGCCGCTTGTCATAGGCGATAAGCGGATCGTAGAAGCGCTCGCCATCCTCGGCCGCGAGCGCCCGCAGCAGCGGCAGGGCGGCCGCCGGCCGGCCGCTCGCCATCTCGTGTCGCGCGGCGATCCAGCGCAGCAGGCGATTCTCCGGGAAGAGCGCGAGGGCTTCGCCGAGCAGGGGCCCGACCGGCTTGCCGCGATCGAGCTCGAGCCTGAGCAATCCCGCGAAGGGCAGGCTGTCCTCGGCGAGCGGTGCTCTTTCGCCGCGACGGCGGGTGCGCGCGATGCCCTCGGCGAAGGCCGCGGCGGCTTCCTCGGGCCGGCCGAGCTCGGCCAGGATCTCGCCCATATGCCACCAGCAGAAGATGCGCTCGGGCTCGGTCTCGAGATAACGGCGCAGCATCGGCAGGTTGCGTTCGTGCTTGCGGTGCTGGTCGCCCTCATAGCCGACATGCTCGAGCACCAGGTCGCAATGGCCGATCGCATCGGCGCGCCCGGCGGCAAGACGGAGGATGTCCGGCAGGACGCGCTCGTGGATCACGCCGCGATAGCGGATTTCCGGGTGGTTCCGGAAAATCCGCACCTCGGCATAGGCGGTGTAGTTCGTTTTCGGCTGCAGCCGGAGCCGCCAGGCGAGCTTTTCCCGGTCCTCGAGCAACGGCGCGAGGGTCGTGCCGGGCGGGAGGCGCAGCCGCTCGTCGGCGTCGATATAGAGGATCCAGTCGCCCTTCGCCGCCGCCAGCGCCAGGTTTCGGGGGGCGGCGAAATCTTCCTGCCAGGGCTGCTGCAGCAATCGCGCCTCGTAGCGGCGCGCGATCTCGGGCGAGGCGTCGGTCGAGCCGGTGTCGACGATGACGATCTCGTCGACATGCGGACGGATGGATCGGAGACAGGCGTCGAGATGCAGCGCCTCGTTCCGCATGATCATCGCAGCGGACAGGCGCATGGCTCCCTCCTGGAAGGGTGGGCCGTCGAACGAAGCGACGCCGCCGAAGGCGGCGCGGGACCTAGCTGGCGTTCGGAACGATGGCGTGCGCCGATTTGACGGTGAGCCCGTCCATCGAGAAGGACGCCACGGTGGGCACGACGAACGCCGTGCCGACGATCAGCTTCCGGAGGGCGCTGCGGCGAGGCTCGTCCACCTCTTCCACGACTTTATCGATGACCTTGTCCGACATGACGGGGCGCCTCCAGTTCCAATATCGACATTATCTAGCATCTGCGCCGATGCGGCGCAAGTGACGGATCGCGTTGGGTAAATCGCCGAGCGCAAGGCGATGGACATGCGCGCTGCGCGCGATTTCCGCGATCGCGCCGAGCGAGCGTCCCCTCCCGCCGTCGCCGAAGGTCGCATGGGGCAGCAAGGCGGCGACCGCCTCGCTCTCCGCAAGCGGGCTTATGACCGAGCGGCCGCCGTGATTGGGCTCGATCAGCACCAGATGATGGATCGGGCCTCGATCGATGCGCCAGGGAAGCCCCGCCGCCCGGGGATCGAAGGCGAAGATCTTCCGGTCGAGCCAATCGAGATAGTAGGGGAGCCGGTCGAGATAGGGTCCGAGCTGCGGCAGGAGCCGCAGCGCCGCCTGCTTGATGCGCATGCTGCGCGGCCGCGGGATGGCGCCGTCCGGCGTCAGATAGATCGCCTCGTCGCCTTCGAGCGCGAAGCCGTCGAAGACGAGCGCGCCGGCGAGCGTCGTCTTGCCGCTGCCCCGGTCGCCCACCAGCACCAGCCGGTGCCCGTCGAGGCGCAACGTCGCGGCATGGAGGGAAACGAAAGGCGCCTGCTCGGCGGCTTCGATGACGTGGATGTGGCGATAGAGGAGATCGAGCGCATGAGGCGGGGTGAGGGCGTGCCGAACGCGCCCGTCCGGCAGGCGCATGTCCCAGCCTGCGCCCGCCGCCTCGAGCGCCACGGTTTCTCCCGCGGCCTCGTGCGGCATGTCGGGATCGCAGGCGAGGAACCGGATCGCGCGCAAGGCATCGGGCGCGCCGGTGACCGTGACCGTGCGATCGAGCGTACGAATCGTGACGCTGTCGCCTATGCGACGAGTCCTTCCTGGCGGAGATTGTCGAGGCAGGCCGCGACCTCCGCGGTCGGCGCCGCGTCCAGCTCATAGGCCTGCTGCACCATCGCGGCGATCTCGTCGGCGGTGTGCTTGCCGGTGCAGAGCTCGTAAACGACGACCGCCGTCGCATTCAGAAAATGCACCCGGTCCCGCGACGGCTGATAGAGCACATAGCCGTCGGCCACGGGATTGATCTCGACCTCGGAAAGGTGGCGCGGGCGTTCGTTCATCGGGAAACGGGGATCCTTTCGCGGGCTTCTTTTAGCCTGCCATGGCCGGGCTTGTCAGCCTGGCAGGAGCCGTGCGAAGCCGGCGGCAAGCGCCGCGCCCACCCGGCCGCGCTCGTACCGGGCCTCCACCTCGCGCCGGGCCGCCATGCCGCGCCGTGCGGCCTCCGCCGGGTCCTCGAGCGCCTCGATGCAGGCGGCGAGAAACCGGTCCGCGCTGTCGGCGAGCCAGAGATGGCGGGGGCTGCGGAAGGAGAGTCCCTCGGCGCCGATGCGCGTCGAGACCACCGGCAGGGCGAAGGCGCCCGCTTCCAGGATCTTGAGGCGGGTGCCGCCGCCGCCGCGGATCGGAACGATGGCGAGGGCGGCGCGGCGATAGTACGGCGCGAGGCTCCGGCGCGGCTCGACGATACGGATGCCGTCGCGCCCGTCCTGGCGGCGCAGGCTTTCCGGCGGATGGCTGCCGACGATATCCAGTCGGGGATGAAGGGGATGCGCCCGCAATCGGGGCCAGATCGCGGCAAGGAACCAGCGCATGGCGTCGTCGTTCGGGAGGTAGCCCATCGAGCCCACGAAAAGGAGGCGCGGGGCGCCGGCCGGTTTCCGGCGCTGCCCTCGCGCCTCGGCCGGCAGCGCGATCGCATTGGGCGCGACATGGCTCCGCGCCGGCATGCGCGCCGCAAGCCGCTTTCCTTCCAAGGGGCTCGACATCCAGAGCCGGTCGAACCGCGGCAGATACTGCGCTTCGAGCCGGCGATAGGCCCGGGCTTCCGCCAGTTCCCAGTCGGCGGCCTCCGCGGCGCCGCGGTCGCGATGCAGCCTCGCGAGGCTTTCCCGCGTGCTGACCTCGTCCTCGTCGAGATCGAGCGAGAAGAGCGGTCGGCGGGGACGCGCGCCGTCCCAGATCTGAATGAGGGGGGCCAGATAGAGCCGCATGAGATGAACGGCGTCGTAAGTCTCGCCCGCGAGACGGTCGCGGAGCTCGCCGAGGACCGGCGCGGTCAGGAACCGCATCAGGGAAGGCCTGCCGTAGTCGCGAAAGGCCTGGAGCCGGGCGGCGGGATCGGCGAGGCGCTGCAGGAGCGCGAAATGCGTATCCGTCCGGTCGCGGAGCGTCACCACCTGCGCGGTCCGGGCGAGCCGTCTTGCGAACGCCGTCGGCTTCCCGGGGCCGCCGGCGGCGGGGAGCACGACCAGATCGACCTTGCCGCAACGCGCGAGCGCCTCGAGGAACAGGCCTGCCCGCATGGCGAGGCCGTTGCCGCCTTCGGCGGGCATCACCGGGCTGATGAAGAGGAGGCGCGGTTTCATGCCGTCCGGGTTCTCGGGCCGCGCCCGTTCAATCGCCCGGCTGATAGTGGGTCGAGAGGATGCGCCATTGCTGGCGGCCGGCGGGGTCGGCCAAGCGTCGCGGCGCCGATCGCGCCGCGTCGGCGGCGAGCCGCCGCAGCGAGGCCCGCTCGCGGGAGCGCTCCGGAAAACGCGCGGCCTCGCGCTCGAGCTGCGCCGCCAGATCGGGATAGGCCGCGAGAAGCAGCGGCAGCGCGTCCGCCAGCATGGCTTCGTCGAAGGGTGCCGCGCCCGCGCCATAGCCCGCGGCGAGGAGCAGGCTTTCGAGCATCCCGCCCGGCGCGGCGGGCCGCGCCAAACCATCGAGGGCCGCGGCGGGCCGCGCCAAACCATCGAGGGCCGCGGCGGGCCGCGCCAAACCATCGACGGCCGTGGAGGATGGCGACAAGCCATCGAGGGCCGCGTCCGCATCGGCCGCCGGACGAAGCGTCGCCTCGGCGCCGTCGAGCAGAAGCTGGCGTCCCTGCCAGCGCCCGTCCCCGGCGGGTGCGAAGCGGTGGGTCGGCCGCTGATCGTCGAAGATCGTCAGCACGGGTTCGCCCGCTTCCTCGGTCACGCACCAGGTCTGGCAGAGAATATCGCGACCCGCACCGATCTGATGGCCGGGGAGGAGCTCGATCGTCCGGTCGCGATCGCCCACGATGTGCCACCGGAAAGCGCGGCTCTCGATCAGGCGCGCCTCGACCGCAAGCGCGGCCGGCGATTGCGCGGGCGGCCAGAACATCCGCCCGTTCCAGCGCCCCTTCAGCACCTCCAGCGCCGCGAGGCACGCCTCCTCGTGGCGGAAGCCTTCGATGCGGAACTGGCTCGCGGCGAGCAGCCATTTCGCGCCGATGCGATGCTGTAGGATCGGTTCGCCGGCGAAATCGCGCTGGATCAGCGCGCGCATGAGCGGGAAGGGCCGGTGCGGCACGAGGCTGTAGCGGCTCGCGGTCAGCTTCCAGCCGATGAGGAAGGTGTCCTTGTCGCCATAGACGAGCCGGTAGTAATGCTCGGCCTCTTCGTTCAGATGCAGCGTCGCCATGAGTGCGCGCCAATGCCGGGTCTTGTCGATCAGGAGCTGTCCGCTCTCGAAGGAGATCGTCCGTTCCGCGGGCAGGCCGCAGGCTTCCCAGATCGGGTTGTCGGCGCGGAGATCGACGATGTCCGGCCAGAACACGGCGCCGGTTTCGCGGAACTCGGGCCAGTCGAACAGGGGCGCCGGGTCCGCGATCGGCACCTGGTCGGCATCGAGCAGCAGGACCTCGGCGAAGCGGCTATGCATGGCGGCGAAAGGCTTGAGCTGCCAGCCGTCCGCGATGCGCGCGGGGTTGCGCGCCCTGACCGCCTCGGCATCGACCAGCTCGACATCGAACTCCGTCAGCAGCAGTCGCATCGCCGGCGACAGCTCGGCCGCGCCCAGATGCCAGAGCTGGATCGGAAGACGGCATCCGAGTTCGTTTCGGAGCATCCAGAGCAGCACCCAGGCGCAGGTGAACATCCGCACGCCGCCCGCGCAGATGACGATGCCGCGCCCGTCGAAGCGGTCGGCGGGAAAGGGCGCCGGCCGCGCGAGGCACGCGGCGAGAAGGGCCTTGTGATCCGGCGTTGGATCGACTGTCATCCGGTGCGATTCGGCTGATGCAGCCCCGGGCGGGGCGGGACGGGCCACAGTAGGGGCCGGCGCGAGGCCTGTAAACGAGGGGCGGGAAGGACGACCATGGACGCATCGCCGAACATCCTGGTGCTGACACCGCTGAAAGACGCGCGGCCTTTCCT
Source organism: uncultured Rhodospirillaceae bacterium (assembly GCA_964569315.1). GTDB lineage: Bacteria > Pseudomonadota > Alphaproteobacteria > Dongiales > Dongiaceae > CADEFF01. The sequence goes on along the minus strand of CAZMUZ010000036.1, from coordinate 17,090 downwards.
CGAGAGCTACCTCTCCGGCCTCGAGAAGCTCACCTATCCGGCCGCGCATGTTTCGCTCGGGTTCCTCGAAAGCGACAGCCGCGACGGGAGCTACGCGGCGATCGAGGCGCTGGCGCCGCGGCTCGCCGCGCGCTTCCGCCGCGTCGGCATGTGGAAGCGCGACTACGGCTTCCATATGCCGGAGGGCGTGCCGCGATATGCGCCCGCCTATCAGCTTCAGCGCCGCACGATCCTCGCCCGTGCGCGCAACCAGCTCCTGTTCCGCGCGCTCGATGACGAGGACTGGGTGCTGTGGCTCGATGTCGATGTGATCGACTATCCGGCCGATATCCTGGAGCGGCTGCTGGCGGCGGGCCGCGACATTCTGCAGCCGCACTGCGTCACCGAGCCGGGCGGCGAGAGCTTCGACCGCAATGCGTGGCGCGACCATGGGCGGCAGCTCCTCCAGGATCTGCGGGGACGCGCGGCGACGCGGCTCGATGCGGTCGGCGGCACCATGCTGCTGGTGCGCGCGGACCTGCATCGCGACGGGCTCGTTTTCCCGCCTTTTCCCTATGGTCTGCGGAGCCGCTGGATTCGCCCCGTGCATCCCGTCTGGGGCGAAGGCGAGGTCGAAACCGAAGGGCTCGGCATGATGGCGAAGGATATGGGCCTGCAATGCTGGGGCCTTCCCGATCTGGAGATTCTGCATGCGAACCTCTGAATGCGCGACGGGCCGCTGGCGATGACGGGCCAACGGCAATGACGCGATTGGCATCGACGGCATCCGCGCCCCGTCCCATCGCCGGGCTCCGCGAGATCGCGGCGGGCTATGACGGCTATCTCGTGGATCTCTGGGGCGTGATCCATGACGGGGTGACGCCCTATGCGGGCGCGATCGACTGCCTCGCCGCGCTCCGCCGCGCCGGCAAGCGCGTCGTGATCCTGTCGAACGCGCCGCGCCGCGCCGCCGAGGTCAGGGAACGGACCGCGGCGCTCGGCGTCGACGCGACGCTCTATGAGGATCTGGTCTCGTCGGGCGAGGAAACCTGGCGCGACCTCGAGGCATGGCGCGATCCCTTCTATGCGACCCTCGGCCGCCGCTTCTACCCGATCATGGCGCGGCGCGATCTCGGCATGCTGGAGGGGCTGGCGATCGAGCCGGTCGAGGATATCGACGCGGCCTCCTTCATCCTCAATACCGGCGTCGCCGGGCCGGACGACCGGCTCCAGGCCTTCGAGCCGCTCCTCGATCGCGCCCGCGCCCGCGACCTCCCGATGATCTGCGCCAATCCCGACCTCGTTGTCATTCGCGGCGGGGTCCGGGAGATCTGCGCCGGCTCGATCGCCGAGGCCTATGAGCGGCGCGGCGGCCGGGTGCGCTATCACGGCAAGCCCTATCCGGGCGTCTATGCGCGCTGCCTCGAACGGCTCGCGCCGATCCCCGCCGCGCGCCTCCTCGCGATCGGCGATTCGCTGCGCACCGACATCGCCGGCGCGGGCGCCGCCGGCATCGATTCGCTTTTCATCCTGGACGGCATCCATGCCGAGGAGCTGGGCGGGCCGGAGACCGGAAATCCGCAGGTGGCGGCGCTGTTCGAGCGCTGGCCGCACCGCCCGACGGCGCTCGCGACCCGCTTCGTCTGGTAGGCGATGACGGCCTCAGATCGCTGATCCATAAGGGTTTTAGGACGTCCGCGCGGGCGGCGGTCTTTACGCAACGTTCACCGGTGACGGTTAGGGTACCAATTGGCCCAAATTCCGGGCATCAAGGGGACTGGCCGCAGCACGTCATGAAGACCTCGGCTGACGCACAAGGCATGCGCGATCTGCGGCAGCTCAAGGTGCTGCTGATCGACGACAACCGCCACATGCTCCATCTCATGCATCGCATCCTCGCGAGCATGCGCATCAGATACATCCAGGAGAAGAGCAACGCCGCCGACGCCTTCAAGGAGCTCAAGTTCCTGGCGCCGGACGTCATCTTCGTGGATTGGGTGATGGAGCCGGTGGATGGCTGCGAGTTCGTGAAGATGGTGCGGGCCGCGACCGATTCCGCGTTCCACGCCGTGCCGATCGTGATGGTCACCGCCCATACCGAGGAATATCGCATCAAGGCGGCGATCGCGGCCGGGGTGAACGGGTTCCTCGCGAAGCCGATCTCGCCGCAGATGGTCTATCAGCGCATCTGCGCCGTGCTCGACGATCCGCGGCCGCTGAACCAGCGCCAGCAGAAGCCGGCCGAAGCGGCGGAGCCGCCGGCGCAGGCCGCACGCGGCTGACCCCCCGGCGAGGCCCGCCCGCCTATCGCGCGCTTCCCCGAGGTCGAACCGGAACGCGTGCCGGATTCATGAGTCTGGGCGCATTTTCTGACGCGAAACGGTGTCATTTCGCGCGAAAATGCTCCGGATTCGTTGTTTCGGTCGCATTTTCTGACGCGAAACGGTGCCCATTTCGCGGGAAAATGCTCTATCGCGCGAGTGCTGTCGCCAGCTTCTCGTAGTCGGAAAGCTCGTTATAGATCTGCGCCGAGACGCGGACCCAGAGTGCATTCGCGAAGGGGATGATCGGCACCTCGATGCCATGCTCGCGCCAGAGCCGGTCGTTGAGCGCAAGCCCCGCCGTGCGATCCCGGCCCTCGGTGCCCGGCAGCCGCACGGTCGCGAGCGCGCCGCGGCATTCGGGCGACTGCCCCTGCTCGCTTTTCAGCGCATCGGCCAGCAACGACGCGGCGCGGTTCGCGAGCGCGCGGTTATGCGCGCGGATCGCGCCATCGCCCTGCTCGCGATAGAAATCGAGCGCGGCGCCGATCGAGAGCCAGCCGCTCGGATCGCGCGTGCCGACCCAGTCGAACTCGGCATGGAATCCCTGCTCGAAGCCGTGCGAGACGACGGTCGGATGCAGGCCCTGTTGCGCCCCGCGCGCCGCCCAGAGGAATGCCGTGCCTTTCGGGGCGAAGAGCCATTTATGCGCGTTGCCGGTGACCCAGTCGGCCTCGAGCGCCGCCAGGTCGAGCTCGACCATGCCCGGCGCATGGGCGGCATCCACCAGCACCTTGGCGCCCTTCGCCCGGGCCGCCTTCGCCATCGCGGCGACCGGAAGCAGCAGGGCGGTCGGCGAGGTCACGAGATCGATCACGACGAGCCGCGTCCGGCTCGTGACATGCTCGGCGAAGACGCGCGTCGCCGCCTCCGGGTCGGTCAGCGGATAGGGCACCGGCGCCTCGACGATGCGGGCCCCCGCCCGCGCCGCCACCAGCCGCATCGCATTGCGCACGGCGGGATAGACATGGGTGGTGGTCAGCAGCTCGTCGCCGGCGGCGAAATCGAGCGAGCGCAGCACCGCATTGACGCCGCCGGTCGCGTTCTCGACGAAGACGAGATCCTCCTTGTCCGCCCCCAGAAACTGCGCGAGCGCCGCCGACGCCGAGGTCACCGCCGGCAGATAGTCGCGCTGCATGAAGCGCGTCGGCTCGGCCTCGAGCCGCGCCCGCCAGCGGTCCTGCGCCGCCAGCACGCTCCGCGGCGTCGCGCCATAGCCGCCGTGATTGAGATAGGTGATGGCCGGATCGAGCGCCCAGAGCTGCTTCAGCGCGTGGCCGTAGCGGTTCGGTCGATCGGCGGCGGCGGGGCGGGACATGGGTCCTGGCGGGATGCGCGGGGCGGGAAAGGGCGCGGGGCGGGGCCACTATGCGGGAAGCGCCGGCAGCGCGGCAATGGCCGGGTGGCCGCTCCGCCGGTCGATGGACGCGGCAAAGCCGGGTCCGTTATATAGTGGTCCCGCGATTGGCAGGCGGAGGCTGGATTGTCGGATTTCCCGAAGAAAACCCTGGCGGATTGGTCGAAGCTCGCGGCGGAGGAGCTGGGCGGCCGGCCGGCCGACGCCCTCGTCTGGGCGACGCCGGAAGGCATCCGGGTGAAGCCGCTCTATACCGCCGCCGACCTCGAGGGGCTCGAGGCGGTCGAGACCATGCCGGGATTTCCGCCCTATCTGCGCGGGCCGCGGGCCACGATGTATGCCAACCGGCCCTGGACGGTGCGGCAATATTCCGGCTTCTCCACCGCCGAGGATTCGAACCGCTTCTACCGGCAGAACCTCGCGGCGGGCCAGATGGGCCTCTCGGTCGCCTTCGATCTCGCGACCCATCGCGGCTATGACAGCGACCATCCGCGGGTGGTGGGCGATGTCGGCAAGGCCGGCGTCGCGATCGATTCCGTCGAGGACATGAAGATCCTGTTCGACGGCATCCCGCTCGACAAGATGAGCGTGTCGATGACCATGAACGGCGCCGTGCTGCCGGTGCTGGCCGGCTACATCGTCGCCGCCGAGGAGCAGGGCGTGCCGCAGGACAAGCTCGCGGGCACGATCCAGAACGACATCCTCAAGGAGTTCATGGTCCGCAACACCTACATCTATCCGCCGGCGCCTTCGATGCGGATCGTGGCGGACATCATCGCCTACACGGCGAAGCGCATGCCGAAGTTCAACTCGATCTCGATCTCCGGCTATCACATGCACGAGGCGGGCGCGACGGCGGTGCAGGAGCTCGCCTTCACGCTCGCGGACGGCATCGAATATGTGCGGGCGGCGCTCTCGCAGGGCCTCGCCATCGACGCCTTCGCGCCGCGGCTCTCCTTCTTCTTCGCGATCGGCATGAATTTCTTCATGGAGGTGGCGAAGCTCCGCGCCGCGCGCCTGCTCTGGGCGCAGCTCCTCCAGCCCTTCGGGCCGAAGAAGGCGGCGAGCCTCGCGCTCCGCACCCACTGCCAGACCTCGGGCGTGAGCCTGACCGAGCAGGATCCCTACAACAACGTGATCCGCACCACGATCGAGGCGCTCGCCGCGGTGCTGGGCGGCACGCAGTCGCTCCATACCAACGCGCTCGACGAGGCGCTGGCGCTGCCGACGCCCTTCTCGGCCGGCATCGCGCGCAACACCCAGCTCGTGCTGCAGGAAGAGACCGGCATCACCCGCGTGGTCGATCCGCTCGCCGGCAGCTACTACGTCGAGGCGCTGACCGCGAGCCTCGCGGCCGAGGCGAAGAAGCTCATCGGCGAGGTCGAGGCGATGGGCGGCATGACCAAGGCCGTCGAAGCCGGCATGCCGAAGCTGCGGATCGAGGAGGCCGCGGCGCGCCGCCAGGCCGCGATCGATCGCGGCGAGGTCGTGATCGTCGGCGTGAACAAGTATCGCAGCGCCGAGAGCGCCGCCGTCGAGCTGCTCGATATCGACAACAGCAAGGTGCGCGAGCAGCAGATCGCGCGGCTGAAGCAGGTCCGCGCCACGCGCGACGAGGCGCGCTGCCGGGCGGCGCTGGCCGCACTTTCCGAGGCGGCGAAGGGCGGCGAGGGCAACCTGCTGGCACTCGCCGTCGAGGCGAGCCGGGCGCGCGCCACGGTCGGCGAGATTTCCGACGCGCTGGAACGGGTCTTCACCCGGCATCGCGCGACGATCCGCTCCATCAGCGGCGTCTATGGCGGCGCCTATGCGGGCGACGAGAGCTTCCGGCGCATCCAGGACGAGGTCGGCAGCTTCGCCAAGGCCGCCGGCCGCCGGCCGCGCCTCCTCGTGGTCAAGCTCGGCCAGGACGGCCATGACCGCGGCGCCAAGGTGATTGCCACCGCCTTCGCCGATATCGGCTTCGACGTCGATATCGGCCCGCTCTTCCAGACGCCCGAGGAAGCCGCGCGCCAGGCGATCGAGAACGACGTCCATGTCGTCGGCGTCTCCTCGCAGGCGGCCGGCCACAAGACCCTCGTGCCGGCGCTGGTGAAGGCGCTCCGGGCCGAGGGCGCGGGCGACATCCTGGTGGTCTGCGGCGGCGTCATTCCGCCGGCCGACTACGAGTTCCTGAAGCAGGCGGGCGTCGCCGCGATCTACGGCCCCGGCACCAACATCCCGGCGGCGGCGCACGAGATGCTCGATCTGATCCGCCTGAGGCGCAAGGCGGCCTAAGGCGAAGCCTCCCATGAACGAGCCTCTCCTCAGCCGCCGCTGGCTTCTCCTCCTGGGGATGGGGTTCAGCCTCGCCTGGCTCGCGCTCTCGATCTGGGCGATCGACAGCCAGTTCGGCTGGAGCGGTTTTGCGTACGCCCTGCCGCACGAGATCGGCGCGGTGTTGGCGGGCGTCTTCGCGCCGCTCGCCTTCCTCTGGCTGCTGCTGGGATTCCTCGCACGGGGCCGCGATATCGCCGCCCATACGGCGCTGCTGCGGACCGAGCTCGCGGCCCTGACCGTGGCGCCGGGCGCGCCGAACGCGGCGGTCGAGGCGGCGTCGGTGACGCTCAGACGCGACGCCGAAGCGGTGCGCGCCGCGAGCGCCGAAGCCATGAGCCTGCTCGGCGGATTCGGCGACACCCTCGCCGCGCGCGGCGCCGAGCTTCGGGCCGCGACCGAGGATGCGCGGACGACGCTGCTCCATCTGCAGACCACGCTCGGCGGCGAGATCGAGGCGGGCCGCGCCATCGCCGACCGGCTCGAGGCGTCGCGCGCCGGCTGGCAGACCGCCCTCGACCGCCAGGGCGACCTCATGAAGGAGGCGATGGCGGCCACGGTCGGCGCGCTCGCCACCGAGCGCGGGCGGTGGGTCGAAGGCCTCGCCGCGGAGCGCGATCGCCTGCATGACGCGACCGACGGGCTGATCGAGCGCTTCGCCGCCGATCGCGCAGGGCTGCAATCCTTCCTCGACGGCGAGACGCAGCGCCTCCAGACGAGCCTCCAGGAGGCGGCCGACGGCACCGGCGAGGCGCTGAAGGCGCAGGCCGCAGCGCTGCAATCCGCCGTCGAGCGGACCCTGGTTCAGGGCCGCGGCATGATCGAGGAGCTTGGCGCCGGCGAGCGCCGCTTCGCCGAGTTCGCGGAGACCGCCGCGGCGCGGTTCGAGCGGCGGCTCGGCACGCTGACGGAGGAGCTGTCGCTCGCGAGCGAGGCGGCGGGCCAGCGCGGCGACCGGCTGCTCGCGGATCTCGCCCGCCATGTCGAGGCCATGTCGGCCTCGACGGACGAGGCGTCGGAGCGGCTGGGGCGGCGTCTGGACACGGCCTCCGAGGCGCTGGCCGCCGCGCTCGCAGCACTCGGCGATGCCATGCAGGCGCGTATCGGGGAAGCCAGGCGCGAAACCGAGGCGATGGTCCGCTCGGTCGGCGAGGCCGAGGATCAGCGCCGGCTCTTCGAGCGGTCGCTCGCCGAAGGCGAACAGCGCATCGAGGCGGCGAACCAGGCGGCGCTCTCGGCGGCGAATGCGGCGGGCGACCGGCTGACGGCGCTTGCCGCCGGCAGTGCCGAAGCGCTCGAGCGGCCCTTCCGCGACAATCTCGCCAATTTCCAGCAGCTCTCGAAGGAGGCGGCGGCCGGCGCGGATGGGGTGGCGGAGCAGCTTCGCCGGCAGAGCGATGCGCTCGCCAGGACCGTCGCCGAGGTGCAGGCGAAAACCGCCGGCCTCGGCGGCGCGCTCGAGGGCCAGATGACCGAGATCGTCAATGCGGGGCGCCGGTTCCTGGCCGATGGCGCAGCGCTCGGCGAAAGGCTGCGTAGCGAGCTCACGGCGAGCTTCGCGGCGCTCCGGAAATCGGGCGAGGCGACGGTCGGCGAGCTCGACGCCGCGCTCAAGCTCCGCACCGAGGAGCTCGCGCGCCAGCTCGCGGCGGCGGGCCGCGAGGCGGCGGCGACCGCGACGGAGCAGGGCGTGAAGATCGAGGCGGCGCTGAAGCGCGAGGCGGCGCTCGTCGCCCAGAGCGCCGCGGAGGCGCAGACGCTGACGGAACGGCTCGCGCAGACGCTGCGCACCGAGATCGAGGGCATGACGTCCGCCGGGCGACGGTTGATGGCGGACGGAACGGCGATCGGCGCCGGGCTCGCGCGCGAGCTCGAAGGCTTCGTCGGCCGCCTCGAGAAGGAAGGCGACCGCGCGCTGGCGGAGATCGAACGCGGCGCCGCCGCGCGCGGCGAGGCGCTCGGCCAGCGGCTGCTCGAGATCGGCGAGACGATCGCGAACGACGCCGAGGAGCGCGGCCGCGGCATCGAGGCGCTGCTCCAACGCCGCGCCGAGGCGGTGCAGCGCGTCGGCATCGAGGCGCAGTCGGTAAGCTCCGGCCTCGGGGCCGGATTGCAGCAGCAGCTCGAGCTGATCCTCGGCGCAAGCCGCACGCTCATCGCCGAGAGCGAGGCGACAAGCGAACGGCTCAAGGCCGAGTTCGACCGCCTGACGCAGCGCATGACCGGCAGCGGCGACGCGGCGCTGGGCGCCTTCGACGCCGCCACCCGGGAGCGCGGGGAGGCGCTGCATCGGCATTTCCAGACGCTCGCCGAAACCATGGCCGATCGCGCGAAGCAGCTCGGCGACCGGCTGCAGACCGCCACGGCGGGGCTCGATACCGGCTGGCGCGAGACCGCGGCCGAGGCCGAGCGGCTGAAGTCCGGCCTCGGCGAGGAGCTGGCGAAGCTTCGGGGGCTCGGCACCGAGACGGCCACCGGGCTCGGCGGCGCGGTCGCGGCGGTCGAGCAGCGGCTGACGGCGCTCGCGGGCGAGAGCGGCGGGCTCGTCCGCAGGATCGAGACCTTGCTGGCGGAGGGCGCGCGCCAGACGACGGCGCTGGCCGCGGCGGCCCATGCCGGCGAGACCCAGATCCAGGCGGCGGGGCAGCTCTTCGCGGAGCAGGCGGCGCGCATCGCGGCCTCGGCGAGCGGCGCCGCCAGCGTCGAGCGGCAGATGCAGGACGGGCTGGCACGGCTCGACCGCAAGCTGGTCGAGACGGCGAGCGCCGGCGAGACGCGGGTCGTCGAGCTGGAGCGGCGCGTGGCCGCCCTCAAGGGCGAATTCGCGCTCGCCGCGGAGGCGGCCGAGCGCCAGGCCTCGACGCTCGCGGCCGAGTTCCGCGCCGAGGCCGAAGGGCTCGTCGAGGTGGCGAGCAAGGCCGCCTTCCAGACGGCCGCGGTGCGCGGTGCGGTCAAGGATCAGCTCGCCGAGCTCGGCGGCCTCGCGCAGCAGATCACCCAGCTCATGACCACGGCGCGGGAGACGCTGGCGCAGCAGGCGGCGGGCTTCGCGGAGGTCGCCGCGGGGACGCGCACCGACAGCGCGGCCATGCGCGAGGAGCTGGCGCAGCAGGCGACGGCACTCGCCGGCGCGGCCGACCGCGTCGCCGAGCGGCTCGCCGAGATCGGCGCTGCGGTCGACGGACGGGCCGAGCGGCTGGTCGAGGCCGCGGACTATGCAAGCCGGCGGAGCGGCGAGGTGGCGGCCGGCTTCGCCGAGCCGACGCGCCTGCTGCGCGACACGGTCGATCGCGTGGCGGGACAGGTGGACGGGCTCGCCGGGCTTTTCGCCCAGCAGAGCACGGCGCTCGTCAAGGCCTCCTCGCTCGCGGAGGAGCAGACGGTCGCGCTCCGCAAGACCCACGAATCCCTCGCCGGCGATCTCTTCCTCAAATCCGCGACGGTGATGATGGAGGAGCTGAACGGCATCGCGCTCGACATGCAAAGCCTGCTCGACAGCGACGTGCCGGAGGATATCTGGCGCGACTATCACAAGGGCGACCGCTCGATCTTCGCGCGGCATCTCTTCCGCACGCGGGACAGCTACATGATCCCGGCGATCGAGCAGCGCTATCAGGAGGACGATCGCTTCCGGGCGCTGGTCAGCCGCTACATGGACCGGTTCGAGACGCTGCTCGGGCGGGCGCAGGAGATCGACCCGGAGAACATCCTTAACGCGGCCTTCATCACGGCCGACGTAGGAAAGCTCTATCTGGTATTGTCCCGGTCTCTCGCCCGGCAAACGGCAAGCTGAAGGCCGGTCGGGCCATGGCCGCGAGCCGGCCGCGCGAGGAGCAGGGTATGGAGCAGAACAAGCCTAAGGTCGTCGCCGGGGGCCCGCGTCTCGCGCTTTCGGCCACCAGCCGGGTCCAGCCGTCGCCGCGTCGCGTCGATCTCGAGCAGCCCGTCGGCGCCGATGCGCCCGAGGAGATTCCGGCGAAGCCGGCGCAGCCGCGCAAGCTGCAGAGCCGGCGGCTGCGCCATCCGCTGATCGCGCTTGGGCTCGCGGTCGAGCTGCTGCGCGGAAAGCCGCCCTTCTCGCGGTTCCGGTTCGGCAAGTTCGCCTCGGTCGTCAAGGGCCAGATCCGCCGCGGCCACTATCTCTTCACCTTCCGCGGCAACCAGCCGGTCGGCTATATGGGCTGGGCGGTCTGCGAGGAGAACATCGCCCGGGCGTGGATGGAGGAAGGCTACAACCCCACCTACAAGGAATGCATGACCGGCAACACTTGCGTGCTGATCACCTTCGTCTCGCCGAACCGGGAGGTGACCTTTCATCAGATCCGGCAGAGCCGGCTGCTCTATCCCGATCACCAGATCTACTTCATGCGCGAATACAAGGACGGCCGCAGCCGGAAATCGACCGTCCGCAACAAGGCCTTTCGCCCGGGCGAGCGCTGATCCGCGCCGCCTTGCCCCGGTCTCCACGGAGCGCAGGAGCGGGGCGACAAACCCCCTTCCGCCGGTGCATGATCCGGCCGCCTTTCCGGCGACCCTGTCCCAGGCTCACTGAGTTCCCATGACCGAAGCGCCCATTCCCGCGCCCGGCCCGAAGCCCGCGCTGTCGTCGCAGCGCGCCGCGCTTCGCGCCCTGCTGCCTTATCTCTGGCCCAAGGGAGAGGCGGGCCTCCGGGTCCGGGTGGTGGCGGCGCTGTTCTGCCTCGTCTGCGCCAAGTTCGCCAACATCTACGTGCCGATCCTCTTCAAGCGCATGGTGGATGCGCTGGGCCCGACCAACGCGGCGATCGCCGTGCCGGTCGGATTGCTGCTCGCCTATGGCGTGGCGCGCATCCTGACGCAGCTTTTCGCCGAGCTGCGCGACGCGATCTTCGCCAAGGTGGCGCAGCGCGCGATCCGGAAAGTGGCGCTCTCCACCTTCCGCCATCTGCATCGGCTCTCGCTGCGCTTCCATCTCGACCGGCAGACCGGCGGGCTTTCCCGCGCCATCGAGCGCGGCGCGAAGGGCATCGAGTTCCTGCTCTTCTTCGTGCTGTTCAACGTGCTGCCGACCCTGCTCGAGATCGCGCTGGTCTGCGGCATCCTCTGGGAGCTCTACGATTTCTGGTTCGCGCTCATCACCTTCGTCACCATCGTCGGCTATATCGCCTACACGCTCCTCGTCACCGAATGGCGGATCAAATATCGCCGCCAGATGAACGAGACCGACAGCGAGGCCAACACCAAGGCGATCGACAGCCTGCTGAACTACGAGACGGTCAAATATTTCACCAACGAGGAGCACGAGGCGCGGCGTTACGACGTGGCGCTGCAGGGCTACGAGAAGGCCGCGGTCAAGACGCGGGTCAGCCTGTCGCTCCTCAATATCGGCCAGGCGGTCATCATCGCGGTCGGCGTCACCGTCATGATGGCGATGGCGGCGAGGGGCGTGGCGCAGGGCCGGATGACGGTCGGCGATTTCGTGCTGGTCAACACCTACCTGATCCAGCTCTATCTGCCGCTCAACTTCCTCGGCACCGTCTATCGCGAGATCCGCCAGTCGCTGATCGACATGGAGGCGATGTTCTCGCTGCTCGGCGTCGATGTGGAGGTGGCCGACCGGCCGGGCGCGCCGCCCCTCCGGGTCGATCGGGGCGAGCTCGCGTTCGAGGGGGTGAGCTTCGGCTACGACGCCCGCCGGCCGATCCTGAAGCAGGTCTCCTTCGCCGTGCCGCCGGGCCATACGGTGGCGGTGGTCGGCCCGAGCGGGGCCGGAAAATCGACCATTTCGCGCCTGCTCTTCCGATTCTACGATGTGAACGAGGGGCGCATCCTGATCGACGGGCAGGATATCCGCGCGGTGACGCAGTCGAGCCTGCGCGCCGCGCTCGGCATCGTTCCGCAGGACACCGTGCTGTTCAACGACACGATCTATTACAACATCGCCTATGGCCGTCCCGGCGCCCCGCGCGGCGAGATCGAGGACGCGGCGCGGCTCGCCCGGATCGACGGGCTCGTGGCCCACCTGCCGGACGGGTACGAGACGCGCGTCGGCGAGCGCGGCCTCAAGCTTTCGGGCGGCGAGAAGCAGCGCGTGGCGATCGCGCGCACCATCCTCAAGCGGCCGGCGATCCTGCTCTTCGACGAGGCGACGTCGGCGCTCGATACCCATACCGAGAAGGAAATCCAGAAGAGCCTCGCCGAGGTCTCGGCCGATCGCACCACCCTCATCATCGCGCACCGGCTCTCGACCGTGGTTCATGCCGACGAGATCCTGGTGCTGGAGGCGGGGCGGGTGGTCGAGCGCGGCCGGCATGCCGATCTGCTGGCGCGGGAGGGCGTCTATGCCGCCATGTGGCGGCGGCAGCAGAGCGGTGCCGAGGGCGCAGCGGCGCCGGACGAGGATCCGGCGGCCCTCGAGCCCGATCCCGCGGACGTGAAATAGGCGGATCGGATGTCGGAACGCGGCGAGAAGCGATCGACCATCGAGACGTTGGCGGAAGAGGTTCGCCGCGGCGACCGCCGCGCGCTCGCCCGCGCCATCACGCTTCTCGAATCGACCCGCGACCCGGACCGGCTCGAGGCCGAGGCGCTGCAGCAGAAGCTGCTTCCGGCGAGCGGCGGCGCCGTCAGGCTTGCCATTTCCGGGCCGCCCGGCGTCGGCAAATCGACCTTCATCGAGACCTTCGGGCTGCATCTGGCCGAGCGCGACCATCGCGTGGCGGTGCTCGCGGTCGATCCCTCCTCGCGCATCAGCGGCGGCTCGATCCTCGGCGACAAGACGCGGATGGTCGAGCTCGGCCGGCATCCGAACGCCTATATCCGGCCCTCGCCGGCCGGCGCCACGCTCGGCGGCGTGGCGCGACGCACCCGCGAAGCGATCCTCGCCTGCGAGGCCGGCGGGTTCGACGTGGTGCTGGTCGAGACGGTCGGGGTGGGGCAATCGGAGACGGCGGCGGCCGATCTCGTCGATATCTTCCTGCTGCTGGTGCAGCCCGGCGGCGGCGACGATCTGCAGGGCATCAAGCGCGGCATCGTCGAGCTCGCCGACATGCTGGTCGTGACCAAGTCCGACGGCGATCTCGAGGCGGTGGCGAAGCGCACGGCGGCCGAGTACCAGTCCGCCATGCGGCTCCTGCGTCCGGCGGCGGAGGGCGCCGTGCCGGTGCTGCAATGCTCCGGCCTCACCGGCCAGGGCATCCCGGAGCTCTGGGGGGCGGTGGAACGGCTGCAGCGGGAGCGGAGGGAGACCGGGCGCTCGGCCGCGCGGCGCGCGGCGCAGTCGAAGCGCTGGCTCTGGAGCGAGCTTTCGGAAAGCCTGCTGGCGGCGCTGACCGGCCATCCGGAGGTCGCGGCCCGCCTGCCGGCCCTCGAGGCCGCGGTCGAGGCCGGGCGGACGACCCCCTCGGCGGCCGCGCGGGAATTGCTGGCGAGCGCCTTCGGGGGGGCCGGAAAACCGCGGATTCCCTGAGCTTGACGGCTCTCCCGGGGTCGCGTAAAACGGCCCGCTCCGGAGGCCGCCGACTGCGGCCGCCCCAAAGAATTATCGTTTATCCGAAAGGACTTAAGCCATGGCCCGCCGCTGCTCGATGACCGCCAAGGGCGTGCATGTCGGCAATAAGGTGAGCCACGCCAACAACAAGACCAGGCGTCGCTTCCTGCCGAACCTGCAGCAGGCCTCGCTGATGAGCGACGCGCTCGGCACGGTCGTGCGGCTGCGGCTCAGCGCCAACGCGCTGCGGACGGTGGAGCATAATGGCGGCATCGACGCCTTTCTGCTCGACACCTCGGACCGCAAGCTGCCGGCCGAAGCCCTCCGGCTCAAGCGCCGCATCGAAAAGCGCATCGCCAAGGCGCAGGCCGCCTGAACCGGTTCCTTATCGAAGCTCCTCTTCGGCCTTTCGAAGCTCCTCTCTGGCGCCGTCGTCCCTCCGGGGCGGCGGCGTTTCGTTTTTTGGCGGCAGCGGCGCCGCGCGCCCGCGAGGCTGGTTCGCCCGGCGCCGGTCGGGCATGATCCTTTCCTCGCCCCGGTTCCCCGCGCATCAGCCAGGAGCATCGCCATGATGAACCCGTCGCTTTCCCCGTCCGATGTCGGCGGCCTGCCGCTTGCCGCCATTCTCGCCGATCCGCTGCTGGTGGCGGAGACCGCCGCGAGCCTTGCGGCGGTCGAGACGAAGACGGGCTCGGGACGCAGCGTGAAGGGCTATCTCGGCACGCCGGCGAAGAAGGCGCCCGCCGTGCTGCTGATCCACGAATGGTGGGGCCTCAATGACGAGATCAAGGCGGTCGCGGCCGATCTCGGGGAGCGCGGCTATCTCGCGCTCTGCGTCGATCTCTATGAGGGGAAGCTCACGAAGGATGCCGATCAGGCCGGCGCCTACATGCAGGCGCTCGACGGCAAGCGGGCGACCGAGACGCTGGTCGCCTGGATCGAGTGGCTGCGGCGGCATTCCGCGGGCACCGGCAAGGTCGGCACGGTCGGCTGGTGCATGGGCGGGAGCTGGTCGCTGAACGGCTCGATCGCGGCCCCCGTCGATGCGACCGTGGTCTATTATGGCCAGGTCGACCGCTCGGCCGCGGATCTCGGGAAGCTCAAGGGCCCGGTGCAGGGGCATTTCGCGGTGCGCGACCAGTGGATCACCCGGCCGATGGTCGAGGGCTTCGCCGCCAACATGAAGCAGGCGGGCAGGGCGCTCGATCTCCATTGGTACGAGGCGGATCATGCCTTCGCCAACCCGACCGGCGCCAATTTCCAGAAGGCCGACGCGAAGCTCGCCTGGGATCGCACGCTCGGATTCTTCAAGGCGAATCTCTAGGGAGCCCGATCCTCGCCGCCGCAGCGGCCCGCGTCACGCGCTTGTGACCGGCCGCGCGGGTCTTTGCACGCGCCCGCAGGATTGTTCCTGCCCGGCGCCGCATGCGACTGTTTTGCGACAGATCTGGATCGGGCAGGAGGGAGCTTCGCCATGAGGAGCCGACGCCGCTTTCTCGCCATCGCCGCCGCTGCAGCCGCCGCCGGGCTCCGGCCCTCGCTCGCGCTCGGCGATATGAGCGCCGCGGCGGCGCCCGAGACCGGCCCGCTGCTGACGCGACCGATCCCCTCGAGCGGCGAGATGCTGCCGGTCATCGGCATGGGAACCTCGGGCAGCTTCGACGTTCCGGCGGGCGAACGCGATGCGCTCCGCGAGGTGCTGCGGCGCTTCCTCGCCGCGGGCGCGCGCGTCATCGATACGGCGCCGGTCTATGGCGAGGCCGAGGCCGCGGTCGGCGCACTCGTGGCCGAGCTCGGCGCGCGCGAGAAGGTCTTTCTCGCGACCAAGATCTCCATTACCGGGCGCGAAGCGGGGCTCGCCCAGTTCCAGCGATCGCTCGCCGATTTGCGCACGGAGTCGGTCGATCTCCTGCAGGTGCACAGCCTGCGCGACTGGCAGACGCAGCTTCCCCTGATCCGGGCGCTCAAGGCCGAAGGGAAGACCCGCTATGTCGGGGTCACCCATTCCAGCAACAATGCGCATGACGATCTCGCCGCGGTGATCGAAAGCGAGCGGCCGGACTTCCTGCAGGTGAACTATTCCGTGGCCGAGCCCGCCGCCCAGGACCGCCTGCTGCCGCTCGCCCGGGATCTCGGCATCGCGGTCATCGTGAACCGGGCCTTCCTCGACGGCGCGCTCTTCAAGCGGGTGGACGGCAAGGCGCTGCCGCCCTGGGCGGCCGATTTCGGCATCGGCTCCTGGGCGCAGCTCTTCCTCAAATTCACGCTGAGCCATCCGGCGGTGACCGTGGTCATTCCGGCCACCGGCAAGCCGGACCGCCAGAGCGACAACCTCAAGGCGGGCGTCGGGCCGATGCTGCCGCCGGCGCAGTGCGCGGAACTGGTGCAGATCTTCGGATGACGGCGCCGGTTCCGGCCGCGCCGCGTCGCTTGCGCTGGCGTTCGCGCGGCCTCGCCCTGCTCAATGTCGCGCCGGAGGAGGCGGGCGGCGTCTTCGCCGGTTTCCTGCTCTTCTTCCTGCTCTTCACCGGCTATTTCATGCTGCGGCCGGTGCGCGAGACCATGGGGATCGCGGGCGGGGTCGAGAACCTGCAATGGCTCTTCACCGGCACCTTCGTCGCGACGCTCCTCGCCATGCCGGTCTTCGGCTGGATCGCGGCCCGTGCGTCGCGGCGGCGCATCCTTCCCTGGTGCTTCGGCTTCTTCGCCCTCAACCTCATCGGCTTCGCGGCCGGGCTCGCGGTGGCGCCCGAGAATCTGTGGCTCGCCCGCGCCTTCTATATCTGGCTCTCGGTCTTCAACCTGATCGCGATATCGCTCGGCTGGAGCCTGCATGCCGATCTCTTCTCGCCGGGTGCGGCGAAGCGGCTCTTTGCGCTCGTCGCCGCAGGGGCGAGCCTCGGCGGGCTCGCCGGCCCTTTGCTCGGCGTCGCGCTGGTCGGGCCGCTCGGCCAGCCGGGGCTTCTGCTCCTCTCCGCCCTCCTGCTGCTGGCCTCGATCCTCGCGGCTTCGGCGCTGCAGCGCTGGCGCGACCGGCATCCGCAGCCGGGCGCTGCGGCCGCGCCGCGCCGCGCGCCGCTCGGCGGCAGCCCGTTCGCCGGGGCGACCGCGCTCTTGGGCTCGCGCTACCTCCTCGGGATCGCGCTCTTCGTGCTGCTGCTCGCGAGCGTGACCACCTTCCTCTATTTCGAGCAGGCGCGGCTGGTGGCCGAGGCCTTCCCCGACCGCGCGGACCAGACGCGATTCTTCGGCATGATCGACGCGATCGTGCAGGCGCTCGCGCTGGCGACGCAGTTTTTCCTCGCCGGGCGGATCGCCGAGCGGTTCGGCGTCGGAACGCTGCTGGTCGCGGTGCCGCTCGTCGTCGCGGCCGGCTTCCTCTGGCTCGCCTTCGCGCCCGTCTTCGCCGTCATGGCCGTGGTGATGGTGGTCCGCCGTGCCGGCGAATATGCGCTGGTGCGGCCGGGGCGCGAGATGCTGTTCACGGCGGTCCCGGTCGAGGAGAAATACAAGGCCAAGAACTTCATCGACAGCGCGGTCTATCGCGGCGCCGACGCCGTCAGCGGCTGGCTCAAGACGCTGATCGATCTGCTGGCGCAGCATCCCGCCATCGCCGCGCTCGCCGGCGCCGTCATCGCGCTCGCCTGGG
>CAZMUZ010000035.1:0-31494 GCA_964569315.1 uncultured Rhodospirillaceae bacterium | reverse complement strand
CGCGGCATCGGCTCCGGCAAGGGCAAGACCGGCGGCCGCGGCGGCAAGGGCCAGACCGCACGCACCGGCGTGGCGCTGAACGGCTATGAAGGCGGTCAGATGCCGCTGCACCGCCGCCTGCCGAAGCGCGGCTTTCACAACATCTTCCGCCGCAGCTACGTGGCCGTGAACTTGGGTGCGGTGCAGCAGGCGATCGATGCTGGCCGGCTCGACGGCGGCAAGGCTGTAACCGGCGAGGCGCTTCGCGCTGCCGGCGTCACCTCGCGCCTCAAGGACGGCGTCGCGCTCCTCGCCAAGGGCGAGCTCAAGGCCAAGGTCAATTTCGAGGTCGCGCGCGCCTCGGGCGCGGCCATTGCGGCGGTGGAGAAGGCCGGCGGCAAGGTCGTGGTGCTCATGGCGCTGAAACCGGTGAGCGAGAAGACGGCGAACGGCAAGCGGGCCAAGGCGAAGCGCGCCAAGGCCAAGGCCGAAGCCGCGGCCGCGCGGGAAGCCGCCCGCAACAATCCGGTCGAGAAGGCCGAGAAGAAGGCCCCCGCCGCGAAGGCCGAGGGCAAGAGCGCGAAGAAGAGCAAGGGCGGGGACGATAAGGGCGCCACGGCCTGACGGCCGGGCGGACGGGTAGACCATGGCTTCTGTCGCCGAACAACTCGCCGCCAATATCAACTTCTCCGCCTTCTCCAAGGCGACGGAGCTGAAGAAGCGCATCTGGTTCACGCTGGGCGCGCTCGTGATCTACCGGCTCGGCACCTATATCCCGCTGCCAGGCATCGACCCGCAGGTGCTCGACGAGGTATTCCGGCAGCACTCCTCCGGCGTGCTCGGCATGTTCGACATGTTCACGGGCGGCGCGCTCGGGCGCATGACGATCTTCGCCCTCAACATCATGCCGTACATTTCGGCATCGATCATCATGCAGCTCATGACCAGCGTGTCGCCGACGCTCGACGCGCTGAAGAAGGAGGGCGAGGCGGGCCGCAAGAAGATCAATCAATACACCCGCATGGGCACGGTGCTGCTGGCCCTCGCCCAGTCCTACGGCATCGCGGTCGGCATCGAGGGCATGACGTCCTCGGTCGGATCGGCCGTGATGGATCCGGGGCTCTTCTTCCGCCTCCAGGTCGTCATCACCCTCACGGGCGGCACCATCTTCCTGATGTGGCTCGGCGAGCAGATCACCGCACGCGGCATCGGCAACGGCATCTCGCTCATCATCTTCGCCGGCATCGTCGCGAACCTGCCTTCGGCGCTGGTGCGCACCCTCGAGCTCGGCCGGACCGGCGCGCTCTCGACGATCCTCATCGTCGCGATCCTGCTGATCGTGGTCATCACCGTGACCGTGCTGGTGTTCTTCGAGCGGGCGCAGCGTCGTCTGGTGGTCCAGTATCCGAAGCGACAGGTCGGCAACAAGATGTTCGGCGGCGACAGCTCGCACCTGCCGCTGAAGCTCAACAGCGCCGGCGTCATCCCGCCGATCTTCGCGAGCTCGCTGCTGCTCCTGCCGCTCACCGTCGCGAGCTTCAGCGCCCAGGGCGGGCCCGAATGGCTGCAGCCGATCACGCAGTATCTGGCGCACGGACAGCCGCTCTATATCGCGTTCTACGTGGCGTTGATCGTGTTTTTCACCTTCTTCTACACGGCAGTCGTCTTCAATCCGGTCGATACCGCCGACAACCTGAAGAAATATGGCGGCTTCATCCCGGGCATCCGTCCGGGCAAGAACACGGCCGAATACATCAACTACGTTCTGACGCGGATCACCGTCCTCGGCGCCGCCTATGTGGCCGCCGTCTGCGTGCTGCCGGAGATCCTGATCTCGCAATACGCGATCCCGTTCTATTTCGGCGGCACCAGCCTGATGATCGTGGTCAACGTCACGATGGATACGGTCGCCCAGATTCATTCGCATATGCTGGCCCATCAATATGAGGGGCTGATCAAAAAGGCGAAGCTCAAGGGCCGTCGGGGATGAACCTGATCCTGCTCGGCCCGCCCGGCGCGGGGAAAGGCACCCAGGCGAAACGGCTGGAGAACGCCCATGGCGTGGTCCAGCTCTCGACCGGCGACATGCTTCGCGCCGCCGTGGCCTCGGGGTCGGCGCTCGGTCAGCAGGCGAGAAAGGTGATGGAAGCCGGCCAGCTCATGCCGGACGACATCATCATCCGTATGATCGAGGCGCGCATCGGCGAGCCCGATGCGAAGCGCGGCTTCGTGTTGGACGGCTTCCCGCGGACCGAGGCGCAGGCGGTGGCGCTGGACGAGATGCTGGGCCGGCACGGCCGGAGCCTGCTCGCCGTGATCGAGCTGGGCGTGGACGAGGCCGCCCTCATCGAGCGGATCTCGGGCCGCTTCACCTGCGCCAAATGCGGCGCCGGCTATCACGACAAGTTTCAGCGCCCGCGGCGAGAGGGCGTCTGCGACAAATGCGGCGGCACCGAGTTCGTCCGCCGCAAGGACGACAATGCGGAGACTCTGAAGGCGCGGCTCGAGGCCTATCGCGCACAAACGGCGCCCATCATCCCCTACTACCGGAACCGGGGGTTGCTGCAGCGGGTGGATGGAATGGCGGCTCCGGACGACGTAACGAGGCAGATCGAAGCGATCCTGGCATCGGCCTAAGCTGTTGACTTGTTGGCGAATTTTTCTATAATGCGCGCCCTCAAGCTGGCCAAAGCCGAGGCCTGTTCGCTATCCGATTGAAATCTAAGGAGAAAATGCGGTGGCGCGTATCGCGGGCGTCAATATACCGACGCAGAAGCGTGTCTTGGTCGCCCTGACCTATATCCACGGCATCGGGCAGACCAAGGCCAAGGAAATTTGCACCAAGGTGGGCATTCCGCAAGACCGGCGGGTGCATCAACTCACCGACGACGACGTGGTGCGCATCCGCGAGGTGATCGATCGCGATTACCGCGTGGAGGGCGACCTGCGGCGCGAGGTGGCGATGAACATCAAGCGGCTGATGGACCTCGGCTGCTATCGCGGGCTCAGGCATCGCAAGGGCCTGCCGGTGCACGGCCAGCGGACGCACACCAATGCGCGCACGCGCAAGGGACCAGCGCGCGCCATCGCCGGCAAGAAGAAGACGGTTTAACGCGTTTCAGGATATCGGGAGCGGGCATGGTCAAGGCGGCAACCCCGCGTCCACGGCGCAAGGAACGGAAGAACATCACTTCCGGCGTTGCGCATGTGAATGCGAGCTTCAACAACACGATGATCACTATCACCGATGCGCAGGGCAATACGATCGCCTGGGCGTCGTCGGGCAGCCTCGGCTTCAAGGGCTCGCGGAAATCGACGCCCTATGCCGCGCAAGTCGCGGCCGACGCCGCGGCGCGCAAGGCCTCGGAGCACGGCGTGAAGACGCTCGAGGTCGAAGTGAAGGGACCGGGCTCGGGTCGCGAGTCGGCGCTGCGCGCGCTGCAGGCGGCCGGCTTCACCATCACCTCGATCAAGGATGTGACTCCGATCCCGCATAACGGATGCCGCCCGCCGAAGCGCCGGCGCGTCTGACCCAACCAGACCCGGCAGGCCCGCGCCGCCGGGGAGATTTATTCGACAGGAAGCGCGTCACGGCCGGCGGTAAACCGCATTGCGGGCATGCGGATCAGAAAGCCGGTCGGACGCCAGCACGAGAGGTCGTAAACTGTGATCCAGAAAAATTGGACCGAGTTGATTAAGCCGAACAAGCTCAATATCGAGGCTGGGACGGATCCGAAACGTTTCGCGACCGTGGTGGCGGAGCCGCTCGAGCGCGGTTTCGGCCTGACGCTCGGCAATGCGCTGCGCCGCGTTTTGCTCTCGTCGCTCCAGGGTGCCGCCGTGACGTCGGTGCAGATCGAGGGCGTGCTGCACGAATTCTCGTCGATTCCCGGTGTCCGCGAAGACCTCACGGACATCGTGCTGAATATCAAGGGCATGGCGCTGCGGATGCATGGCGAAGGCCCGAAGCGGATGCGCCTCACGGCCGAGGGGCCCGGCGAGGTGCGCGCCGGCATGATCCAGACCGGCCACGACATCGAGATCATGAACCCCGATCTCGTGCTCTGCTCGCTCGACAGGGCATCAATGTGAAGATGGAATTCACCGTCGAGACCGGCAAAGGCTATGTGGCCGCGACGCAGAACCGGCCCGAGGATTCGCCGATCGGCTTGATCCCGATCGATGCCCTCTTCAGCCCGGTGAAGAAGGTTTCCTACAAGGTCGAGAACAGCCGCGTCGGCCAGGTCACCGACTACGACAAGCTCTCGATGCAGATCGAGACCAACGGTGCGGTGAAGCCGGAAGATGCCGTAGCGCTTGCCGCCCGCATCCTGCAGGACCAGCTCCAGCTCTTCATCAATTTCGAGGAGCCGACGGTCGTCCGCGAGGAGAGCCGTGCCTCCGAGCCGCCGTTCAACAAGAACCTGTTGCGCAAGGTGGACGAGCTCGAGCTTTCGGTGCGCTCGGCCAACTGCCTGAAGAACGACAACATCGTCTATATCGGCGATCTGGTGCAGAAGACCGAGGCGGAAATGCTCCGCACGCCGAACTTCGGCCGCAAGTCGTTGAACGAGATCAAGGAAGTGCTGGCGACGATGGGGCTTCATCTCGGCATGGAGATCCCGAACTGGCCGCCGGAGAACATCGAGGAGATGGTGAAGCGGCTGGACGAGCCTTACTGAGGCCATCCGGCGTAGCAGTCACGAGGCGGGGCCATGTCGGCCCCATCCGGTCGTACACGGACGTCCTCGGACGTTGCGGCGACCGGCAGGTGCAATCGGGCCGATGCTTCCTCGGGGAGCCGGCGCCGGGTAGAGGAGAGGGAGGCAGGCGATGCGTCACGGACTAAGCGGCCGCAAGCTCAACCGCACGAAGAGCCATCGGCGTGCGCTGTTCGCAAATCTGGCGGCGGCGCTCATCAAGCACGAGCAGATCAAGACCACCTTGCCGAAGGCCAAGGATCTCCGCCCGGTCGTCGAGAAGCTGATCACGCTCGGCAAGCGCGGCAACCTCCATGCGCGGCGCCAGGCGCTGGCCGTGCTGCGCGACGAGGCGGTGACCCGCAAGCTCTTCGACACGATCGCGACCCGCTACAAGACCCGCGCGGGCGGCTATACCCGCGTGCTGAAGGCGGGCTTCCGCTTCGGGGATGCGGCGCCGATGGCGATCATCGAGCTGGTCGACCGCGATCCGGCCGCCAAGGGGCTCGATTCCGGCCCGACGGCCGAGAAGCAGGAAGAAACCGAAACCGAGGCCTGAGCGGCGCCCGGTTTCAGGAGCGGCATAGGGCGGCTTCCGAAGGGAAGCCGCCCTTCGTCTTTCGGGGCGCTTCGCGGCTCGGTGCCTCCGGGGCTATCATCGGCGCCTTGCGCTGGAATGGTGACGAAATGACGTTCTGCAAATCGGAAGCTTCCCGCCGTTGCGTAAGCGCGCTGGCCGGCGCGGCGATGCTGACGCTCGGGCTCGCGCCGGGCACGAGCCTGGCCCAAACCGTGCCGAGTTCGCGCGAAGAGATCCAGCTATCCTATGCGCCTGTCGTGAAGCAGGTGGCGCCCGCGGTCGTCAACATCTACACGCGCATGGTCGTCACCCAGCGCCCGCAATCGCCGCTCTTCAACGACCCGTTCTTCCGTCAGTTCTTCGGGGAGGACCTGTTCTCCAAGCCGCAGCGGAAGACGCAGAACTCGCTCGGCTCCGGCGTGCTGGTGCGCGAGGACGGGCTCGTCGTCACCAATGTCCACGTCATAAAGGGCGCCGAAGAGATCAAGGTGGTGCTGAGCGACGGCAGCGAATACCCGGCGAAGCCCGTGACGCTGGACGAGCGCACCGACATCGCGCTCCTCAAGATCGATGCGCCGGGCATCGACCTGCCGGTGCTGCAGCTCGCCGACTCGGACGCGCTCGAGGTCGGCGACCTCGTGCTCGCCATCGGCAATCCCTTCGGCGTGGGCCAGACGGTGACCAGCGGCATCGTCTCGGCGCTCGCCCGCACGCGCCAGGGCATCAACGACTACGGTTTCTTCATCCAGACCGACGCCGCGATCAATCCCGGCAATTCCGGCGGCGCGCTGGTCACGATGGATGGCCGGCTCGCCGGCATCAACACGGCGATCATCTCGCGCACCGGTGGCTCGGTCGGCATCGGCTTCGCGATTCCCGCCAACATGGTGAAAACCGTGATCGCCGCCGCCGACAACGGCGGCCAGGTGGTGCGGCCCTGGATCGGCGCCACCGGCCAGACCGCGACCGCGGACCTCGCGGAAGGCTTCGGGCTCAAGCATCCGGGCGGCGTCGTCATCAACACGCTCTATCCGGGCGGCCCGGCGGAGATATCCGGACTCGCGGTCGGCGACATCGTGGTCGCGGTGGATGGCAAGCCGGTCGCCGATCCGCAGGGCCTGCGATTCCGCCTTGCTACCCTGCCGATCGGCGAGACGGCGAAGCTGACGGTCATGCGCAAGGGCCGCGAGCTTGTCGTACCGGTCGAGCTTCATGCGGCGCCGCAAACGCCGGCACCTGACGAAACCCCGCTCGGCGGCGGCAGCCCGCTTGCCGGTGCCACGGTCGCCAATATCTCGCCGGCGCTCGGCGAGCAGCTCGGCCTGAACGGCATCTGGACCGGTGTCGCCCTCACCGACGTGGCTCTGGGCAGCCCCGCGCGGCGGGTGGGGTTCCGGCCGGGCGACGTGCTGCTCAAGATCAACGGCACCCTGCTCGAGAGTGTCGCCGACGTGAAGCGGGCGATCGCGGGCGACAGCGGGAAATGGGAGATCGCCGTCCGCCGCGGCGACGAGACCGAAACCCTGAAGTTGGACTGATCGTTCAGCGGGAGACATCGACCTGGCCGGACTCTTCGAATCCCGGGCTCCTCGACCGCTCGCCGACCGGCTTCGGCCGCGCAGCCTCGAGGAGATCGTGGGGCAGGACCATCTCCTGAAGCGCGACGGGCCGATCGGGCGCATGGTCGCGGCCGGCCGCATCGCCTCGATGATCCTCTGGGGGCCGCCCGGCTGCGGCAAGACCACCCTCGCGCGACTGCTCGCCGACCGGACCGATCTGCATTTCGAACCGCTTTCGGCCGTATTTTCGGGCGTCGCCGACCTGCGGAAGGTGTTCGATGCGGCGCGCGGCCGGCGGGGCGTCGGGCGCGGCACGCTTCTCTTCGTCGATGAAATTCATCGCTTCAACCGCGCCCAGCAGGACAGCTTCCTGCCCTATGTGGAGGACGGCACGGTGACGCTGGTCGGCGCCACGACCGAGAACCCGTCCTTCGAGCTCAACGGCGCCTTGCTGTCCCGCGCCCAGGTCTTCGTGCTGCACCGGCTCGACGACGCGGCGCTCGAGCTCCTGCTGAAGCGGGCGGAGCAGGCGGAGGGCCGAAGCCTGCCGCTGGACCCGGATGCGCGCGCGTCGTTGCGCGCCATGGCGGATGGCGACGGGCGCTATCTGCTCAACATGGCGGAGGATCTGTTCGGCCTGCCGGCGCCCGACGCGCCGCTCGATCCCAAGGCGCTCGCCGAGACGGTGCAGCGGCGCATGCCGCTCTACGACAAGGCACAGGAGAGCCACTACAACCTCATCAGCGCGCTTCACAAGTCGCTGCGCGGCTCGGATGCCGATGCCGGGCTCTACTGGCTCGCCCGCATGCTGGCCGGCGGCGAAGATCCGCTTTATGTGGCGCGGCGCATGGTGCGTTTTGCGGTCGAGGACATCGGCCTCGCCGATCCGGAGGCGCTCGTTCAGGCGCTCGCCGCCTGGGACACCTATGAACGGCTGGGCTCCCCGGAGGGCGAGCTCGCGCTGGCGCAATGCGTGCTCTATCTCGCGACAGCCCCCAAATCCAACGCCGCCTATCGGGCGCTCGGCGAGGCGCAGCGATCGGCGCGCGAGACCGGCTCGCTCATGCCGCCGAAGCACATTCTCAACGCGCCGACGCGGCTGATGCGGGATCTCGGCTACGCCAAGGGCTACGAGTACGACCACAATACCGAGGAAGGCTTCTCGGGGCAGAACTACTTCCCGGACGGCATGGCGCGACAGAATTTCTATCGTCCGGTCGAACGCGGATTCGAACGCGAGATCAGGAAACGGCTCGACTACTGGGCGAAGCTCCGCGATCGCGCCCGCGACGAATCCGGCGGCTGAGCCGGACTCGTCGCGGGTCGTCTGCGTCAGACCACGATCAGGTCGAACGGCTGGTCGGAGAGGCCACGCGCCCCGTCCTGCTTGAAGAGGAAGCTGTCGATCGTGAAATACTGGCCGATGTGGCGCGGCATGAAGAACTGGTTCTCGTAATTCACGATGGTGCCCGGCTCGAACACGCGATCGGCGTTGATCTCCGACAGCGGGTCCAGCACGAAATTGCCGACCCAGTCGGGCATGAAGCAGATTCCCATCTCGTAACCGCCGACCCAGCCGCGCGTCTCCCAGAGCCCGTCCTGCTTGAAGTAGTCGAGGATGGCCTTGTTCAGCTCGCGCACCGGCAGGTTCGGGCGCAGCATGCCGCGGAATACCTCCATGGAGGCGGCGATCTTCCGGCAGCGCTCCGCCACGTCCTTGGCCGGCTCGCCGACCGAGAAGGTGCGAGCCTGGTTGACGTGATAGCGCTTGTGGACGCCCATAATGTCCACGAGCACCATCTCGCCGGCCTTGATCTTGCGGCGCGTGGAGAGCGCGTGAAGCGCGTTGGTCTTGGTGCCGGAAATCGCGGGCATGGTCTGGGCCGCGTTCTCGCCGCCGGCCTTGCCCATGGCATGGACCATCTCGCCATAGACCTCGAGCTCCATCACGCCCGGCCGGATCGCCGCCCGGGCAGCCGCCATGCCGATATTGCCGATGCGCGCGGCCTCCTCGAGGACGGCGATCTCCGCCGGCGATTTGATCCAGCGTACCTCGCGCACGATGTCGGTCGCATCGACCACGTCCTTGGCGCCGCCGTTGCGGAACAGCCCTTCGATGCGCTGGCTGATGGCGCGGTTGGGGCGATGGCTCCGGAACTCCATCCCGACCGTGCCCTTGAGCCAGCCCTTCGCCTTCAGCTCGTTGGCGATGAACTCGTGCCCGTCGCGCATCGAGGTCTTCGGGAAATAGCGCGTGTCGGTCGAGCAGGTGAAGATGCGCCCGAGGATCGCTTCGCGCTCGCTGTCGAACAGGATGAACTTGTCGCTGTCCACATTGATCGCGATCGAGGAGCTCGCCGGCCATTCCTTCGGCGACTGGCCCTGGTACCAGAGGTTCTGGTAACCGCTGACGTAGCACATCGCGTCCGGCGACATCAGAAACAGCGTGTCGACCTTCGCTTGCCGCATCTTTTCGCGGATTCGTCGGAGCCGATCGGCATATTCCGCGTCGGAAAACGGAACTTCCTTCTCGGGGTTGCTCTTGAAGTAGACCTCGTCGCGATATTCCATTTCCCTTGCCTCTTGAGAGCGTTGCCATGCCGCCGCCGGCTCGGATCTTCTCCGAAGGGCTCAGCGCGGCCCGGGGACTTTAATGCGGCGATTGCCGTTGTCATAGCGCGCTTTGCCGCGACTTCCTGCCATTCCTCAAGGGCGGTCGGCGCGGGCCTTGCCAGGATCGCGGCAATATGGTTTCAACGGCCGGTCGCCATAGCCAATCCTGAGGGCCGCCATGAAACTCGTCCTGGCTATCGCTGCCGGTGGCGGCCTCGGCGCCGTCGCGCGCTATCTGCTGGCGAGCCGCATCGCGGCGGTCGCCGCACCCGCCTTTCCCTGGGGCACCTTCTGGGTCAACGTGATCGGCTGCACCGCGATGGGAATGCTGGCGGAACTCATGGCGACACGGTGGTCCGTCTCGGCGGAGATGCGGGCTTTCCTCACGACCGGCGTTCTGGGCGGCTTCACGACTTTCTCGGCGTTCGCGCTCGATACCGGCCTGCTTGCCGAGCGCAACCAGACCGGCCTCGCCGCAGCCTATGTAATCGGCTCCGTGCTTTTGTCCCTGGTCGGGTTCTTCGCCGGTCTTCGCCTCGTCCGGCTGTTGATCGCGTGACCGCCGTCCGGACCCTCACGGTCGCAGCAGGAGAGGCGGAGCAGCGACTCGACCGCTGGTTCAAGCGGCATTTTCCGGCGGTCGCTCATGGCCGTCTCGAGAAGCTGTTGCGGACCGGTCAGGTCAGGGTCGATGGCAAGCGCGTCAAGGCATCGCACCGGCTTTCGGCCGGCGAGGCGGTTCGGGTGCCGCCACTCGATGAAGGCGCCGCGTCCAGACCCGCTCCGGCGTCGAGGCCGGCCCGCGCGGACGCCGCGGCCGAGCGCATGGCGGAAGCGCTGCTGCGCGCCGTGATCCATCGCGACGACTGGGTGATCGCCATCGACAAGCCTGCGGGCCTCGCCGTCCAGGGCGGTTCGGGCACCGATCTGCATCTGGATGCGCTGCTGGACGTGCTCAGGTTCGATGCGGCGGAGCGTCCCCGCCTGGTCCATCGGCTCGACCGCGACACGAGCGGCGTGCTGCTGCTTGCCCGCAACGCGCGCGCCGCGACGCTCCTCGGCGAAACGTTCCGCCACAAGACCGTGAAGAAGCTCTATTGGGCGGCTGTGATCGGGCTGCCGCGCCCGGCGGCGGGGGTCGTCGATCTCGCGCTTTCCAAGCTGCCCGGGCGCGGCGGCGAGCGCATCCGTCCCGACGAGGCGGACGGGCGCCGCGCCGTCACCCGCTACCGGGTGCGCGAGCATGCCGGCGATCGTGCGGCGTGGCTCGCCCTCATGCCGGAAACCGGTCGCACCCACCAGCTTCGCGTCCATTGCGTCGCGATGGGCACGCCCATCCTCGGCGACGGGAAATATGGCGGTGCCGGCGCGTTCCTGCCCGGTCGCGAGATCGAGCGCCGGCTTCACCTCCATGCGCGCGCCATCGAATTGCCGCATCCGGAGGGCAAGCTGCTCCGGCTCGCCGCTCCCTTGCCGGACCATATGAAGGCGACCTGGCGCTTTCTCGGATTCAATGTTCCGGCCGGCGCCGCGAAACCTGCCGATTTCGATATCTGAAAGCTATCGGCGCATGGCGACACAAGGCTTCCGGCTGATCGTCTTCGATTGCGACGGCACGCTCGTCGACAGCCAGCATGGCATCGTGTCCTGCATGACCACGGCCTGTCTCGGGCTGGGTCTCGCGGCGCCCGATGCGGCCGCCATACGCAAGGTCATCGGGCCGAGCCTGGAACAGGCGATCGCGATGCTGTTCCCTGCCTACGATGCGGCGGCCCTCGCCGGCATCACCGCGAAATATCGCGAGGCCGCCGTCGCGCTCCGGGGAAGCACCGACTATGCCGAGCCGCTGTTCGATGGCATTCGCGACGTAATCGATGCATTCGCCCGCGCCGGACATCTGCTGGGCATCGCGACGGGGCGGAACCGCCGAGGGTTAATTCATACGCTTGGCATTCACGGGCTCGGCGACCGCTTCGTGACCCTGCAAACGCCGGACACCTGTCGCAGCAAGCCAGACCCCGACATGCTCCATAAGGCGATGGCCGAAACCGGCGTTTACCCGGAAGAAACCGTAATAGTTGGCGATACGAGCTACGATATGCTGATGGGGCGGAATGCAGGAACCGCTGCGGTCGGCGTCGGATGGGGCTATCATGCGGTGGCGGAGCTCCGTGACGCCGGGGCGCTCGCGATCGCCGACAGCGCCGCGTCTTTGCCGGAAGTTCTGCGAAGCCTTCAGAGGATCGGATGAGACGCGCCAGGAAGATATTGCTCGGATTGGCCGGCCTTGCGGCGGCCGTCGTCGTGGCGCTGGTCGCCATTCTGCTGTCGATCGATTTCAGCCAGTACAAATCGATCGCGACGGCCGAGGTCGAGGCTGCGACCGGACGACGATTCGAGATCGCCGGAAACATCGAGCTCGCGCTTTCCCTCACGCCGCGCCTCGTCGCGCACGACGTGACACTCGCCAACGCGGAGTGGGGGACCCGTCCGGACATGCTGCGGGTGAAGCAGGTCGAGGCCGAAGTCGCATTGATGCCGCTGTTCTCAGGAGAGATCAAGGTGAGGCGGCTGGTGCTCGACGGCGTCGATCTTCTGCTGGAGACGGCGCCGAGCGGCGACGGCAACTGGATCTTCGGCGAAACCGAAACGACGGAACCGGCCGAGACCGCCGGCCAGCCGCGTCTTCCCGAGATCAACGACGTGACGATCTCGAACGCGATGCTGCGCTATCGCGACGGATCGACGGGCGAGGAGCAGACTCTCGCCATCGCGGATTTGCGCGGCCTGGCGGCGGATCTGGATGATCCCGTGAAGATCGCGATCGACGCCAGCGTCAACGAAAGCCCGATCGCCGTGAACGGCACGCTCGGATCGCTCTCGACCCTCTTCGCCGACCGGCCTTTCTCGATCGATGGCGTGCTGAAGATGGCGGGCGGCTCCGCGACGGTGAAGGGCGATGTGACCAAGCCGTTGACCGGGCAGGGGCTGACACTCGATGTGGCGATCGAGGGAAACAGCCTGTCCGAGCTGGCGCCGATCCTCGGCAGTGGCCTGCCCGGCACCGCGCCCTATCGCCTGACCGGCACCGTCACCGATCCGGACGGCGCCTATCAGCTCGATCCCTTTCAGCTTACGGTGGGTTCGAGCGCGCTCAGCGGCATGGCATCGATCGGCTTCGGCCCCGAGCGACCCAAGATCATCGCCAGCGTCACCGCCTCCTCGATCGATCTCAAGGATTTCGGCCTGGATGGGGCGTCCGACACCGATACCGCGACGCCGGGCGACGGGCGCGTCTTTCCGGCGGATGCCCTGCCGCTCGCCGGGCTCGGCATCGTCGATGCGGCGATCGAGCTTTCCGCCGAACGCCTCACCAAGGGGCCGGTAACGTTCGAAAAATTGCGCACGACCTTGTCGCTCGATGCCGGCAAGCTGGTGGTAGCCAATCTCGAAAGCGGCATCGGCGGCGGCAGCTTCATGATGAGCGGCATCGTGGATTCCACGACCGCGCCGGCGGAGATCGCGGCCGAGATCCAGGCCCGCCAGGTCGAAGTCGGCGAGTTGCTGCGCTCGCTCGAGATCAGCGACGTGCTGGGCGGCGGCAGCGGCGACCTCGACCTCAACGTGACCGGGCGGGGGAATTCGGTGCGTGAGGTCATGGCCGGGCTCGACGGCAACACGAACTTCGCCATGAAGGGCGGCCATATCGACAACGGTTTCGCGCGGCTGATGCTGTCGGATCTCTTCAGCCTCGTGAGCCTGGGCTCGGGCAGCTCCAACACCGAGATCAACTGCTTCGTCGCCCGGTTCGACATCAAGACGGGGCAGGCGGCGGCCAAGGGCCTCGTGCTCGATACGTCGGGCGCGACGGTGTTCGGCAGCGGCGGCGTCAACCTCGCGACCGAAGGGCTCGCGCTGCGCGTCGATCCTCATGCCAAGGCGACCAACCTCACGAACCTCGCCATCCCCATGCAGATCGGCGGCACGATCGCCAGCCCGAGCGTGATCCCGGATCCCACCGCCATTCCGGGGAAGGTCGTGGGTGCCGCCAGCGACACCGCCGTCGGGGTCTTCAACATCCTCGGCGACGCGTCCGGACTCGGCACCATCGGCGCGGGAGGCAATGCCAATCCCTGCGCGACGGCGCTGGACAGCGCCACCGGCAGCACGCCGCCGCCCTCGGCCGGCGGCGAGCTGCTCGAGGATGTAGGCGGCGCGGTCGAGGACACGGTCAAGGGCGTCGGCGACGCGATCGACAAGCTCTTCCCCTGACCGATGCAGACGCCAAAGCGGTTCTATCGCGCGGCGAAGGCTGAAGCTGTGCCCGGCGGCCACCAGATCCGTCTCGACGATCGGCTGCTGAAGAGCCCCGGGGGTAATCCGTTTCTGCTGCCGACGGCCGCGCTTGCGGACGCGATCGCGGAGGAATGGCAGTCCCAGGGCGAGCGGATCGTTCCGGCATCGATGCCGCTGATGCAGCTCGCAGCGACTGCGATCGACCGTGTGGAGCCTGCGCTGGCGGAGACGATCGCCGGTATCGGCAGCTATGCGACGACCGACCTGCTCTGTTACCGCGCCGAGGAGCCGGCGGCGCTGGTCGAACGCCAGCAGCGGCTCTGGCAGCCGCTGCTCGATTGGGCAGCACTTCACCTCGATGCGGGTTTCCGCGTGACCGCGGGGGTGGTGCCCCTCGATCAGCCCCCGGCGACCCTCGCGGCCGTGCATGCGGCGCTCGGCGCGCTCGACCATTTTCGGCTGGCGGCGCTCTCGGTGCTGACGCAGGCGACGGGCTCGGCGGTGCTGGCGATGGCCCTCCAGGGGGGCCGGATCGACGCGGAAACGGCGTTCGAGCTGTCGCAGCTCGACGAAACCTTCCAGATCGAGCGCTGGGGCGAAGATGCCGAGGCGATGCGCCGCCGGACCCTGGTGAAAAGCGACATCGCGGCGGCGGGCCGGTTCCTCTCCCTGCTGGAAACGTGAAATTCCGGCTTCAATTGCAAGACGGTTCAATGCTATGTCCGACCGCTAGAGGCTTGCGGCTGTCATAAAACCGTAACAATTGGGAGGTTGCGATGCAGGAGATCCTGCAGCAACTGGCGGAAAAACGGGCGGCGGCGCGCGCGGGCGGCGGCAAGCGGCGCATCGACGCGCAACATGGCAAGGGCCGCCTCACCGCCCGCGAACGCATCGAGCTGCTGCTCGATCCCGACTCCTTCGAGGAGTGGGACATGTTCGTCGAGCATCGGTCGAGCGACTTCGGCATGAGCGAGCAGAAGGTGCCCGGCGACGGCGTGGTCACCGGCTACGGCACGATCAACGGCCGGCTGGTCTTCCTCTTCAGCCAGGACTTCACGGTGTTCGGCGGCTCGCTCTCGGAAGCCCATGCCGAGAAGATCTGCAAGGTGATGGATCAGGCGATGCGGGTGGGCGCGCCGGTCATCGGCATCAACGATTCCGGCGGTGCCCGCATCCAGGAGGGCGTCGCCTCGCTTGCCGGCTATGCGGAAGTGTTCCAGCGCAACATCCTCGCTTCCGGCGTGGTGCCGCAGATCTCCCTCGTGATGGGGCCATGCGCCGGCGGCGCGGTCTATTCGCCCGCCATGACCGACTTCATCTTCATGGTGAAGGATTCTTCCTACATGTTCGTCACCGGCCCCGACGTGGTGAAGACGGTCACGCACGAGACCGTCACCCACGAACAGCTCGGCGGCGCGGTCACCCATTCGACGACTTCCGGCATCGCCGATCTCGCCTTCGAGGACGATGTCGAGGCGCTAATGCAGACGCGCCGCTTCTTCGATTTCCTGCCGGGATCGAACCGCGGGGGTCCGCCGAGCCGTCCGACCGAGGACGAGACCGACCGCGTCGACTACTCCCTCGACACGCTGATCCCTGCCAATCCTAACAAGCCCTACGACATGCACGAGCTCATCCGCAAGGTCGTGGATGAGGGGGATTTCTTCGAGCTCCAGCCGAACTACGCCGGGAACATCCTCGTCGGGTTCGCACGGCTGGGCGGCAGCACGGTCGGCATCGTCGCCAACCAGCCAATGGTGCTGGCCGGCTGTCTCGATATCGATTCCTCGAGGAAGGCCGCGCGTTTCGTGCGGTTCTGCGACTGCTTCAACATCCCGATCCTGACCTTCGTCGACGTGCCGGGATTCCTGCCCGGAACCGCGCAGGAACATGGCGCCATCATCAAGCATGGGGCGAAGCTGCTGTTCGCCTATGGCGAGGCCACGGTGCCGAAAGTGACCGTCATCACGCGCAAGGCCTATGGCGGGGCCTATGACGTGATGAGCTCGAAGCATCTCCGCGGCGATGTGAACTATGCGTGGCCGACCGCGGAGATCGCGGTGATGGGGCCGAAGGGCGCCGTCGAGATCATCTTCCGCGCCGATATCGGCGACCAGGAGAAGCTTGCCCTCCGCACCGAAGAGTACCGGCAGAAGTTCGCCACCCCTTTCGTCGCCGGCGCACGGGGTTTCATCGACGACGTCATCATGCCGCATTCGACCCGGCTCCGGATCTGCCGGGCGCTCGCCATGCTCAAGGAGAAGCGGCTGGAGAACCCGTGGAAGAAGCACGACAACATCCCGCTGTGAGCGGACGCCCGGCGACTTCCTGCAACGCGGCCGCAAAGTAGACCGACAGCCCATGTTTAAGAAAATCCTGATCGCCAACCGCGGCGAAATCGCATGCCGGATCATCCGGACCGCGCGCGCCATGGGCATCAAGACCGTCGCGGTTCATTCCGATGCCGACGCGG
This sequence comes from uncultured Rhodospirillaceae bacterium, assembly GCA_964569315.1. Taxonomy (GTDB): domain Bacteria; phylum Pseudomonadota; class Alphaproteobacteria; order Dongiales; family Dongiaceae; genus CADEFF01. The sequence continues at coordinate 15,294 of CAZMUZ010000035.1, read as the reverse complement.
ACGCGAAGCATGTGCGCGAAGCCGACGAGGCGGTCGCGATCGGTCCGGCGCCCTCGGCCCGGAGCTATCTCTCGATCGAGAACATCCTGCAGGCGATCGAACAAACCGGCGCCGAGGCGGTTCATCCGGGGTACGGATTCCTGTCGGAGAACCGGAAGTTCGCGGCGGCGCTCGCGGAACGGAACATCGTCTTCATCGGACCCGGCGTCCACGCCATCGAGGCCATGGGCGATAAGATCGAATCCAAGAAGCTCGCCCAGAAGGCCGGGGTCAATTCCGTGCCCGGCCATCTCGGCGTCATCAAGGACGATGTCGAAGCGGTGCGGATCGCGCGCGAGATCGGCTATCCGGTGATGGTCAAGGCTTCGGCCGGCGGCGGCGGCAAGGGTATGCGGGTCGCCCGGAGCGACCAGGAAGTCCGGGACGGCTTCCGGAGCGCCAGCAACGAGGCGCGCTCGAGCTTTGCCGACGACCGCATCTTCATCGAGAAATATATCGAGCATCCGCGCCATATCGAGATCCAGATCCTGGCGGACAGCCACGGCAATGCGATCCATCTGGGGGAGCGGGAATGTTCGATCCAGCGGCGCCACCAGAAGGTACTCGAGGAATCGCCGAGCCCGTTCCTCGACGCCAAGACCCGCAGCGCGATGGGCGCGCAGGCCGTGGCGCTTGCGAAGGCCGTGGACTACCGGTCCGCCGGCACGGTCGAGTTCATCGTCGATGCGGACCGCAATTTCTATTTCCTCGAGATGAACACCCGCCTTCAGGTAGAGCATCCGGTGACCGAGCTGGTGACCGGTCTCGATCTCGTCGAGCAGATGATCCGCATCGCGGCCGGCGAGAAGCTGCCGCTGAAGCAGAAGGACGTGAGGCTGAACGGCTGGGCAGTGGAGGCGCGCGTCTATGCGGAGGACCCGTTGCGCGGCTTCCTGCCCTCGACCGGCCGGCTGGTCCGCTACCGGGAGCCTGCCGCGGTGGCGGGGCTTCGCATCGATAGCGGCGTCTATGAGGGCGCGGAGATCAGCGTCCACTACGATCCGATGATCGCCAAGGTGATCGGCAGCGGTGCCGATCGGAACCAGGCGATCGCCACGCTCGAGGAGGGGCTCGACGCCTACTTCATCCGCGGCGTCAGCCATAACATCCCGTTCCTTTCGGCCCTTCTGCATCATCCGCGCTTCCGTGCCGGCAAGCTATCGACCAACTTCATCGCGGACGAGTTTCCGGACGGATTCCACGGCGCGGCGCTCTCGGACGAGGAGCGTCGCCGGATCGTGGCGGTCGCCGCCATGATCCATCACCGCATGCAGGCGCGCGAGGCGCAGATCAGCGGCCGCCTCACCCCGCCCAAAGCGACGGGCGGGGCGGAGTGGGTGGTGATGATCGCGCGCGTGCCGATCCCGGTGACGGTCGCCGAGACGGCCGGCGGCTACGCCGTCATCAATGGCGAGGCCAGCCACGAGCTGGCGGGGGACTGGCGGATCGGCGATCCCTTGTTCCAGGGCCGCATCAATGGCGAGCCGCTGTCGGTCCAGATCGATCGTCGCGGCGTGGGCTATGTGCTGAGCCATGCGGGCGCGACCGTCGAGCTTCAGGTCCATAGCCCTCGTGCGGCGGAGCTGGCGGCGCTGATGCCGGTCAAGGTCGCGCCCGACATGTCCCGATTCCTGCTGTCGCCCATGCCGGGATTGTTGACATCGATCGCCGTGTCGGTCGGGCAGGAGATCAAGGCCGGGCAGGAACTGGCGGTCGTGGAGGCGATGAAGATGGAGAACCTGCTGCGGGCGGAGCGCGACGGCAAGGTCGCGAAGCTCCATGCCGCTGCCGGCGACAGCCTCGCGGTCGACCAGGTTATCGTGGAGTTCGAATGAGCGCGGTGCGCGTCGTCATCCGGGGGAGGGTCCAGGGCGTCTGGTACCGCGCCTGGACGGTCGACAATGCGGTCCGACGCGGCCTTGCGGGCTGGGTGCGCAACATGCGCGACGGCAGCGTGGAAGCGCTGTTCTCGGGCCCCGACGACAAGGTCGAAGCCATGATCGACGCCTGCCGCGAGGGACCGCGGGAAGCGCGCGTGGTCGGTATCGACCGGTTCCCGGCCGAGCCGCCGAAGGAAACGGGATTTCACCAGAAGCCCGACGCCGGCTGATCAACGCGCTTCCGGTTCGACGATCTCGAGCCATGGCCAGCGCGCGCGGAGGCTTTCCGCCTTCGAGAGAAAGCTCTCGGGGTTCGGGCAATTCGCGTTGAGGCGCAGCACCCCGGCTTCCAGATCGGCGAGCCCGTAGGGCGCGATCAGGCGCGCACCCTTGTCGTCGGGGGCAAGGCCCACGCAGGTGGCGGTCGCGGTGAAGCTGCCGATCGCTTCCGCGCAGGAACCGAGCGGCGCGCGATCGACGCCGAAGCGCTGGCGGTACCACAGATGCACCCGCGCCTGGTTCTTGATGTCGAGCCGCACGCCGAGATCGGCCATCTCTCGTTCGAGACGGCGGATCACCCGGTCCTCGGCCTCGAAAGAAAGGTCCGCCGGATCGAAATAAAAGATGTCGTAGTCGCGGATGTTCTCCGTGACGGGCCGGCCGCTGCACAGGTTCCAGCGGCTCTGGCAGACGCACCCGGCGACGAGGCACCCCTGCGGCAGGCCGAGGCGCGGCAGCCGCTCCAGGATCGCGCGATTGTTCGGATTGGCGAGGGCGGCGGTGACGAGGTCCATGATCGACTCTAGCCGGGCCGGTTGCCGTCGTCAGCGCACCAGATCGGTCGTCACGCCGAACACCTTCTCGAAGGCGCCGCGCAGCGCCATGTCGAGTTCCGGCATCGAGACGAGAATGCCGAGCGCCGCGAGCGAGGTCACGCCGAAGGGTCGTTCCGCGTCGCTGCGAATGCCGCAGGGCACGATGCCGGAGAAATGCTCCAGTGCCGGATCGAGATTGACGGCGATGCCGTGATAAGTGATTCCGCGCCGCACCCGGACGCCTAGCGCCGCGATCTTGTCCTCGCGACCCGACTGCGCGACCCAGATGCCGATGCGACCTTCGCGACGCTCGCCGCGAACGTTGAATCGTGCCAGAGTCTCGATGATCCACTGCTCGAGATCGGTCACGAAGCGCCGGAGATCGTTGTCGCGGTCGGCAAGCCGCAGCATGACATAAGCCACCCGCTGGCCCGGGCCGTGATAGGTGAACTGCCCGCCGCGCCCGGTTGCATAGACCGGGAACCGGTCGGGCGCGAGAAGGTCCGCCGGGTTCGCGCTGGTGCCGGCCGTGTAGAGCGGCGGGTGCTCGACCAGCCAGACCTGTTCCCGGGCGGTTGCTGCGGCAATGCCGGCCACCCGCGCCTCCATGGTGGCGACAGCGGCGGGGTAGGGGGTCAGCCCCTCGCTTATCCACCACTCCGGCGACGCCATGGCTGCTCCTTGGGAAACCGGGCTTTCTGCGGCTCTTCCGGGCTTTCTTGGCTTGAAAGCCCGCTGCCGATTTGCTATTCCCCGCTGCCGCCGATGGCAAGCGCCATCCCGACGATTTTGCGGTCGTGGCGGAACTGGTAGACGCGCAGCGTTGAGGTCGCTGTGGGAGCGATCCCGTGGAAGTTCGAGTCTTCTCGACCGCACCATCGAGCTGAGCCCGCCGGCCGACCGCCGCGCGGGCTCAAGCTTTTCCGGCCCCAGTGACGACTTCGCTCATGGCAGGTTGTACGTCGCCCGATATACTCCTGCGGCATCGTGCGATCTCGTTCTTTGGGGCTCCGACAATGGCTGACGATCTGCGCCAGAGCGCGCTCGACTATCATCGCCTTCCGGTTCCCGGTAAGCTGGCGGTCGTCGCCACCAAGCCGCTTGCCAACCAGCGCGATCTCGCGCTCGCCTACTCGCCCGGCGTCGCGGCGGCCTGCGAGGCGATCGTCGAGGATCCGGCGCAGGCGGCGGTCGTCACCGGCCGCGCCAACCTCGTCGCCGTCATCACGAACGGCACTGCCGTGCTCGGTCTCGGCGCGATCGGCCCGCTGGCGGCGAAACCCGTGATGGAGGGCAAGGCGGTCCTCTTCAAGACCTTCGCCGGGATCGACGTGTTCGATCTCGAGATCGAGGAGCGGGATCCCGCCAAGCTGGTGGACATCGTGGCAAGCCTCGAGCCCAGCTTCGGCGGCATCAATCTCGAGGACATCAAGGCCCCGGAATGTTTCGAGGTGGAGCGTCGCCTGCGCGAGCGCATGAAGATCCCGGTCTTCCATGACGATCAGCATGGCACGGCGATCATCGTCGGCGCGGCGGTGCTGAATGCCCTCAAGGTGACCGGCCGGAGTATCGACTCCGTGAAACTCGTCGCGTCGGGTGCGGGAGCCGCGGCGCTCGCCTGCCTCGATCTCCTGGTCAGCATCGGCCTGCCGATGGACAACATCGTCGTCACCGACATCAAAGGCGTGGTCTATCGCGGCCGGACCGAAGAGATGGACCTCAACAAGGCCCGTTACGCCAAAGAGACCAACGCCCGGACGCTGGGTGACGTGATCGCCGATGCGGATATCTTCCTCGGGCTTTCCGCGCCTCGGGTGCTGAAGCCGGAGATGGTACGGAAGATGGCCCCCCGGCCGATCATACTGGCCCTCGCCAACCCGGTGCCGGAGATCCTGCCGGACGAGGTGAAAGCGGTTCGCGACGACGCGATCATCGCCACGGGCCGGTCCGACTATCCGAACCAGGTCAATAACGTCCTCTGTTTTCCCTTCATCTTCCGCGGCGCGCTCGACGTCGGCGCCACGACCATCAACGAAGCGATGAAGATCGCTGCGGTGAAGGCCCTTGCCGCCCTCGCCGAGGCAGAAGTTTCCGACATCGTCGCCAACGCCTATGGCGGCGATGTGCCGAGCTTCGGGCCGAACTATCTCATTCCGCGCCCGTTCGATCCCCGACTCATCCTGGCCATCGCGCCGGCCGTCGCCGAGGCGGCGATGGCCAGCGGCGTCGCGTCCCGGCCGCTTGCCGATCTCGGGGCCTACCGGGACAACCTCAATCGCTTCGCTTTCCGCTCCGGGCTCCTGATGCGGCCCATGTTCGTACGGGCCCGCCGCGACCTGAAACGGGTCTGCTATGCCGAAGGCGAGGAAGAGCGGGTGCTCCAGGCGGCGCAGACGGTGGTGGACGAGAAGCTGGCGCGCCCGGTTCTGATCGGCCGGCGAAGCGTGATCGGCTACCGGCTGCAGAAGCTCGGATTGCGGATCAAGCCGGACCTCGATTTCGACCTGGTCGATCCCGAAAACGATCCCCGTTTCAAGGAATACTGGACGCTCTATCACAAGATCATGGAGCGCCGCGGCGTGTCGCCGAACTTCGCTCAGGCGCAGGTGCGCGGCAGCACGACCGTCATCGCCGCGCTGATGGTGAAGCGCGGCGACGCCGACGCCATGATCTGCGGCACCTATGGCCGCTTCTCGCGCCATCTCGAACATGTGCTGAGCGTCGTGGGGCTGGCGCCCGGCGTCGAGCAACCCTTCGCGCTGACGGCCCTGGTGCTGCCCTCGGGCAATTTCTTCATCTGCGATACGCATGTGGCCGTCGACCCGACTGCGGAAGACATTTCCGAGATGACGCGTTTGGCGGCCGAGGAAATCCACCGCTTCGGCATCACGCCGAAGGTGGCGCTGCTCTCCCATTCCAATTTCGGCAGCAGCAGCAGCGAGTCCGCAGTCAAGATGCGGGTGGCACTCGGCCTTATCCACGACCGGCTGCCGGAACTCGAGGTCGAAGGCGAAATGCAGGGCGACGGCGCGATCTCCGAGCTCATCCGCACACGCCTCTTTCCGAACTCGCGGCTGGCGGGCACGGCGAACCTCCTGGTCATGCCCAATCTCGATGCCGCCAACATCGCTTTCAACCTCCTGAAGACCCTGGGCGCCGGCCAGTCGGTAGGGCCGATGCTGATGGGCATGGCGCTGCCCGCCCACGTCGTGGCGCCCTCGATCACGGTGCGCGGCATCGTGAACATGACCGCCGTCGCCGCCGTGGACGCCCAGGCCGCCGTCGAGGCCGGTCGGCGTCCATGAGCGAGGAGGCGCCCCGCATTCCCGAGGAGGCGCCGCTCGCTGCCGATGCCGACACCATGGTCGGTATCTCGCCCGAAATCGTCGCGCGTATACGCGGAGCGGTCGAAGCCGGAGCGCTCGATCGGGTCGAGGAGATCGCGCAGGAGCTGCATGCAGCGGACTTTGCCGACCTTCTGCAGGAGCTGACGCCGGAAGAGCGCCGGCTCGTCATTGCGGTCGCCCGCCATGTCATCGATCCGGAAACCCTCAACCATCTGGACGAGGCGGTGCGCGCCGAGGTGATCGAGCTGATGGGGCCGCGCGAGTTCGCGCAGGCGGTGACCGAGCTCGAAACGGACGATGCGGTCGAGATTCTGGGCGATCTCGACGAAGACGACACACGGCGCATCCTCGAAGCCATGCCGGCCGAGGACCGTGCCTTCCTCGAGCAGGGCCTGACCTATCCCGAGGACAGCGCCGGCCGCCTGATGCAGCGCGATCTGGTGGCGCTGCCGCGGCATTGGACGGTGGGCGAGGCGATCGACTATCTCCGCGCCAAGGATGACCTGCCGAAGGATTTCTACGATCTCTTCATCGTCGACCCGATGCACAAGCCGATCGGTCAGGTGCCGTTGTCACGTGCTATCCGGAACCGTCGGACGGTGAAGCTGACCGACATCATGGATGTTGAGTTCCGCGTGATCCCGGCGGAAATGGACCAGGAATCTGCGGCGCATCTCTTTCGGCAATACGGCATCGTCTCGGCACCGGTCGTGGACGAAAGCGGGCGGTTGCTGGGGGTGATCACTGTCGACGACGTGGTGCACGTCATCGAGGAAGAAGCCGAGGAAGACCTGCTCGGCATCGTCGGTGTGAGCGAAACCGATTTCCATGCCCCGGTCGGCCAGACCGCCTGGCGGCGCGTGCGCTGGCTGGTGGTCACGCTCTGCAATTCCGCCATCGCCGCCACGGTCATCTCGCAGTTTGAGGCGACCATCGAGCAGATCGTGGCGCTCGCGGTGCTGATGCCGATCGTGGCTGCAATGGGCGGCAATGCGGGGGTACAGGTCATCACCGTGACGATCCGTGCGCTCGCGACGCGCGATCTCCAGCCGCGCGGCAGTGCCGTCCGGCGCCTCATCCTCAAGGAGCTGCTGGTCGGGGCCATCAACGGCATCGTGTTTGCGGCCATTGTCGGGACAGTCGCCGGTTTCTGGTTCGGCAGCGCGGCGCTCGGCGCCGTGCTTGCGGGGGCCATGATTTTCAACATGGTCTGGGCCGGGATGGCGGGAACGATCATCCCCATCACGCTGGCTCGGCTCGGCATCGATCCGGCGACCGGGGCGGGGCCCTTCCTGACTACGACGACGGACGTCCTCGGCTTCTTCTCCTTTCTCGGCCTCGCGACCTTGTTCCTGCTTTAGTCGCGCGCTAGGCTCCCGCGCCGGAGGAGTTTCCCGACATGGCGCAGGGCTCGAACTGGCGTTTCCAGCCGCTCGATTTCGGGCTGGGCGAAACGGCCGACATGCTTCGTGAACAGGTGGCGGGCTTTGCCGCCGAGGAGATCGCGCCGCGCGCGGCCGAGATCGACCGCAGCAATCAATTCCCCATGGATCTCTGGCGGAAGATGGGGGCGCTGGGATTGCTCGGCATCACCGCGGATCCCGCCCATGGCGGCGCCGGCATGGGCTATCTCGAGCATGTCGTCGCGATGGAGGAGCTGAGCCGGGCATCGGCCAGCGTGGGGCTTTCCTACGGCGCCCATTCCAATCTTTGCGTCAATCAGATCCGCCGCAACGGCAGCGACGAACAGAGGAAGCGCTATCTCCCGAAGCTGATCTCGGGCGAGTACATCGGCGCGCTCGCCATGAGCGAGCCGCAGGCGGGGTCGGACGTGGTGAGTTTGAAGCTCCGCGCCGAGCCGCAGGGCAACGGGTTCCTGCTCAACGGCACGAAGATGTGGATCACCAACGGCCCCGACGCCAACGTCCTGGTGGTCTATGCGAAGACCGATCCGACGGCGCGTTCGCGCGGCATCACGGCTTTCCTCATCGAGAAGACCATGAAAGGCTTCGCCGCCTCTCCCAAGCTCGACAAGCTCGGCATGCGGGGCTCCAACACCAGCGAGTTGGTGTTCAGCGACTGCCATGTCGGCAAGGAGCAGGTGCTCGGTAAGGTGGGCGACGGCGTAAAGGTGCTGATGAGCGGCCTCGACTATGAGCGCGCCGTGCTCGCGGGCGGCCCCATCGGCATCATGCAGTCCTGCATGGATGTGGTGTTGCCCTATATCCACGAGCGGCACCAGTTCGGGAAGGCGATCGGCGAGTTTCAGCTCATGCAGGGCAAGATCGCCGACATGTATACGGCGATGAATGCGGCCAAAGCCTACGTCTATGCCGTCGCCCGCGCCTGCGATCGGGGCCAAACCACCCGGCGCGACGCTGCCGGCGCCATTCTTTACGCCGCGGAGAAGGCGACCTGGATGGCGCTGGAGGCGATCCAGATCCTCGGCGCCAACGGCTATATCAACGACTATCCGACGGGCCGATTGCTGCGCGACGCGAAGCTCTACGAGATCGGTGCAGGCACCTCCGAGATCAGGCGCCTTCTCATCGGCCGCGAGCTTTTCGAAGAAACCGCCTGAGCCCGAGAAGGAAGGAGCTTCAGATGGCGCTGGAGATGCGCGAGAGCTGCGAGAAATGTGGAAAAACCCTTCCGCATCCGTCGGAGGAGGCCTTTATCTGCAGCTTCGAATGCACCTTTTGCGGCGATTGCACGGCCGGGATGTCGCATCGCTGCCCGAACTGCGGCGGCGAATTGCTGCGCCGTCCGTGCCGCAAGGCGAAGTAGCGGCGATGGTCGGCCAGAGAATCTCGACCGGCTCGAGCTTCGAGGCGCTCGCCAGTTTCAGCCGCGCCGTGGTGGATGGCGACTGGGTGTTCGTCTCCGGCACCACCGGCTTCGACTACAAGGCGGGCACGATCGTCGAAGACCCGGTCGAGCAGACCGAGCAATGCTTCCGGACGATAGCCTGGGCGCTCGGCGAGGCGGGATCGAGCATGGCGGAACTGGTGCGCATCCGCGTTTATCTTGCCGATGCCGCCATCTTTCCGGCGGTGGCGCCGGTGATCGGCCGCTGGTGCAAGGAGGCGAGGCCGGCCAATACGACGGTGGTGGCGCCGCTCGTGGATCCGCGAATGAAGATCGAGATCGAGGTTACGGCGAAGCGCCGTCGGGACAATCGCCGGGATCGGCCCGGCCGCGGGTGAGACGGGGTCTTGCACCGGCTCGTCGCACCGTTCGAGCGTTGGATTTGAAGCAGGAGCAATGACGATGCCGACTGTCCTCATCACCGGCACCAACCGCGGGATCGGGCTCGAGCTTGCGCGGCAATATGCGGCGGAGGGATGGCGCGTCCATGCCTGCCTGCGCGATCCTGCAAGCGGCAAGGCGCTGAAGGCTCTTCGGGGCGACATCCATCTCCACGAGCTCGATGTGACCGACGAGGATCAGATCGACCGACTTGCGAAGGAGCTGACGGGAGAGGCGATCGATCTTCTGATCAACAATGCGGCGCTGGGCGGGCCGGAGGACGATACGGATCCCGATGAATGGTCCGAGGTTTTCCGGGTGAACAGCATCGCGCCGGTCCGCATCTTGCAGGCCTTCCTGCCGCATCTCGCGCTGGCCAAGGATCCGCGCGTGTTGAACGTGACCAGCCGCATGGGAAGCATCGGCGACAATTCTCGCGGTGGCTCCTATGCCTACCGGTCGAGCAAGGCGGCGCTCAACGCCGCGATGAAGAGCTTTGCCATCGAGCTCAAGCCGAAGGGGATCACCATCGCGGTCATGCATCCCGGTTGGGTCCAGACCGACATGGGCGGGCCGGATGCGCCCGTACCGGTGACGACGAGCGCCGAGGGCCTGCGCCGCATGATCGCGCAGATGAAGCCGGCGGATACGGGCGCCTTTTACAACTACGACGGCACGCCGATCCCATGGTAGGCGGCTGGCACTTGGGGCAGCTCAATATCGGCCGGCTGAAGGCGCCGCTCGACGATCCGCAGATCGCCGATTTCGTGGCGGTGCTCGCTCCGATCAATGCGCTCGCGGAAGCGAGCCCGGGCTTCGTCTGGCGGCTTCAAGGCGAGGGCGGCAGCGCGACGGATATTCGCGTCGCCGACGATCCGCTGATGATCGTCAATCTGACGGTCTGGGAATCGGTCGAGACGCTGTTCGATTTCACTTACCGTACCGGGCATAGCGGCATACTGGCGCGCCGCCGCGACTGGTTCGAGACGCTCGGCCGGCCCCATATGGTCCTCTGGTGGCTCCCCGCCGGGAGCCTGCCGACCCTCGGCGAGGCGATGGATCGTCTCAAACGGCTGCATCGCGACGGACCTACCGACCAGGCCTTCATCTTCAAGCAGCGTTTTCCGGCGCCGGCCGGCGAGGGTCTGGCCGCCGCCGGCTAGGGAACGGGAAGCATGGCGCCGCCGCTCGAGTTCTACTTCGATTTTGCCTCGCCCTACGGCTATCTCGCCTCGCTGCAGATCGACGCGATCGCCGCGAAGCATGGGCGCACGGTGTCCTGGCACCCCTTCATGCTGGGCGCGGCCTTCAAGGCCACCGGACAATCGCCGCTCCCCGACCAGCCGATGCGCGGCCCCTATCACATTCGCGATTTCACCCGCTCGGCGCGTCGCTTCGGGGCGCCGTTTCGGATGCCGTCGCCCTTTCCCTTCATCGCGCTCGCGCCTTCACGTGCCTTCTACTGGCTGGAGGAACGCGATCCGGCCACGGCGAAGCGCTATGCGGCTGCCGTCTATGGCTGCGTCTTCGGCGAGGGCCGGCCGGTCGGCGACCCTGCGACGGCATCGGAGGTCGGCGCCGCGATCGGAATCGATCCGGCAGAATTGACGGTTGCGATCCAGGGGGCGGCGATAAAGGAACGTCTGCGCCGGGAAACCGACCGGGCGATAGCGCGGGGGGTGTTCGGATCGCCCTTCATATTCGTCGATGGCGAGCCGTTCTGGGGCCATGACAGGCTGCCGCAGATCGAGGAGTGGCTCGCCCGCGGCGGGTGGTGAGTTCCGACGCCGAACGCAAGGCTGCGTGACGATTCCAGCATTGCGCTTCCCCCTTGTCCGCCCCGGCGGGAGCGGCGATGCTGGCGCCCATGCCGATCCTTTCCTCTGCCGTAAATCCCGACACCGACGAGTTTCGCGACCGCGCCGACGCGATGGCTGCCGAGGTCGCGAAGATCGCCGCCCTCGAGGCCGAAATCCGCCAGGGCGGCGATACGGGCGCCCGCGAGAAGCATGTCGCGCGCGGCAAGCTGTTGCCACGCGAGCGCGTCCGGAAGCTGATCGATCCCGGCACCGCCTTTCTCGAACTTGGCGGCTTCGCGGCGCAGGGCGTCTATGAGGACAATGTTCCGGCGGCGGGCCTCATTACCGGGATCGGCCGCGTCGCGGGCCGCGATTGCGTTGTGCTCTGCAATGACGCCACGGTGAAAGGCGGTACCTACTACCCGCTCACCGTGAAGAAGCACCTTCGGGCGCAGGAGATCGCGCGCGAGAACGCGCTGCCCTGTGTCTATCTAGTGGATTCGGGTGGCGCCAACCTGCCGAACCAGGACGAGGTCTTTCCCGATCGGGAGCATTTCGGGCGGATCTTCTACAATCAGGCGCGCATGTCGGCGGCGCGGATCCCGCAGATCGCCGTGGTGATGGGCTCCTGCACGGCCGGCGGCGCCTATGTACCAGCCATGTCGGACGAAACCATCATCGTGAAGGGGCAAGGCACGATCTTCCTCGGCGGGCCGCCGCTGGTGCGCGCGGCCACGGGCGAGGTGGTCACGGCCGAAGCGCTCGGCGGGGCCGATGTCCATACGCGCATTTCAGGCGTCGCCGACCATATGGCGAAGGACGATGCCCATGCGCTCGAACTGGCGCGGGGCATCGTGCGGCACCTGAACCGACTGCCGCCGGGCGGCACGGAACGGCGCGAACCGGTCGAGCCGCTCTACGACCCGAAGCAGCTCTACGGGATCGTGCCGCTCGACCTGCGCAAGGGCTATGAGGTGCGCGAGGTGATCGCCCGCATCGTCGACGGCAGCGAGTTCGATGACTTCAAGCCGCTCTACGGCGCGACGCTCGTCTGCGGCTTCGCCCATATTCGCGGCATTCCCGTCGGCATTCTCGCGAACAAGGGCATTCTGTTCTCGGAATCGGCACAGAAGGGGGCGCATTTCGTCCAGCTCTGCGCGCAGCGGCGGATTCCGCTGCTGTTTCTGCAGAACATCACCGGTTTCATGGTCGGCAAGAAGTACGAGTCAGGCGGAATCGCCAAGGACGGCGCCAAGATGGTGATGGCCGTCGCCTGTGCCGATGTGCCGAAGATCACCGTCATCATCGGCGGCAGCTTCGGCGCTGGAAACTATGCGATGTGCGGGCGTTCCTATGGACCGCGCTTCCTTTTCGCTTGGCCGAATTCGCGCATCTCCGTCATGGGCGGCGAGCAGGCGGCTTCCGTGCTCGCGACGCTGCGGCGCGACAATCTCGAGGCGAAGGGCAAGAGCTGGAGCAAGGAGGAGGAGGAAGCCTTCAAAGCGCCGCTCCGCGCCCAATACGAAGATCAGGGCCATCCGCTCTATGCGAGCGCGCGGCTCTGGGACGACGGGATCATCGATCCGGCCGAGACGCGGAACGTCGTCGGCCGGGCGCTCGAAGCGTCGTTGAACGCGCCGATCGGCGACAGCCGCTTCGGCGTCTTCCGGATGTAGCCGCGATGGCGCGCGTCGAGCTGGAGATCGCACGAGGTGTCGCGACGGTCACGCTCAATCGGCCGGAACGGCACAATGCCTTCGACGAAGAGCTGATCGAGGCGCTGATTGCCACCCTGCAGCGCATCGAGGGCGACGACGCAGCGCGCATCCTCCTGCTTCGGGCGAGCGGCAAGAGTTTCTCGGCCGGTGCCGATCTCGACTGGATGCGCCGCATGGCGGCCTATGACGAGGCCGAGAACCTTGCCGATGCCAAGCAGCTGGCCTTGTTGCTGCAGCTCCTCAATTTCATGCCGAAGCCGACTATCGCGGCGGTCCAGGGCGCGGCCCTCGGCGGCGGCGTAGGGCTGGTAGCGGCCTGCGACATCGTCGTTGCGTCGCCTGTCGCGATTTTCGGTCTGACCGAGGTGCGCATCGGACTCATTCCTGCCGTCATCAGCCCCTATGTCGTACAGGCGATCGGCGAACGGGCGGCGCGCCGCTATTTTCTGACGGGCGAGCGGTTCGATGCGGCGACTGCGCTCGCCCTCGGCCTCGTCACGGAGGTCGCGGAGGATCTTTCGGCTGCGACGGCGGGGTTCATAGAAAGCCTCGAGGCGGGTGCGCCCGAGGCGCAAGCGGCGACAAAGAAGCTGATCCGTCGTGTCGGACGCGGGCCGATCAATTCGGCCATGATCGACGATACGGCCGAGCGGATCGCCCGGATGCGGGCGCATCCTGAAGCGCGCGAGGGCATCGCCGCTTTTTTCGAGAAGCGCAAGCCCAACTGGCAGGCGTGAGATGGCAAGACTGCCGAAACAGGTGCGGATGGTCGAAGTCGGTGCGCGAGACGGGCTCCAGAACGAGCCTGCGCCCGTGCCGGTCGCGACTCGCATCGCCCTCATCGAGCGACTGGCCGAGAGCGGGCTTTCCGCGATCGAAGCGGGGGCCTTTGTCTCGCCGAAGTGGGTGCCGCAGATGGCGGGCAGTGCGGAGGTCTTGGCCGGCATCAGGCGGCGGCCAGGGGTCAGCTATCCCGTGCTGGTGCCGAACATGCAGGGCTTCGAGGCTGCGCGCGCGGCGGGCGCCGATGAGATCGCTGTCTTCGCGGCGGCCTCGGAAAGCTTTTCGCGCAAGAACATCAACTGCTCGATCGCCGAAAGCCTGGAGCGGTTTCGTCCGGTCGCGGCGGCGGCCGCCGAAGCCGGCATCAAGCTGCGCGGCTACGTCTCCTGCGTGCTCGGCTGCCCCTATGAGGGGGAAATCGCGCCGGCCAGGGTGGCCGAGGTGGCGGCCGGGCTGCTCCAGCTCGGCTGTTACGAGATCTCGCTCGGCGACACGATCGGCGTCGGCACGCCGGCGAAGGCGCAGGCGATGATCGAAGCGGTGGCGGCGCGCCTGCCGCGCGAACGGCTCGCCGTGCATTTCCATGATACCTATGGGCAGGCGCTCGCGAACATCCTGGCGGCACTCGAGCTGGGTATCGCGGTGACGGACAGTTCGGTGGCCGGGCTCGGCGGCTGCCCTTACGCGCCAGGCGCCTCCGGCAATGTGGCGAGCGAGGACGTTCTCTACATGCTGGATGGTCTCGGCATCGCGACCGGCGTCGATCTGGCGGTGCTTGCCGCGGCCGGCCGGTACATCTCGGACGAGCTGGGGCGTCCCGCAGCATCCAAGGTGGCGCGGGCGCTCGCTGCCAAGACCTCGAAGTCGGCCACGGCATGACCGTCCACCTCATCAAGCTCTGCGTCGGCGTCGATACGGTGGCCGAGCTCGAGGACTGGGTGAAGGAACGCGCACGCGCCTCCCGGAAGCGAAGCGGCAAGGTGCGTCTCGAGCATGTGACGCGCACCATGCCGAAGCGCCGCGACGAGGTGCTGGAAGGCGGCTCCCTCTACTGGGTCATCAAAGGCTTCGTGCAGGTGCGCCAGCCGATCATCGGGCTCGAGCCGCGGCGCGGGAAGGATGGCATCGAGCGTTGCGCGATCTGCTTCGCTCCGAAACTGGTGACGGTGATGCCGCACCCCCATCGCGCCTTCCAGGGCTGGCGCTATCTCGAGCCCAAGGACGCGCCGGGCGATCTCGGCGCAGGCTCGGTCAAAAGCCGCGAGGATCTGCCGCCGGAATTGCTGCTCGAATTGCGGTCGCTCGGCATTCTCTAGCCGCCCCCTCCAGTTATCCACCGGATCGGTCGGAAATCGCGCCGCTGCACGGCTTTCGTACTGGACGGGGAAAGACGATAGGCCTATATAAGCGCCGATAACGGGTCGGCGGAAACGCCGGCCCTTGCTCGTCTCTCCCTCGGGGGAACGAGCACAGAGTGCGCCCCAAACGGGTTTTCAACCGGGGCGGAGCGCACAGGATCCGCATCGTAAGATGGCGAGATAGCGAGCCGGGTTTTCCGGTAGCTGCCTCGCATGGGCCGAGAGCGTTTCGGCGGCGATGCGGCGCTGTTTGACATTGTTGTTTTGAGGAAGGGATGCGCGGGCGGCGGGTCTGGGTGTTTTGAG
>CAZMUZ010000034.1:0-31603 GCA_964569315.1 uncultured Rhodospirillaceae bacterium | reverse complement strand
GGACTGGTTGACGTTGACGATGCCGGTGTTGCCTTCCGACGCACCGCCGCCCAACGAGTTCACGATCGAATCGGCCTTCTCGGCGCAGTTGCCGCAGGCCTCATTGTCGTAATTCTGCTGGTTGATGATGCCAGTCGCTTCGGCGGCCTTGCCGGGCACGATGTTCACGTCGACGTCGAGATTGATCGTCTTGTCGATCGTGATGTGCTCGGTGACCGTAATGTCCTTGGTCTTGTGGATGTCCGCTTGGACGAACACGTCGGCCCAAGCCGGCGCGGCGACGAGCAGCGCAGCAGACGCCGCCCCCGCATACAGCATGTTCCTCAATGTCATGTTTTTCATCGTGCTCCCCCCCGAAGGGTTTTGAATGCGACAGCAATCGAGAGGGTGCGAGCTTGCGCGTGCCACGAAACAAGCGCTTTAAACTAAGTTAAGTTTTGATTGTTTTTTTCGGCTTTTACGATGTTTAGGCAACGAAGTTACATTGTCGCGATACGTCAACGTCGTTAACCACACCCCTAGTTTTTCCGCCGGCGGGAGCCCCCATAAGTAGGGTCGTCGGGTCGGTTCGAATCCGAACAATCAGGCGACAGTTTCGAAAAACTGTGAAGAACTTCACAGTCCCTGTCGGCCCCTCCCTCGCCTGTCGGATCCGTCCCTTGCGCGGTCGATCGAGCGCGATCGCGCAATGCGATTCGCCGCAGCGTCGCGAAGGATTTTCGATGCGGCTTTTTCGGCGATGCGGTTTCCGGCTAAATGCCGACGAGCGATCGCTTCCGCGCGAGAGGGCGCATCGATGAAGCTGATCTTCTACGCGACGCCTCACGGGGGCGCAAAGCTGCGCCCCGCCTCGCCTTTGCGGCGATGGATGGACGAAACCGACGAGGCCTTCGCCTATCGCTGCCTCCCGCTCAACATCGCCAACGCCCATGGCTGGGAGCTGCTTTGCCAGGCCTCCTTCACCGCACGCTGGAACGGCGGCGGCGATCTCGGCGCGATCGACATCCGTTGCGCCGCTCAGCCTTCCTTCCGTCCGACGAGCGTTTTCGGCCATGGCGTTCTGACCTTCCATGTCCATGGCGTTTTCCGAACCGAACCCGGCTGGAATCTCCTCGTCGGCGGCTCGCCGAACGAACCGAAGGACGGGCTCTATCCCTTGAGCGGGGTGATCGAGACCGACTGGGCGCCCTACAGCTTCACCATGAACTGGCAGTTCACCCGTTCCGATCACTGGGTTTCCTTCGAGGAGGGCGAGCCCTTCTGCTTCCTCTACCCGGTGCAGCGCGGGCTGCTCGAGACGGTCGAGCCGGAGATCCGCGACATGGGGAGCGATGCCGAACTTCGGGCGGATTTCGAGCAGTGGGGCCGCGAGCGCGGCGAATTCTCGGACAAGCTGACCCAGCGCGATACGCCGGAACGGCTGGCGCGCTGGCAGAAGCGCTACTTTCGCGGCCTCGACATGCGGGACAAGCCGGCGATCCGCGACCATCAGACGAAGCTCCGGCTGCCGCCGTTCGCCGATCATCGTAAGGCCGATGCCGAGCCCGCGACGCGCCCACCCTCGCGTCCGGATTTCTTCCAGAAGGTCGTGCCGCTCTCGCGCACGAAGCATGCCGACCTCGGGCTGCGCGGCCCGAACTACGCTTTCGCTGCGGCGGCCAACATCATCCCGCTCGTCGCGGCCGAGTTCGAGGAAGCCGCGAAGTTCTATCCGCTCGCCTTTTCCAGCGGAAATCCGCCGCGTGCCGTCTGCGTCGTGGGCGGCATGGCAGGCGTCAATCTCTTCGTCGACAGGGAGGGAAACTGGCGCAGCGGCTACTACGTCCCGGCGACGCTGCGGCGCTTTCCCTTCATCACGATCTACAGCAAGGAAACGCCGGACAGCCTCACCCTCGGCATCGAGGAAGGCTCGCCGCTGCTCGACCGGGCCGCGCCCGACAAGCTTTTCGAGAAAGGCGAAATGACGAAGCTCTGCAAGGAGAAGCTTGCCTTCGCCGCAAAGCTCGGCGTTGCCTTCGAGAAGACGGAGGCGTTTGCCAACACCCTGCCGCAGGATCTCCTGATGCCGAGCCGCAACCTCGCGCCGGGACGGCTCGCGGTGCGCACCACGATCCGCGACCTCCGGGTGATCGATCCCGAGAAGTTGCGGTCGCTCCCGGCGGAAACCCTGACGGCCTGGCGGGAAAATGGCTGGCTTGCCGCGCTCGAGGCCCATGTCGCCTCGGCGCAGAACTGGGTTCCCCTGCTCGCGCTGGAGGATCAGATGCCCGCCGCGGCAACCCCATCGAAATGAAGCGGAGGCCGAAGGGCACCGGTTTTCGTTGGCGCCGGCTTTCGATTCCGAAACCGCGACGCCGGGCGCGGGCTCTATCGGCCCTGCGAAAACGAGAATGAGGCGGCCTGCCGCTCGCACCAGTCGCGCCAGATCCGGCGATAGGCGCTCTCGAGATTGCGGGTGAAGCGCGGCCCGTCGAGCAGGGGCGAACGGGCCATGCGCTCGCGAAGACCCGAGCGCAACGCCGCGAGGCGCGGCAGATCCGCGGCCAGGCCCGCCGCGATCTCGAGGTAGGAGCCGGGTCCGTCCGCCACCAGATCGGCAAGCCCGGCTGCCGTCAGATGCGAGACCGCGTGCCGGGCCGCAAAGCGCTCGCCGCCCAAGGTCACGACCGGCACGCCCATCCACAGGCTCTCGAGCGTGGTGAGGCCACCCGAATAGGGGAAGGGATCGAGCGCGATATCGATGCGGTTATACTGCTCGAGCAGCGCGCGATGCGGGGATTTCCCCTGAAGCTCGAGCCGTGCCGGCGCGATTCCCTCGGCCGCAAACCAGCTCGCGCAGAGGCCGCGCATCGCCGGGTCGGAGAGCTGATGCGTCTTCAGCACGAGCCGCGCGTCCGGCAGCCGCTTCAGCAACCTCGCCCAGAGCGCGATCACCCCCGCATTGAGCTTTGCGAGATTGTTGAAGCAGCCGAAGGTGACGTGGCGCGTCGCCGAGGCGGGCAACGGCCCGACGGCGGGTGCATAGGCCGGCGGCGCGAAGCAGACATAGCAATCCGGCAGGCGAAGGATCCGCTCGGTGTAGAACCGTTCCGAGCCCGCCGGCGTCTCTCGCGCGTCCGAGATCAGATAATCCATCGTCGAGAGGCCCGTGGTGCCGACATAGCCGGCCCAACTCGCCTGCACCGGCGCCGGCTTGCGCGCGAAGGCGAGGAGCCGGTTGTCCGCCGTATGGCCGGAGAGGTCGACCAGGATGTCGATGCCGTCGCTGCGAATCCTTTCGGCAAGCGCAGAATCCCCGATCCCGACGATGCGCCGCCACCGGTCGCAACCGGCGCGAAGCGCGGCGGTGATCTCGTCCTCGTTCAGCCGGTCCGAATAGGCGACGATCTCGAACTGCGAGCGGTCATGCGCCGGGAGCACGGGGCCGAGGAAGCGCCCGACCGGATGATGGCCGAAATCGCCGGAAACATAGCCGATCCGCAGGCGACGCGCGGGATCCGGAACGTTCGCATGAGGCCGGATCTCGGCGGCGAGCGGGGCCGCGAAGGCCCGGTCGAAGGCGCGATGCGCCTCGAGCGAGGTTTCCGGCGTGGTATCCGGATCGTACTGGATGTTCATCAGGTAGTTCTGATGCGCCGTCACGAAATCCGGTCGTTGCGCCATGGCCCGGCGCAGCGCCGCGAGCGCATCCGTGAGCCTGCCGCAGTCCTTGAGCACGCTGCCGAGATTGTTGAGCGCCTCGACGCTGTCCGGCTTCAGGGCAAGCGCCTGGCGGTAGGCCGCCTCGGCTTCCAGCAGCCGTCCCATGTCCCGCGCCGTGTTGCCGAGATTGTTGTGCGCCTCGGCGAAGCGCGGATTGATCGCGAGCGCCTGCCGGTAGGCGGCGAGCGCCTGCTCCAGCCGGCCCTGGTCCTTCAGCACATTGCCGAGATTGTTGTGCGCCGCCGCGAACTTCGGACGCAGCTTGATCGCCTTGCCGTAGCAGGCGATGGCGCGCTCGCTCTCGCCCCTGTTCCGAAGCGCGTTGCCGAGATTGTTATGCAGCTCCGGAAGGCCGTCGTCGATGCGCAGGGCCCGCTCGTAGCAGGCGATGGCCTCGGTGTCCCGGCCGGTCGCCTGCAGCAGGTTCCCGAGGTTGTTGCAGGCGACGACGAAGCCCGGCTTCAGCGCGACCGCGCGCCGGAAGCATCGTTCGGCTTCGTCGAGCTCGTCCCGCTCCATGAGCGCGGTGCCGAGATTGTTGATCGCCTCGATCATGTCCGGCTCGAGCGCGATCGCGCGGCGATAGGCGCCGAGCGACGCCTCGGTTTGCCCCATGCTCTTCAGAACGTTGCCGTAGTTGTTGTGCAGCGGCGCCCAGTCCGGCTTCGCCGCGATCAGCCTCTCATACTTCTCCTTCGCCTCCTCGAGCCGGCCGAGCGCCTGCAGGGTCGCCGCCACGGCATAGGGAGCGTCGGGGAGGTCGGGCTTCAGCGCGACCGCCCGCTCGAAACTTTCGAGCGCGCGCGCCGTCTGGCCGAGGCGCTGCAAGGCGCCGCCGAGGCCGAGATGGGCCTCGGCATAGCTCGGATCCGCCGCGAGCGCGCGCTCATAGGGTGCGACGGCGTCGCGCGCGCGACCGGTCTGCCGCAGCAGGTCGCCGAGCAGACGGAGCCCCCGCGGATCGTCGGGCTCGAGATCGAGGGCCTTGCGGCAGAGCGTCTCCGCCTGCTTCAGCCGGCGCGCGGCGCGATGCGCCTCCGCGGTCGCCAGCATCCCGGACAGCCGCGCCGGATCGGCCGACGACCGCGAGGCCCGCGTGGCATTCCTGCCCGGTTCCGCCATGATCGGTCCGCCGCCCATGCTCGCGCTTTCCGCAGGCGCCCGCGCGCGCCTTGCGGAAAACGCGAGAGTGGTCGCGGTGGCGGGACGGCGTCAATAGGACCGACGCCGCCCCGCGAAGACCCGCCGAAAGAGCCGACTACTCCACCACGATGTCGGTCCCGACATGGAGCGGCGCCGAGCCCGCGCCGGAGATCGACGCCAGATCCACGAAACCGGCAGGCCCGCCGGCACCGTCGACATCGACGCTGACGATGATCGATTTGGACGGAGCGTCATAACGCTGACGGACGAAATTCTCGATCAGGCTCATCACATCAACGCCGTCGCTGGTGACGTCCGCGAAGAGATCGCGCGCATCGAGCACGTCCTTGCCGCGCTCGAAGCCGCTGATCTTGTCCCCGCGTTCGGCGATGTCGTTGAAATCGAAGCGATCCTTGCCCGTCCCGCCGCTGAGCTTGTCGATGCCGAGCCCGCCCGTCAGCACATCGTCCCCGCTATCGCCGTTGAGCTGATCGTTGCCCGCGCCGCCATCGATCCGATCGTTGCCGCCGCCGCCGGAGAGCGTATCGTTGCCCTCGAGCCCGTGGATGCTCTCGGCCGACGCCAAGCCGCGGAGCTTGTTGCCGGCCGACGTCCCCATGATGATCTTGCCCGTCGTCTGCAGCGGCGCCACGGAGATCGAGACCTGCGCCCAGTCCTGTGCGCCCGAGCCGTCCTTCACGAAGTAGGTGAAGCTGTCGGTGCCGACGAAACCCGCCTTCGGCGTATAGATGAAAGAGCCGTCGCTGTTGTGCGTGACGGTGCCGTTCGCGGCGGCGGTGCGGAGCGACGTGGTCAGGAGATCGCCGTCGGCGTCCCGATCGTTCGCCAGCACGTCGACCCGGATCGCCTGGCTGCCACCGAGCTGCGCCGCGCTGATGGCAGCACCGGTATCGTTGACCGCGACGGGGGTGTCGTTCACCGCCTTCACGTTGATATTGACCGTGGCCGAGGCGCTGCCGCCATGACCGTCCGTCACCTGGTAGGTGAAGGAATCCGCGCCGTTGTAGTTGGCGGTCGGGGTGTAGAGGAAAGCGCCGGCCGCATCGACCGTGACCGTGCCCCGCTGCGCCTGGGTCAGGATCTTCGCCGAGAGGCTGTCGCCGTCGGCATCGGTGTCGTTGGCGAGCGGGTAGAACCGCACCGCCTCGTCCTCGTTGGTGCCCACGGTGTCGCCGTTGGCGACCGGCGTCGCATTCGCCGACAGGACAGTGACCGTCACCGCCGCCGTGCCGCTCCAGGAAGTGCCGTCCGAAACCCGATAGACGAAGCTCGTCGTGCCGGTGAAGCCCGCTTCCGGAATGTAGGTGAAGGTCCCGTCGCCATTGAGCGTGACATGGCCCTTCGCGGGCTGGCTGAAGATGCTTGCCTGCAGCGCGGAGCCCTCGACGTCGGTGTCGTTGTCGAGCGCGCGGATGACGACCGGCGCACCTGCCATGGTCGTCGCCATGTCGGCGTTGGCGACCGGCGCGTCGTTGACCCCGATCACCGAGACGCTGACCCGCCCGCTGTCGCTGCCGCCCTTCCCGTCCGACACCGTGTATTCGAAGCTGTCGGTGCCGTTGAAGTTCGCGTCCGGGCGGTAGCTCACCGTGCCATTGGCGTTGACCGTCACCGAGCCGTGCGACGGATTCGACAGCACGGAAACGGAAAGCGGGTCGTTGTCGGGATTGAGATCGTTGGCGAGCAAGGCGACGGTGACCGTCTGGTCCTCGTTCGTCGTGGCGGTGTCGTCGATCGCGGTCGGCGGGGTGTTCGCGGGCGCACCGAGGAGCGACGCGACGCTATAGGAGATACCGCCGAAGACGAGCGTTTCGAAGCCTCTCAGGAGGTCGGTGCCCTCGTCGACGATCCCGGCGCCGGGCCGGCAATCCACCACCACGAAATCGTCGGCGCCGCGAAACACGCTGAAATTCGAGAGCGCGCCCCAGTAAATGGCCGTGTCCGTGCCGGCGCCGCCATCGAGGATGTCGTCGCCGCGCCCGCCGAGCACCCGGTTGTTGGCGGCATTGCCGGTGAAGCGATCGTCGCCGTCGCCGAGGCAGGCGTTCTCGATCACCGTGCCGGCAGCGATCGCCAGGCTGTTGCCGGCGACGGTGCTGAGCATGCCCGGGTTGAGATTGAGGACGATGTCGGACTTCACCGCCGCAAGATTGATCTGGTCGATGCCGCCATCCGTGTCCGTCAGCGTGCGGCGCGCGAGATCGGCGAGCGAGGTGAATTTGCCGAATTCGTCCGTGAAGATGTAGCTGTCGTTGGCGCTGTCGGTATCGCCATAGACCTTGAGCGTCCAGGATTCGAGCCGCCCGACCGTGCCGGTCGCCTTGTCCTGCACCGTCAGCGTCCAGGCGCCATTGCCGGTCTCGCCCCAGAACTGCACGCTGTCCACGGTGAAGCGGATGTCGTCGAGCCCGCTGCTGCCGCCGCCCGGCCGGTTGACGAGGGTGCTGGTGGTACCGTTCGGCGAGGTGAGCGTGACGATGAGCTGCCCGATCGCGTCATGATCGATGTTCAGCACCACGTCGACCCGGTCGATCTTGAGATTGCCGTTGGCGATGGTGACGCTGTCGGTGAGCGTGCCGCCGTCCGGGATGGTCGCGATGCGATTGGAGCTCGCCGTCGCCAGATCGAGATTGGCCTTGGTGCTCTGGGCGTTCCAGGTCTCGGCAAGACGGACCGCCGCATGGGCGTCGACCACGCCGAAGCCGTAATCGTCGCTGATGTGGAGGCCGCCGCCGTTCCAGTCCTTCGCGCCATTGATGCGCCAGGCGGACTCGGTCGTACCGGCCCTCGTCGCCGAGTAGGCCAGGATCTCCTGCACGTCGCGATAGCCGAGCTCCGGATTGGCCTCGAGCATCAGCGCCACCACGCCCGAAACCACGGGCGCTGAGAAGGATGTGCCGCTCACCGACTTGAAATCGCCGGATGCCTGCCCGTCCGTGCCGGGGCGATCGGTCGTGTAGATGCCCGAGCCGGGTGCCGCGACCAGCACCGAAGCGCCGGGATTGCTGTAGCCGGCGATCGCGCCGTTCTGCGCGATGGCGCCGACCGTGATGCCGTACTGCGAGTTCTGGAAATTGTGATAGTTCGTGTTGTCGCCGCTGCCGCGATAGTTGCCGGCGGAGAACACGAAGATGGTGCCGAGACCGTCGCGACCCTCGGCGGCGCCTCGGGCGAGGCTTTCCCCCATCGCCTTGAAGGGCCCGTTGAAGTCATCGAAGAAAAAGGCGTCGTAGGCCCAGCTATTGTTCGAGACGTCGACGGTGACCTGCCGCGCCAGGTTGTCGGCAAGCTGGCTGCCGGAGCCATTGGCGCCATAGCCCATGCGGAAACCGACGAGATCGGCCCCGGCGCCACGCCGACGCCGCCATAGCCGTTGTTCATCTCCGCGCCGATGACACCCGCGACCAGCGTGCCGTGCCCATCGGTCCGATCGCTGGTCATCGCATCGCCGTCGCGATCGCGCGCGTCGTAGTCGAGCGCCGTGTTGTAGTTGCCGTCGAGATCCTGATGGCGATAGTCGATACCGTCGTCGATCACGCCAACCGTTACGCCGCGGCCGGTATAGTCATCCCATACCTCGCGCGCATCGATGTCGGGACCGAGCGAATTGCCGACATGCCATTGGCTCTTGGCGTAAGGATCGTTCGGAACCATCGCCGCGGTCGGCGCCGCAATCGCAACAGCCGGATCCGCTGCGTCGTTACCGGAACCCGACTGGCCGAAGGTCGAAGCGTGGTGCGATTCCTGCTCGCGGCGGCTCTCGTCGCGGCGGAAGGGATCGTATGTCGCGGTGGCGCCGAGGATGGTCGCGTCGCGGTCATCCTCGAGCAGAATCGCCCCCGAAGGAGTCCCCTCGGCGTTGGCGGTTTCCCCAGTCAGTCCCTTGAACGTCATAGATATCTCCGTTGTCTAGTGCGGCGCGGAACGCTGGAGGTAGACTACTTCCGGTTGTGTTTCCTAGTCCGGAAGCCGTCGCGTCTAGACCGTGGAGATACAGTTCTCTTATTGCGGAAGGTTTAATTTGGACGCCATCCATAACCAGCGGGAATGGCGAAATATCATAGAGTTTTTCGGGAAAGCCAGCGGAGCTTCAAGGCTGCGGGCATTGGCGACAATTCACCGCAGATTTGGTCTTAACGCGTGTATAAATGCCCTGCGAATGTCACAGCGGTTTAATGACAGATTTTTAACATCAGACGTCGCTCCCTCTTCGCTCGATCGAAGCACGGAGGGAATGTCGTGGACACGCGCCGACGGCGATAGATCAGAATCGCGGAAGGGAAGATGGACGCCGGAATCGCCGCGCCGGATCAAGCGCGGCGGGGAACGATCGAGCGCATGGTGGCGACCTGGACCGGTTCGCCATGCTGGTTGAGCGTCTCGATCCGGATGGTTGCGGTCCCGCGATCGGGGCGCGTCTTCGACGGCGTCACGGCGATGATCTCGGTTTCCACCCGCAGCCGATCGCCGGGCCGCGTGGGACGCGGCCAGGTGATTTCGCCGCCGGCCCCGATCAGCCCGCCGCTGATCGGGAGGCTCGACACCAGCAGCCGCATGGTGAGCGCGGCCGTATGCCAGCCGCTCGCGGCAAGGCCCGCGAACAGAGTATGCTTCGCGGCCTCGGGATCGAGATGGAAGGGCTGCGGATCGTACTCGGCCGCGAAGGCCTTGATCGCCGATTCGTCGAGGACCAGCGATTCGCTCACGAAGCGCTGCCCGACCGTAAGATCTTCGAGATAGAGTTCCGTCATGCCGAGGTCCGATGCCGAGGTTCGCCGCAGCTTAGACGAACCTTGCGACGGAATCCCGTGGGAAGCCCTTCGCGAGCTCGGCCTCCCCGACAGGCCGCAAGGAAATGGCCGGAGCCCCGATCGGAACCCCGGCCATCCGTCTCGGGGCGATTCGCCCGACCCCCGTGTCGGCGTCGAGATCGATCAGTCCCAGATCACCGGCGTGGTGGTGATGAGCTCGATGCCCTTCCTGGTGACGATGTAGTTCTGCTCCCAGCCGGCCGAGCCGACGCCGTCGCGGGTCATGAAGGACTCCGCGGAGGCGACCATGCCCTCCTCGAAGATCTCGTCCTCGCTGACGGCGCCTTCGCAGATCATCGGATGCTCCCACATCATGCCGTTGCCATGGCCGTTATAGGGCCATTGCTGGCTGGCGTGGTCGTAGCCGGCGCCGACCTTCTTCTTGACCTTGTTCGCCGCACGCGCGACGGCCAGCACCTTCACCCCATCCTTCACGGTGTCGAGCACCGCCTGGCAGATGGCGTAGGAATCCTCGAGCAGCGAGCGCTGCGCCGCGCTCGGCTTGCCGCCGCAGACGAGGCTGCGGCCGGGATCGATCCAATAGCCCTGATGCACCGGGCCGTAGATCCAGGTGCGGACGAAATCGCCCCGCTTCGGCGCGTAGTTCGGGTAGCCCGGGATATTGTCCCGCTCGAAATAGATGCTTTCCCTGTCGTTGCCGAAATTGATCGGGGTGCGAAGCCAGGAGGCGCCGCGGAGCGTGAGCTCGTGGGCCGCGTCCGCCGCCGCTTCGGCGCCGGTCTTGCCGTGATAGAGCCCGTCGCAGAGGCGGTAGAGCGCGCTCGAGACGATCTGGCCGCATTCCCGATACATGTCGAGCTCGCGCGGGCTCTTGATGCGGCGGCATTCGCGGATCAGGTCGTCGTCGAAGACATATTCGATCTTCGGGGTCATGGCCTGGAGCTGCTGAAAATACTTCACCGGCAGGCAGTCCGAGCCGACGAAGGCCACGCGGCGATAGCCTCTCGCCTTCAGCGACTTGGCGGTCGTCGCCACGATGTCGTCGCTATAGACGTATTTGCCGCAATGAACCCAGCGCCGCTTGCCCTCCGGCATTTCGCCGTGCAGCTCCGGCGCCTTGCCCGGCTCCATGATCACCGCGCAGAAGGCATGGGCATTCCACAAGGGAGAATCGGGTTCCTGGCCGGAGCGCTCGCTGAAGAACTGCGTCAGATAGAGCGTCTCCATGGCCCGCTCGTAATGACCGCCGGTTTTGCCGAAAACCACGGCGATGTCGTATTTCTTCCGCTTCATGGCGGCGTAGGTCTTCTTCCAACGGGCCTCGTACTCGTCTTTCGGAAAATAGCCGTTGGGATAATTCCAACGCTGGATGGTCATGGTCCGGTGTCCTCCCCTGTGGACATGTTGATGACCTCGGGATGCGCTGGCAGGGATTCCGTCAGGCGGCCCGACCGTCGTTTTTGATTCGCGCCCGCGCATCCTGCCGTCAAGCCGGCGGCCGTTCAAGGCGAGGCGAGACGGGCATCCCCGAGCGTGTCGCCAACTGATCGACGACACGCCGCTAGCGCGCGCATCGCCCGGCGAAGTCGCGCAAGATCCCAACAAGCGTATCGGCCGCTTCGAGCGGCAGCATATGCCGGATTCCCGGCAGGATGATTCGTTCGGCGCCCGCGATCCGGGACTGCATCGCTTCGGCCATGCGGGGCGTCTGGCCGGCATCCTCGTCGCCGGTGAGGATCACGGTCGGCGCCTCGATGTCGGACAGGCGGTGCAATAGCTGGCGGTCGTTGTCGGCATAGAGCCGATAGACATCGACATAGGACTGCGGATCGTTCGCGAGCGTCTTGGCGCGCCAATAGGCGACGACTTCGGGGTGAGCGGCCGCATAGCCGGGCCCGAACCAGCGGCTGAGGGCACCATCGACCACGGCCGGCGGGCCGCCGGCCGTAACCTGCTCGACGCGGAGATCGACGCGGGCCTGTTCCTCCGGCGTGCGGGCGCAGGCCGATGCGGCGATCGCGAGCCCCGCGCAACGCGAAGGGAAATCGAGGGCGAAGCATTGGGCGATGTTGCCGCCGAGCGAGAAGCCGCAGACCGTCGCCCGTTCGATGCCGAGATGATCGAGCAGGTTCGCGAGCTGTGCTGCGAACTGCGTGAAGCGCCAGGGCCCCGGCACCCGGCCGCTGCGGCCGTGACCCCAGATGTCGTAGCGGATAACCTGGAACCGGTCTTCGAGAGCGGCGGCATGTCGATCCCAGAGCGTGGCGTCCCCGCCCATGCCGTGGATGAGCACGAGCGCGGGTCCCCGACCGGCACTTTCGAAATAGGTCGATCCTTGCGGCAGCGCTGCGACGGGCATCAGGGGACGGTCCGGAAAGGGAACGGGGCCGAAGCCAGGCCTTCGCCAGAGCGGCTTCGCTTCGAAGCAGTTCGAGCGCGATCGCGCCGGCATGCTCGACCTGGGCCACGCAGGCCGCCGCCGCATCGGGATCCTTCGCCTCGATCGCCGCGACGATGCACCGGATCGATGTCGTCGTAGCAGGCCCCGTCGGCGGCCGGGATGAGCCTACCGCCGATCAGCAGGCGGAGGTCGCCCCGGAGCAGCGCGGCCTTGTCCGGCAAGGTCAGGTCGTTCATGTCGGTCCCTTTCGCTCGCTTACCTTGCGGCGTTTGTCTCGGGCTTGTAGGCGATCACCTCGATCTCGATCCGGACATCCACGAGAAAGTCGCTCACCAGCGCGGAGCGCGCCGGCGGGGCCTCGGGGAAATACTCGGCATAGACGGCGTTGAAGCCGGGGAAATCGGCCCGCTCCTTCAGCCAGACCATGGATTTCACCACGTCGTCGAGCGTGCAGCCCGCGTCCTTCAACGTCGCCGTGATGAGGTCGAGCGTGACTCGCGTCTGCTCCTCGATCGTGCCGGTGGTCATCGGCGCGCCGTTCGCCAGCGGCACCTGCCCCGTCAGATAGACGAAGTCGCCGGCGCGCATGGCGCGCGAAAGGGAAAGGCGGCGTCCGTTGATAACGAGCGGCTCGCCGATCGGTTGCTTGCGCTTCATGTTTTGTCAGGCCTTCGTTGGAGGTGAATGAGACGAGGGCTCGGCCGGCGACGGCCGAGCCATGCCGATCCGTCCGCCGAGAGATCGCCACCACGATCATCGGACATGGCGATGCGTTGCGCCATCGGATCCGACGCGTCGCGACCGGGCAACACTCGTCACGTCATCGGGCGCTTCCTAGATTAAATCCGGCGCTGAAGACCGGCGATCCGCTCGACAGCGCGCAATATCCCGCACTGTTCGGTCCCGGCGCCGCGGCCTGACGAGCGCATCGCGCCGCATAGGGACGACCGCCGAAGGTCGATCGAGATCGGTGAGCCTCACCGCCCCTCGATCGCCGCGTCAGTTCTCCATCCGGTCGGCCTGGTCCTGCCCGCCGAGACGGAAGAACAGGGCGAGTTGCAGGCTTTCGCCGATGCGCGCGGCCTTCGCCTGAAGCGCGGCCGCGGCCGCCGGCGCCGTCATCTCATCGGTGGTGCGCTTCCACAGCGCCAGCCAGCGATCGAAAAGGGCGGGCGTGATGCGGGCTTTGTGCTTCAGATGCGCCGCCATGGGATTGCCCTTGTAGCGCCCGCTGGTCAGCATCACCGACGACCAGAACGCGGTCAGCGTTTCCAGATGCTCGGGCCAATCGTGGATCGCATCGTTGAAGATCGGGCCAAGTTCGGCATCTTCTCGAACGCGGGCGTAAAAAGCGGCGACGATCCGCGCCAGTCCGGCCTCATCGATGTTCACGACGGTATTCAAGGTTCGCTCTCCAAATATGCATCATCGTCGACGCGCGATGAATTGACGCCCTCATGACTGGCGATCCGGGCTTGCGCTCTGCCCGCTCGACGGGATGAGACCGGGCCAGTAGTGCGCGTCGCTGCCCGGGCGGACGCCGAAGATGGCCTGTCCGACTCGCACGACGGTCGCGCCCTCCTCGATGGCAATCTCGAAATCGCCCGACATGCCCATCGAAAGGCCGGTGAGGTGGGGATTTATCGCGATCGCCCGATCGCGCAACGAGCGCAGCAGCCGGAAGCAGGCGCGCACGCGCTCGGCTTCGCCGCTGAAGATTGCCAGTGTCATCAAACCGCGTGGCTTGAGCCGGGGATAGTCGGCAAGGCGGCCGACGAATGGCGCCAGCTCGTCCGGATGCAGGCCGAACTTGCTGGGTTCCGCGGAGGTGTTGACCTGAACGAACACGTCGAGATCGCGCCCTTCCGCCTCGAGCCGGCGGTTCAGCGCGTCGGCCAGCCTGATACTGTCGAGCGCCTGGAACTCAGACGCGAACCGAGCCAGATACTTGGCCTTGTTGGTCTGGAGATGGCCGATGATGTTCCAACGGATCGGCAGATCCCGCAGCAGGGCGTGCTTGTCGCGGGCCTCCTGCAGCTTGTTCTCGCCGACATCCCGCACCCCCGCCTCATAGGCCAGCCGCAGGATATGAGCCGGAACCGTCTTGGTGACCGGCATCAGACGAACCTCTTCGGCCGACCGGCCGCTGCGCGCGCAGGCGGCGGCAATGCGCTCGCGGACGGCCTTCAGATTCAGGGCGAAGGTTTCCACAGGGCTCGATCCGAACCGCTCGAGGTCGGCCGGAGACAGCACCGTCTCTTCGTCGTCCGTGTCCGTGTCATCCATGTCCGCCATGCTCCCGATAGGCCGCCCGCGCCATTCCGTTGACCTTCCCCGCGAATCCATTATATATAGGACTCCTATAAATAACAGGGGTCGCGATGACCGCCATTGCGAACATTGCAACGGGATTGTCCAGGATCGCCATGGTCCTGCGTTCGGAAGCCTGGCGGCGCACCGAGACGACGGGACTGAGCCCGACCCAGATGCAGATCCTCGTGCATCTCGTCCAGCGAGGCCCGGCCCGCCTGGGTGCGGTCGCCGACGAGATCGCGGTGACGCAGCCCACGGCGAGCGATGCCGTGACGGCACTCGTGCGCAAGGGATATGTGGAGCGGCGCGCCGATCCCGACGATGCGCGCGCCGCGCGGCTGCATCCGACCGCGGCGGGAAGGCGCATCGCAGCGGAACTGGCGGTCTGGCCCGACGCGCTGCTCGGCGCCATCGACGCGCTCGATCCCTCGGAGGCGGCGGCCTTCGTCCGGGGCCTCGTCAAGATGATTCGCGCGTTGCAACAGCGCGGCGCCATCCCGGTGCAGCGCATGTGCGTGTCTTGCCGGCATTTCGATCCCAATGCCCACGCGGATGCGACGCGACCGCATCATTGCGCCTTCGTGGACGCCGCTTTCGGCGATGCCGCCCTGCGGCTCGATTGCGGCGATCACGTCGAAGCCGACGCGTCGGCCCAGCGGGAACGCTGGGCCCGATTCAAAGACGCGGCGGCATGAGAGCGAAGCGCCTCGTCCGCGGCGGCGGAACGAGGGCGCGGTATTTGTTCACAACCCATCCCGAAGAAAGGGGAACACCCTGAAATGACGCAGAAAGCCATCTTCTATCACGCCGGATGCCCGGTGTGCGTCAGCGCCGAGCAAGGGCTTGCGCGCGCGCTCGATCCCGCCGCCTACGCCGTCGAGATCGTGCATCTCGGCGAAGCGCGGAGCCGTATCGCCGAGGCCGAAGCGGCCGGCGTCGCCTCCGTCCCGGCCCTCGTGATCGACGGCCAGCCCTATCACATCAATTTCGGCGCGTCCCTCGCCGACGTGAAGGGATCGGCCTGAGTGATCGGCCCGGTGGCGGGTCGCCGCCGGGCCTCGATCGCCCGTTGGAGATACAGTCGAGGAATTGCCCGATGAGCCAGAAGACCAGACCGGCGCCGCCGATCGAGGCGACCCGATGGTTCAATACGGACGACGCCCTGACGCTCGACGCCCTGCGGGGCCGCGTGATCGTCATCGAGGCATTCCAGATGCTCTGTCCGGGCTGCGTCAGCCATGGGCTGCCTCAGGCCGGGCGCGTGTTCGAGACCTTCAGCCGCAACGACGTCGTCGTCCTGGGGCTGCACAGCGTTTTCGAGCATCACGAGGCGCAGACACCGACCAGCCTCGAGGCCTTTCTGCACGAATATCGCATCGCCTTTCCGGTGGGGGTCGATAGGCCGGACCCCGAGGGACCCCTGCCGCGGACGATGAGCAGCTACGGCATGCAGGGAACGCCCACGCTCGTCCTGATCGACCGCAAAGGCCACCGTCGCGTGCAGCATTTCGGGCATGTCGCCGATCTCCAGCTCGGCGCCGAGATCATGGCGCTGATCCACGAGGCGCCGCCCGGTCCGTCTTAACCCCGGCAATCCTCCGGGCCACGCCGCCAGGCTGGCGCGCCTTGCCGGGCGTTCACCCGGCCGTCGCTCGAGCGGCGGCCCGGCCGGCCTTGCCTTCCCGGTCAGAAAACGGCGAAACGCTCGGCGCAACGAAGCCATAGCCGTGCGAACGAGTCGCGATGCGCGTGCGCCGCCCGACTTTGATCCGCATCAAACTGGGAAATGGCGGTCGCAACTAAACTGCGAAGCACTAGCGGGCGGGTCGCGGCAACATGACGTCTGGAGGCGTTCGGGAACTTGGTGCTATGGGTTGCATAGGCTTCATGGAGACCACCGGATGGGGACGATGGTTTCGCAGCTAACCCTCGGAGAACGACAGGGCGCGCTCTGCATTCTGCTGGCGCTCGCCGCCTGCGGGCTCCTCATGCTCGGCGTCGGACAGAACGATCCGCTGGGCGTGCATGGCGGTATCGTCATGCTGTTCAGCATCCTTCTGATCTTCGTCGTCATTTCCGGATATTTTGCCGCGGCGCCGGGGGCGGACGCCGGCAGCCGATATTACGACGACCCCAGCAAGGCGGGCATCGTTCTCGCCATGCTTTGGGCGGTGGCGGGGTTTTTCGTCGGCGATTGGGTCGCCTGGCTGCTCGTCTATCCCGAAATGACGTTCGACGCCGCCTGGTCGAGCTTCGGCCGGCTGCGGCCCGTCCATACCACGAGCGTGATCTTCGGGTTCGGCGGCAACGCGCTCATTGCCACCTCCTTCCACGTGCTCCAGCGCACGACGCGCGCGCGCCTGCCGGACCAGCTCAGCCCATGGTTCGTGCTGCTCGGCTACAATCTCTTCTGCCTGCTCGCCGTGTCGGGCTATCTGATCGGCATTACCCAATCGAAGGAGTACGCCGAACCGGAGTGGTACGCGGACATCTGGCTGGTCGTGGTGTGGGTGGTCTATTTCCTCATCTATATGCGGACGCTCGCCCGGCGCAAGGAACCGCACATCTACGTCGCCAACTGGTACTACATGGCGTTCATCCTGGTCGTCGCCGTCCTGCATATCGTCAACAACCTGGCGATACCGGTCTCCTTCGCCGGCGCGAAGAGCTACTCGCTCTTCTCGGGCGTGCAGGACGCCATGACCCAATGGTGGTACGGCCACAATGCGGTGGCGTTCTTCCTTACCGCCGGCTTCCTCGGGATGATGTACTATTACCTCCCCAAGCGTGCGGATCGGCCGATTTTCTCCTATCGGCTCTCCATCATCAGCTTCTGGGGCATCACCTTCATGTATATGTGGGCGGGCTCCCACCACCTTCACTACACGGCTCTGCCGCAATGGGTGCAGACGCTCGGCATGACCTTCTCGGTGATGCTGCTGGTGCCTTCCTGGGCGTCGGCCGGCAATGCCCTGATGACGCTGAACGGCGCCTGGCACAAGGTGCGCGACGACGCCACGCTGCGTTTCATGATGATGGCCGCGATCTTCTACGGCATCTCGACCTTCGAGGGATCGTTCATGGCGATCCGGCCGGTCAATGCGCTGTCGCACTACACGGACTGGACCATCGGCCATGTGCATGCCGGCGCGATGGGCTGGGTCGCGCTCATCACCTTCGGATCGTTCTATGCCGTCGTCCCCTGGCTGTGGAAGCGCGAGGCGATGTACTCGGCACGGCTCGTCGAGGCGCATTTCTGGTTGGCCCTCGCCGGCACGCTCGTCTACGTCTTCTCCATGTGGAACTCGGGCATTACGCAGGGCCTGATGTGGCGCACTTACGGCGAGGGCGGCACGCTTACCTACTCCTTCATCGACTCCCTCGTCGCGATGCACCCGTACTATTTCGCGCGCGCGATCGGCGGGCTGCTCTTCCTGATCGGCGCGCTGGTGGGCGGTTACAACATCTGGATGACGATACGGACGGTCGAAAGCGGGAAGCCGGAGGTTCTCGCAGACCTGCCGGCGCCCGCCGCCGCCCGTCAGGCGTCGACGGGACGCTGACCTGCCATGTTCGGCCTCCATTACAAGCTGGAGCGCAAGGCCGTGGGTCTGGTGCTGGCCGTTATCGCGGCCGCTAGCATCGGCGGCCTCGTCGAGATCGCTCCGCTCTTCACCATCGACGAGACGGTGGAAGAGGCGCCCGACATGCGACTCTACACCCCGCTCGAGCTCTCGGGACGCAACATCTATATCCGCGAGGGCTGCTACGCCTGCCATTCGCAGATGATTCGCACGCTGCAGGACGAGGTGGAGCGCTATGGCCCGTTCTCGCTCGCGGTCGAATCGCGCTACGACCATCCCATGCTGTGGGGATCGAAGCGCACCGGTCCCGATCTCGCCCGCATCGGCGACAAATACTCCGACCAGTGGCAGGTCGCGCATCTGATCGATCCGCGCGCCGTGGTGCCTGAGTCGAAGATGCCGGCCTATTCCTGGCTCGCACGCACACCGCTCGAGACGGAGAATCTCGGCGCGCATCTCGACGCGTTGCGCCTGGTGGGCGTGCCCTATACCGACGAGATGATCGCCAATGCGTCCGCCGACGCCCTCGGCCAGGCCGCACCCGACGGACCGCACGCCGCCGGTGTGGCGCAGCGCTACGGGGAAGCCACGCAGATCCGGCTGTTCGACGGGGACGCCGCGACCGTGACCGAGATGGACGCGCTCGTCGCCTATCTTCAGATCCTGGGCCGGCTGACCGATGCGGCGACCGCATCCGGCGCGGCGAACGCCGAGTAGTCGCATGGATATCGGCCACGAACAGGTCGTCGCCTTCGCCAAGAGCTTCGGGCTCTTTTACCTCATCGCGCTCTCGATCGGGGTACTCGTCTACGTCTTCTGGCCCACCAACAAGAAGCGTTTCGAGAAAGCGGCCGAGACGATTCTCAGCGACGAGGACCGGCCATGGCAGTAGGCGAGCGGGACTCCCACACCGGCCACATGACGACGGGGCACGAGTGGAATGGGATCAAGGAACTGAACACGCCGGTTCCGAAGCCCGTCTACTTCTTCCTCGCGGCGACGGCGCTGTTCTCCGTCGTTTACTGGCTATTGATGCCCGCCTGGCCGACAGGATCGAGCTATACCAAGGGGCTGCTCGGCATCGACCAGCGGCAAACCGTGGAGGAGAAGCTCGCGGCCGCTTCCCTCGATCGGGCATCCTGGACGGAGCGGATCGCCGGCGAGAGCTTCGAGACGATCCGCGAGGATCCTCAGCTCATGACGATCGTCCGCGAAACCGGTCATACCCTCTTCGGCGACAACTGCGCCGCCTGTCATGGCGCAAGCGCCGCCGGTGGCCCCGGCTATCCGAACCTCGCCGAGGCGTCGTGGCTGTGGGGCGGAAGCCCGGAAGCGGTCGACGAAACCATCCGCGTCGGCATCAACTCGACGCATCCCGATACCCGGGTGTCGCAGATGCCGGCGTTCGGGCGGGACCAGATTCTCGATCGCGACCGGATCCTCGAAGTCGTCGCCTATGTCCGGTCCCTCGCACCGACCAGTGAGCCAGCGGCGGATGCAGACATCTTGGCTGCCGGGCGGCAGGTTTTCCTGGAGAACTGCGCCTCGTGTCACGGGGAGAGCGGTGCCGGCAACACCGAATTCGGCGCACCGGATCTGACCGACGGATCCTCGATCCATGGCGGAGATCTCGACTCCGTGTTCAGGACGGTCTATGGCGGACAGCAGGGATTGATGCCTGCCTGGGAGGACCGGCTCTCGCCGCTCCATCGCAAGATGCTCGTGCTCTATCTTCTCGATCTGCGGTCGAAGGAGAACTGAGCGATGGTCGCGAGGAACCACGCGGTCGACGGAGGACAACGCAGCCAGAGCCGCCGCTTCGTCTGGTGTCTCGCTGGAGCGGCCGTGCTGGGGCTGCTGCTCGCCAATGCGCATCTGATCTACGTCGCCGTCGTCTCTCAGCCGGATTGCGTTCCGCATCTCAAGGAAGCCGGCCCGGTCGAAGGCGGATACCGGGCCGCCGGATCGGCCTGCTGACGGGTCGGTCAATGAGCCGCCTTCGAGCGAGGAGCTGATGCCAACGATTCCCGCCACCGTCCCGCCCCTGCCGCGTGCCGTGAACTGGAATCGCGACCTTCCCGTCTCGGCCGTCTTTTCCTGGCTGCGGGCGGGCTGGCGCGATCTCTTCGACGACCCGGCGCCGAGCTTCGCCTACGGCTTTGGCGTCTTTCTGCTCTCGGTCGTCGTCATCGTCGGGATGTTCGCCTTCGGCTGGGACCACGTCCTGTTTCCGGCCCTGGCGGGCTTCATGGTGGTAGCGCCGACCCTGGCCGTGGGCCTCTATCAGAAAAGCCGACGCATCGCCGAAGGCGAGCGCGCGACCCTGACCGAGATGCTGTTCGTCGAGGCCCGATCGGGCGGGCAGATCCTTTTCATCGGCGCGATCCTTTGCGTGCTCATGCTGCTGTGGATGCGCACGGCCGTCATCATCTATGCGCTCTTCTTCGGTCTGCGCCCTTTCCCGGGGATCGAGCATATCGCCCCGATGCTGTTCGGCACCCCCATCGGACTCGCGATGCTCGCCGTCGGAAGCGCGGTCGGTGCGCTCTTTGCCGCATCGGCCTTCGCCATCGGCACCCTTTCCATCCCCATGCTGCTGAACGAGCGGCTCGACGCCTTCACGGCCATGGGAACCAGCGCGGCGTTGATCCGCAACAACCTCCCCGTGATGCTCGCCTGGGGAGCGATCGTGCTGGCGCTCGTGCTCGCGAGCCTCGTCACGGGCATGCTGGGGCTGATCCTGGTCTTCCCGCTGCTGGGCCACGCCACCTGGCACGCCTATGTCGCCGTCCGCCAGCCGGAGGAGCGGACGAGGCCGCAAGCCGGGCCGCAGGGCTGAAAGCCATGACGGCGTCGTGACGATGCCCGCCTCCGCAGCAGCGATTGCCCCGGCTCCGCCGCTGTCCCGCGACGGCGCGAGCGCGACACAAGCCTCGAGCCTCAACGCCAACGAGGTCGCGCTCGCGAGCCGGCTGCTGAAGGACGGCCTGCGCCAGACCGACCTGTCCGTGCCGTCGATCCATTGCGGCGGATGCGTCGCGAGGATCGAACGCGCGCTGGAGGCGGTGGACGGGGTCGTCACGGCGCGCGTGAACCTCTCCACGAAACGGCTCAGCATTCGCTGGCAGTCGGCCGATGCGACACCCCCTCCCTTCGTCGAGACGCTGACGGCGCTCGGCTATGCCCCGCATCTGGATGGCGGCGTCGCCGACAAGGACCCCGCGCTTGCCGAGCTCATCCGGGCGCTCGCCGTCGCCGGTTTCGCATCCGGCAACATCATGCTGCTCTCGGTCTCCGTATGGTCGGGGGTCGGGCCGGAGGCGCGCGATCTCTTCCATTGGCTTTCCGCCCTCATCGCCTTTCCCGCACTGCTCTATTCGGGGCGCGTGTTCTTCCGGTCGGCCTGGCGCAGCCTCCGGCGCGGACGCACCAACATGGACGTGCCGATCTCGCTCGGCGTGCTGCTCGCCTTCGGGATGAGTCTCTACGACACGGCGACCCACGGCCAGCATGCCTATTTCGATGCGTCGATCACCTTGCTGTTCTTTCTGCTGATCGGACGCACGCTCGATCACGTCATGCGGGAGCGGGCGAAGGCCGTCGTGAAGGGCCTGGCGCAGCTCGCCCCGCGGGGCGCCACGGTGGAGCGTCCCGACGGCGGTTGCGACTACGTTCCGGTGGACCGGATCCGGCCCGGCATGACCGTCCTGCTCGCGGCAGGCGACCGCATACCGGTCGATGGCATGGTCGCCGAGGGCGTATCGGATCTCGATCGCGCACTGGTGACCGGGGAGAGCCTGCCGCAGCCGGTGGCCGCCGGATCGCCGCTGCAGGCCGGCACGCTCAACCTCACGGCGCCCCTGCGGATGCATGCGACCGCGGCGGCGGCCGATTCCTTCCTGGCCGAAACCATCCGGCTCATGGAGACGGTGGAGTCCGGACGCCCGGCCTATCGCCGCGCGGCCGATCGCGCGGCGGCGCTCTATGCGCCCGCGATCCATGCCTGCGCGCTGCTCAGCTTCGCCGGCTGGATGATCGCAACGGGCGATCTTCACCGCGCCGCCACCATCGCGGTGGCGGTGCTCATCATTACCTGCCCCTGCGCGCTCGGGCTGGCCGTCCCGATGGTGCAGGTGGTCGCGGCGCGGCGCCTCTTCGAGAACGGCATCATGATCCGGGATGGCGGCGCCCTCGAGCGTCTTGCCGAGATCGATACCGTCCTCTTCGACAAGACCGGGACGCTGACGCGGGGCAGGCTCCGCCTCCGGGACGCGGCCATGGTGGATCCGGCCTGCCTTGCCATCGCCGCTGCGATGGGCATTCGTTCCCGCCATCCCCATGCCCAGGCGCTCGTCGCGGCCGCTCAAGCCGGGCCGCACGACACGGCGCAGGTCGCGCTCGCGGACGTCGCGGAGGAGCCGGGCTGCGGCATGGAAGCGAGGTCGGGGACGGACCTGCTGCGGCTCGGCCGGCGCGATTGGGCGGCCCGCCCGGACGAGCTGCCGGGCGACGCCTCGGAGGATCCCGAGACCGTTCTCGCGAGGAACGGGGTTCCGTTGCAGATATTCCGCTTCGAGGACGATCTTCGCCCCCAGGCGCGGGAAGCGGTGGCGGCGCTGAAAAGCCTCGGCCTTGCCGTCGAGCTCGTCTCCGGCGACCGGCCGGCCTCGGTGGCGGCGGTGGCCGCGGCCGTGGGAATCGAAGCGGCCCGTCCGCTTCAGCCACCGGCCGGC
The DNA here is from genome assembly GCA_964569315.1 of uncultured Rhodospirillaceae bacterium. Taxonomy (GTDB): domain Bacteria; phylum Pseudomonadota; class Alphaproteobacteria; order Dongiales; family Dongiaceae; genus CADEFF01. The sequence continues at coordinate 8,934 of CAZMUZ010000034.1, read as the reverse complement.
AAGGTCACCCGCATCGCGGATCTCGCGGCGGCCGGGCGGAAGACGCTGATGGTCGGCGACGGGCTCAACGACGCGCCCGCTTTGATGGCGGCGCATGTCTCGATGGCGCCCGCAAGCGCCGCCGATGTCGGGCGCAGCGCCGCCGACGTCGTGTTCCTGCGCGATTCCCTCGCGGCGGTGCCACTGATGGTGCGAGTCGCACGCGCCGCCATGCGGTTGGTGCGTCAGAATTTCGGACTCGCGATCGTCTATAACGCGATCGCCCTGCCCGTTGCCGTCCTCGGCCATGTCACGCCGCTCGTGGCGGCGATCGCCATGTCGCTCTCCTCGATGCTTGTGGTCGCCAACGCGCTCCGGCTCCGCGCGTCGAGCGGCGAGCGGCGAGCGGCAAGCGGGCACGACCGGAGCGGCACCATGATCCCGCTTCGCCGGTCTGCGAGGGACCGCGGATGAGCGCGTTGGTCTATCTCATTCCCCTGTCGCTCTGCCTGGGCGCCATCGGGCTCGCGGCCTTTCTCTGGTCGCTTCGCCATGGCCAGTACGAGGATTTGGACGGCGCGGCCGAGCGCATCCTGTTCGAGGCGGAGGATCCACCCGAGGCGAGCGGCCCCCGCCGTCGCTAGCGGGCCCGGCGCGAGTCCCTGCCCCATCGCCCGCACCCGATATTCCCGACGGATACGGCGCAACGGCCACTCTCCAGTGCGAACGATACCGGATGGGAGGAAAAGAGGCGGCGGTGCACCCATCTCTGGGTCAACGCCGCCGTCATTTAGATTTCTAGAAAGGCGCCGAGCGTTTTCTGCGCATTCTGCGCGGTGGTGGCGGAGAGCGACGGTGCTGAAGCGCCGAGGGTTTGCGGCGAGCGCCCTTGGCAAGCGACAGGCTAGCCAGGACCAGTCATGACAGTAGGCAAGAGGGAGTCGCGTTTGCCCCTGCGGTCGCGCCAACGATACTTACTCTGGTATTCACGCCTTTGCTTCGCGATCTCGTACAAAACGATTCCCGAGCTCGTTCCGAGGTTCAAGCTTTCGATCATGCCGAACATCGGAATACAAACGCACATGTCGCTTCGCTCGACTGCACGGTCGCTGATGCCGGCCGCTTCATTGCCAAACCAGACTGCGAGCTTGTGGTGGAGCGTATAGTCGCCTTCATGAAGAAAGATGCTCGTTTTACTCTTCACATGGGGTGAGGTGACGATCGAGCTGAAGTTCTTGCTCTCAAGATAGTCGAAGCATTTATCGGTGCTATCGAACCGTTTAACGAAGGTCCATTTTACGGCTGAGACCGAGGTCTTTGAAACCGACCTCTGCTTGCGCAGTGCCTGCCAATCGTCGGGAAGGGAACGGCGAGGATCGACAACATAAACCTTCTCGACTCCCAGCGCGTTCGCGTTGCGGATCACCGTTCCGATGTTCTTCATATCGGTTGGACACTCAAGAACGGCGATAAGGTTCTTGCAGCGGAAGGTTTTGATGGCGTCGGCACGTTCACGAACTGACGGCCTGGACTTTTCGTTTTCTGCGGCTTCCATAGCCCTAACCTTACGACCTCGTCGGATCCAGGCTATAGCAAATGCCAGCAACCAGAAATGGCGGAGGGGGTGTCCGCCTGGATAGCTTCCGGCCTTGTCCAGCATGGTCCACTGAAGGGGCAGTTTTCTGCGATTTACAGCGGCTTTCTGTCTAGACACGTCCGACACCGTCCAGCACAATCCGGGGGGTAGACGTGGGTAAGTTCGTGGGCCTCAGAGTGCGGCGGACGAGATGCGTCAAACGGCAAAGCTGACGGCAGTCAGGGTCGCGAAGGAGAAGGAGCCGGGACGCTACGGCGACGGGCTCGGACTCTGGCTTCAGGTCGCCCGCGGTGGAACTAAGTCCTGGCTTTTCAGATATCAGCGCGACGGTCGAGCTCGCGAAATGGGCCTCGGACCCTGCCACACCGTTACGCTTGCCGAGGCGCGGGAGAAGGCGACGGACTGCCGGCGGGCGCTCCTGGCAGGCGTTGATCCGATCGAGGCAAGAAAGAGCGCGCGTGAAGCTGGTCGGCTGGAGGATGCACGGAGCATCAGCTTCCAGTCCTGCGCCGAGCAATACATCGCCGCGCACAAGGCAGGCTGGAAAAACGCGAAGCACGCCGCGCAGTGGACCGCGACGCTAGAGACATACGTCTACCCCATCTTCGGTGCCCTTTCGGCTGCCGCCGTCGACACCGCTCTCGTCACCAAGGCGCTGGAGCCCATCTGGTCCGAGAAGGCCGAGACGGCCGGTCGGGTTCGTGGCCGGATTGAGGTCATCCTCGACTGGGCCGCCGCTCGCGGGTACCGGTCACCTGACAATCCGGCCCGCTGGCGAGGGCATCTCGACAAACTCCTGCCTCCGCGGAGGAAGGTCTCCAAGGTCAAGCACCACGCCGCCATGCCCTATTCCGAGGTGCCGGCGTTCATGGCCAAACTGCGACAGCGCAAAGAAATCAGCGCGAGGGCGCTGGAGTTCTGCATCCTGACCGTTACGCGGACGGGAGAGACCATCGGTGCGAAGTGGACTCCCGAGATCGCCCTAAAGGCGAAGCTCTGGACCGTGCCGCCGGAGCGCATGAAGACGGAGCGCGAGCACCGAGTGCCATTGTCGAAGCGCGCAATGGAGATTTTGAAGTCGCTGCCGCAAGAAGGCGAATACGTGTTCCCCGGCGCCAAGGAAAAGCGCCCGCTTTCCAACATGGCCATGCTCGAGATGCTGCACGGCATGGGCTACCCCCATCTTACCGTTCACGGCTTCCGATCGAGCTTTCGAGACTGGGCTGCCGAGACAACGAGCTACCCCAATGAAGTCGTGGAGATGGCACTCGCGCATGTAGTTCGCGACAAGACCGAGGCCGCGTATCGCCGCGGCGACCTCTTCGAGAAGCGCCGGCAACTGTCGCGAGACTGGGCCGACTTTTGCGCATCAACACCGCGGAAGCCCCGGACATGACTCCGCAGTTCCTCGACCTTCGGCCCGAGTGCCTCGACTCTCCGTCACAGATGGATGTCGCCATAGTTGGCGCCACCATGCTGTGGCCCTCCAGCAAAGCGACCAGAGAAAAGTATCTCACCTCCATCGCCATCGACCTGATGCTTAGGTCCGGCAACTATCCGCAGCCGACCAGCCCAGCGGAGTTCGCCGAGCTCGTCGATATCACTCGCTCAACGCCGCGTGTCAGCCAGATGAACCGTCCCGTACAGAAGGCGATGCAAGATGGGATGATCGCCGGCAGCATCGTCGTGAGGACCATAGCCGCCGACACCAAGGCGCCAGGCCAGACGGTGTTGGGGGCGATCAAAGCCACACTTGCTTCCCGCTTCTCTGCGGCGGAACACGTTCATAGCAAGACCATCGAGAACAGGATCTGGAAAAACTATCGCTGCGTCGCCCCCTACTGGGCCGCCTACATTTTCCAACAGAAGCCAGGCTCTCAAATCCCCTGCGATCCCGCCAACCTAGGAAAGTTTCTGGCCGTGGCGGAAGCAATCCGGATAAGGGGCGAAGCCGTCCGAACGGTACGGTCGAGGGAGGTTGCCCTTCTGCGCGTCGGGGGCTCGATTCTCCCTCCTCCGGACCTCAAGCTGCCAGCCTGTCGGATCGGAGCGGCGTAACTCCACTATTCCCGATTTGATTTTTCAGTATCGGGAAACGACGATCCCGTCGACATCTGAGACCTTCTCCTCGCGTTCCGGAATCGGCCGGAGCGGTCCGAGGAGAAAAGCGCATGGTTCAGCGCATCCTGCGCCGTCGCCAGGTTGAAGAGGCGACCGGCAAGAAGCGATCGTCCATTTACGCCGACATTGCCGCGGGAACATTCCCCGCTCCAATTCCGATCGGGTCCAGGGCCGTCGGCTGGTTGGAAAATGACATTCAGGCGTGGCAGGACGCTCGCGCCGCTAAGCGCGTCGGCAAGGCGGCTTAAGCGATGTCGAAAACAAAAGCGCCGGCCCTGGCGGGGACCGGCGCTTCAGAAGCCTTGGATCGTGATATCGCTTCAACTTCTACCGACACGCCGCCCAATTTTCAAGGACCAGTCGCTGGCCTTCTAGAGTGTTTAGGAGAAGGCGCCCAGCCGAACCTCATCGATCTTCGCGCTCTAGCTGCTGCGATAAATGGCGCGCACGAGCAGGCCACAAACGCCTTCTCAAGCGGCTTTAAATTCGCAATCAGCGCCGGCGACTTCCTGCTGTTGGCCAAGGCTCAGATGAAGCATGGCGAATGGGTCGCTTGGCTAACGAACAATGTCACGGTCACTCCGAGAACGGCGCAGCTTTACATGCGCCTGGCCCGGGAAGTTCCGAAGCTGGGGGAAGAAAAAGCGAAGCGCGTTTCGCTTCTCAGCCTTCGGGGAGCAATCCGAACGCTGGCCTCAGAAAGCGGCCGCATCAACAAATTGCCCCCGAACGTTATCGACGAGGTTTTCAACAACGAGCATGACGGAGACCTTCTTAGAGCGTCACGCCAAGCAGAGACGGTCTTGTCCAATGCCGCTCGGCGAAAGCGGCTACGCGCGATCGAAGCCAAAGCCGCGAGTCAGCGATCAGCTCCATCCGATGTCGTTCCGCAACCAATAGTCCCACCGCGTCCAAGCGATTTCGATTTGCAGCTCGGACATGTGCGAGAAGACCTCCGACGTATTATCAGTCGCTTTCTCGTTAACTGTGTCGACGGGTGCATGCAGGAGGAGGACGCGAGGTTACAGGTAGCGGAGGCGCTGAACGACATCTACTTCGAGCTTCATTCCGCAAGCCTGACTGCCGCACATGCGGACCGATATCCAACTTGGGATGGCATTCGCGAGATTACTTATGTCGATCTCGAACCCGTATTCTTTAGGAGGCGCCGGAAATGACCGCGCCTCAACTGCGCCCTTACCAGAGCGACACCATCGCCCGCCTTCACGCTGAGGCCGCTGGAGGCCGCCGTCGCATCTTGATCGTGGCGCCGACGGGGTCGGGCAAGACGGTCATCGCTGGCGCCCTCATCGCCGAGGCGGTTTCAAGGAGGCAGCGCGTCCTCTTCCTTGCCCATCGGCGCGAATTGATCCAGCAGGCTTCGGCGAAGCTGCACGGCGTCAGCGTCGACCATGGCATCGTCCAGGCTGGCTTCCCCACGCGTCCGGGTGAGCCGGTGCAGATCGGATCAGTGCAGACACTGCACGCAAGGGCGGTCCGTTCGACCGCCATGGAGATGCCGCCTGCTGAAGTTGTTGTTGTTGACGAAGCACATCACGTCCGAGCGCGCACCTACCAGCAGATCCTCCGGGCCTATCCCGGCGCGATCATCATTGGTCTTACAGCCACTCCCTGCCGGGGCGACGGCCGAGGTCTCGGCGACGACTTCGAGGTCCTAATTGAGTCCGCTTCGGTGGCGCAGCTCATCGAGGGCGGATACCTGGTACCGACTAAGGTCTATGCCCCAAGCGAGCCGGACCTGAAGGGCATCAAGATAGAGAAAGGTGATTACGCGGTTGGGCAGCTCGAGGAAAGGGTGAATAGGCCGAAGTTGGTCGGCGACATCGTCGAACATTGGTTGCGGCTCGCAGAACGGCGGCCGACAGTGGTATTTGCCACCGGCGTCAGCCATTCGGTCGCGATCCGGGATGAATTCCGACAAGCCGGCGTCCTTGCCGAGCATCTCGACGGTACCACGCCCGCCACTGAGCGTGATTCGATCCTGGCCAAGCTCGCGGCCGGAACGGTCGAGGTGGTGACCAACGCAATGGTCCTGACCGAGGGTTGGGACTGCCCCTCCGTCTCCTGCGCCGTCCTGGGGAGGCCGACCAAGCAGCTCGGGTTCTATCGCCAAATGGTCGGACGCATCCTGCGACCGGCACCCGGCAAGACCGACGCCCTGATCCTCGACCATGCCGGCAGCACACTCACGCTCGGCTTCGTCGAGGATGAGATCACCTGGACGCTCAAGAGCGACGAGCGGGCGGAGAACAAGAAGAACACCGCCCGCAAGGAGAGGCGCGCACCCACGCTGGCGACCTGCCCAGAGTGCTCGGCGGTCAAGCTGGATGGATCACCCTGCTCCATCTGCGGCTGGCGGCCCCAGCCCAAGCCCGTTGTCGTCGCGGTGAAAGACGGCGAGCTCGGCCACATGCAGCGCGATCGGAGCGTCAGGCCGACGTCCTATTCTCCCGACGACAAGCGCCGGACCCACGCCATGCTCGCCTTTATCGCGCGGGAGCGTGGGTACAAAGCCGGGTGGGTCTCGCATAAGTACAGGGAGAAGTTTGGCACCTGGCCGGACAACCGGTGGGTCGACCCAATCGTTCCTGACGACGCCATTCGCGCGTGGGTCCGCTCGCGTCAAATCGCCTACGCCAAGGGCGCGGCGAGGCGGTCAGCATGAGCATGATGAACACGATAGAGCGCGCCAAAGGTCGATGGCTCGAGATCTTGCCGGCACTCGGCATCGACCGGCGGTTCCTCGTCAATCGTCATGGTCCATGTCCGCTCTGCGGAGGAAAGGATCGATTCCGCTTCGACGACCGCGAAGGAACTGGATCGTATTTCTGCGGTCAATGCGGCGCTGGCGTCGGGATATTGCTGATCCGCAAGCGCCACGGATGGGATCATCGGACGGCATGCGAAGAGATAGACCGCGTTCTCGGTGACTCCCCCGAAACTTCAACGCCTCCGGCTCCGTCGTCTGATTCGTCACGTGAAACGCGCGCCGCCGCGCTGAAGCGGACGCTGCGCGAGGCGAACTGGCCCGAGGTCGTGGAGAACTACTTCCGGCGCCGGGGCCTGACGGTCTCTTCGCCGGTTCTGCGCGGCCACGAGGCGTTCCCTTACTTCACCGAAGGAAAGCGGGTCGGCAGATACCCCGCCGTGCTTGCCCCGATCATTGGACCCGACGGTGAGCTGCAATCCGTCCAGCGCATCTACGACGGCGACTTACCCGAGCGGAAGAAGATCATGCCGCCGGTGGACACCATCCGCGGGGCGGCCGTCCGGTTGCACGAGGATGCGGAGGAGATCGGCGTCGCCGAGGGGGTCGAGACCGCCCTCGCGGCCTATGAACTCTTCAGCATCCCGACCTGGGCCGCACTATCCGCCGGCGGCATCGAGGCGTTCGTGCCGCCGGCGGGGCTCCGCAAGCTCACGGTCTACGCCGACAACGACCTCAACGCGGTCGGCCAGGCCGCCGCCTACGCCTTGGCCAAACGTCTGAGCCGAGATGGCCTTCTCGTCGAGGTTCACGTGGCGCCCGTCGCCGATTCCGACTGGCTGGACGAGCTCAACCGGCGGAACGGGCGGTCGGCATGAGCAGCAAGAAGGCCACCGAGCCGTTCGTCATGCTGCCGCGGAGCCTGTTGAGCAGCACCGCCTGGCAGAGCCTCAACATCAACGCACGGAGGTTTATCGACTTCCTCATGCTCGAGCATATGCGTCATGGAGGCCAAGAGAATGGCCACCTGCTGGCGCCTCGCCGACAGCTCTATGCGTTCGGCATCGGCGCCCACTATGTCTCCAACGCTATCGACGAAGCCGACCGCCTGGGGCTGGTCGATTGCAAGCGGGGCGTGGGGCGCCGGCCGAGCCACTACGCGCTTACCTGGCTGCCCGTGAAGGGCGCGGACGCACCGACGCACCGATGGCGCTCAAATCGCTCGGTAGTGAATGCCGATGAGCATCCGCTACGAATGGATGCTGAACAGCATTCACAAGAGTGCAAAAGAGCATTCACAAGACCTCTAGCGGATGCTGAACAGCATTCACGAGGGCCGAAATCAAGGGGTGCTAAACAGCATTCACCTTCTAGAAGGTCTTACCAGGCAGGAGAGGCAGACTCAGAACCATCAGCCGAAACGCGCGGTGCCGGAGGCCACCGGTGACCGCCATCGCTGATACCTCGATAGACGAGATCAGGGCCGAGATCGCGATGTTGCACGAGGCGATGATCACCACCCGCGGTGAGAAGCGCGCTCGCCTGGTCCGCATCCTCCGGGCCCGCGAGGTCGAGCTCGAGCACCGGCGGGGCAGCAGGTCATGACGACCGTGCCGGGGGGCGATGCGATCTCCACGGCCCCGAGGGACGGTTATCGTGGGGCCGTTGCGTTCGCAGCGACCAGAAAAATTGGAGGGGGGTATCATACGCTGAAACGTGGAAACGCCAGTCTTGCTGCGGGTTTCCGCCAGATTTTGACCCTGCCAAATGGCGTCAAATCGTGCGGTTCATCGCGCAGCAAATCGCAGAATCCTGCCGTTTTCTGGCGTCGAGGAAAGCAGCTGGTTGTCTCGAACGACACCGAAACGCGTTTCCGTGATTTCTCAGAACCCTGCAAGGTTTCGACTCCGAAGCCCGTTTTCTGCGGCGCAAAAAAATTCTGCGCATGACCCCCGAACGGTTACCGCCCCCCAGCCTGGCCAAGGATTCGACCGCCCCCCTCCCCCGGAGCCGGCCGTGATCATCGGCATATGGAACTGCCAGTTGAGGGATGAACTCATCGAACGCGCCCTAGGGGGCGATGCCGCGGCGCAGCGCCTGCTTTGGGCCGCACTTCCACAGAACATGCCACCGGCGGTCCGTAAAGCCGAGCGCGACCACCGCATTCGCGAGTTGGGCGCGCGCCTGGCGGCTGCGCTCCCGCAAGCGGGTCCAACGCGACTGTCGGCCATCATTGCAGCAGCTGGCGCTCGGCTTGAACGGGGTCGGGGCCTGACCGGGGAAGACTTCGATGGGCTCGACACCATGGAGAAGGCCGACATCGAAACGACGGTGACGCGCATTCTCGCATGGACGTCACCGCGTAACGACGGGTCACGCTGGCTTCGCGAGCGCCAGATCCTCAGCATTCTAAATAGCTAATTACGCAACTTTGCACCGTAGAGATTGCGTGCCCCTCCCGCATACGTTTCAGGGAGGAGGACATCATGAAGTTTTTCGGCCGCGCAAT
>CAZMUZ010000033.1:0-33540 GCA_964569315.1 uncultured Rhodospirillaceae bacterium | reverse complement strand
GTGATGCGCGATCTCGTGGCCGTCCTTCAGGATCGGGTCCACCAGCCAGGGATACCGCTCCATGCACCAGGCCGGGAAGAAAAAGGTCTGCTTGAGGCCGTAGCGGCGGTACATCTCGAGGATACGCGGCACTGCGACGGTGTCGTATTTCAGCCAGGTCATGGCCGACACGAGCATGTCCGCGCGGTCCGGATGCGCGAGATGCAGTACGCTGTCGCTATCGATATCGAAGGTGATCGAGACGGCGACCCTGGCACCGTTCGGCCAAGGCACGGGATTCGAGATCATGACGTCCTCCCCTTGTTGAGCGGCCGGGTCCGGCGTCAGACCGCGGCGATGCCTTCGATTTCGATCAGCAGCCCGTCATAGCCGAGCGCCGGAATGCGGACCGCCGTTCCCGCCGGTCCGGGATCGGCGAGATGCGCCATGCGCACCGCCGTCATCGCTTCCCAGGTTTTGGTGACTTCGGCACCCTGCCCTTCGGCCTGGTAGTAGGTGTTGAGTTTCACGAGGTCCTTCATGTCGGCGCCGGCCTCATGGAGCACGCTCTGCACGAACTGCAGGACGTTGCGCGTCTGCGCACCGAGATCGCCCTTATCCACCGGGTTGCCCCTGCCGTCTGCGGAAACCTGCCCGCCGACGAAGATCAAATCGCCGACCTTCCAGCCCTGCGAGAACGGGACGGGGATGCTCCAGTCCCAATGGTTCTTCGGCATGAGTCGCTGCTTCGGGCCGATTGCGGCCACCGCCTCGACCTCGATGAGCAGATCCTCGAAGGCAAAGCCCTCGACCGGTACCGCCGTCGCGGCCGGCCCCGGATCCGCTACATATTCGAGCCGGACCTTCGTCATCTCTTCCCAGAACTTCTTGAGCTCGACGCCCTTCGCGCGCGGCGTGTAGTAGGTGTTGAGCTTCACGATATCCGACATCCGGGCGCCGCCTTCCTCAAGCACGCGGCGGATCGATTCGAAGACGTTGCGGGTCTGGGTGGCGATATCGCCCTTGCCGATAGTGCGGCCGCGATTGTCGGCCGAAATCTGGCCTCCGACGAAGATCAGGTTCCCCGTTTTCCAGCCCTGGGAGAACTTGACCGGCATGCTCCAGTCCCAGTGATTCTTGGGCATGAGCCGGGTCTTCGGACCGATCGCCGCGATCGCCTCGATTTCGATCAGCAGACCCTCGAAGGCAAAGCCGGAAACCCGCACGGCGGTCGCCGCCGGGCCCGGATCGGCGATGTACTCCATACGGACCTTGGTCATTTCCTCCCAGAAGCGCGTGACCTCCGCTCCGTCGCCGCTGTGATGGTAGTAGGTGTTGAGCCGCACGATGTCGGAGAGATCGGCGCCCGCCGCCCGCAAGACAGTCCGGATATGCTCGAAGACATTCCGGGTCTGGGTGGCGATATCGCCCTTGCCGATGGTCCGGCCATGCCGATCGGCCGAAATCTGGCCGCCGACGAAAACCAGGTTTCCCACTTTCCAGCCCTGGGAAAACTTGACCGGCATGCTCCAGTCCCAGTGGTCATTCGGCATGATGCGGGTCTTCGACATGGCAAATCCTCTATGCAGGTGATTCGATCCGGGCGCCCATCCTGACGGGTCAGGAGGCGGGTCGCCACACCGGCCCAAGCACAAGCTTTCCGGCCGCTTTCAACACGCCGTCTGTCGCAGCGGACAGACGTTCAACTCATGAACTCGCCGCGATCGACATGAAGCGATTGTCCGGTGATATCCTTCGCGAGGTCGGACGCGAGGAACAGATAACTGCCGACGACATTGTCTGGCTCCAGGAGTCCAGGCATCGCCTGCACGCGCAGCAGATCGTCGGTGAGCTGCTCGATACTCCGTCCGGAGACTTCGGTGATCGCCTTGACCGATCGGAAACTCTGGTCGGTGCGCACCCAGCCAGGGCAGATCGCATTGACCGTGATGCGCCGCCCGCCGAGCTCATGCGCCAGCGAACGGACCAGCCCGAGCACCGCATGTTTCGAGGCGCAGTAGGCGCTCATGCGAGGGATTGAGTATTTTGCCCAGGTCGAGGCCGTGAAAATGATCCGGCTGCCATCCGCCATACGCGGCAGCGCCTCGCGTGTGACGAAGTAAGAACCCATGACGTTTACCTCGAAGACTCGGCGGAAGGCGTCTTCGACGGCACGTCCCGGTTCGTCGATCGGCGTGACGGCCTCGAGGCCCGCATTGTTCACCAGGACATCGATGCGCGGGAGATTGCCTACGGCGTGTGCGACCTGCTCCCGGTCGGCGATATCGCATTGAAACGCCCGCACCGGACGCCCTGCGACCTCGCCGAGCCGTTCGGCGGCCGCATGCACGCCGCTATCGAGCGACAATATGGCGACCTCGCCCTTCGCCCTGGCGAAGCCCGCCGCAACGGCGTAGCCGATGCCGCTGCTGGCGCCGGTCACGAGTATCTGTCTCCCGCTGAAATCCAGCTCCTGCGTTGATCCTCGCTCCGATGTCACGATTAACCCCCCGACCTTAAGGACCCGGCACGCGCCGTCATATCGCGAAAATGGCGATGCACTGGATAAATGGGCTCGATACTAGGCGAACGGCCCCATACGGCGCGGTGCCGGAATGAAATCCGCCTCGGCAACCGCTCCGAGCGGCGCGCCTATTTCCGCGCCGTGTCGATCAACTCGAAGCCCTCGCAGACCGTCGGGCAATCGTCCGGGAACGGGATGCCGAGATCCTTGCATTGCGCTTCGAAATATTCGCGATGCACCTCGGCCCAGTAGCGGAGGCTGCTGTCGCCCTCGCCCTCGCGCGAGGCGAACTCGACCCTCACCTGGTTGAAGGGCGTCACGGTGACGTCCGTGACCCGCACCAGATAGCGCGGCTCGTTCTTCGTGGAGACAACGACCCAATAGTCGCCGACCTTGCGCCGCGGCACGTTGTTCTTCTCGAAATCGAGTGCCATATGGGCCGTGGCGCGTTTCTTTCCCTCGCCCACGAGATCCAGCAGCATGTCGTGGTAATTGGAATAGCGCGGATCGGCGAAGGTCTTGGCGTGATAGTCGTTCGTCGCGATGCCGTGCTTCTTGCGGCATTGCTGCCAGAAATCCTCGACCGCCTTGGTCTTCTCGCCGATCATGGTGCTTGCCCCGTGGTTGTCGGACAGTTCGACAGCAGAGTCGATTTTCCGGCTGCCTCCGTCAAGAGCGTTGGCCTCCCGATCAGCGCAGGTCCGACAACAGCTCCTCGAGGCAGCGGCCGTGCAGCGCCACATCGGCTTCGCTCGTTGCCGGGCAGACCAGCAGCATATTGTGCATCGGGGTCATCAGCAGCCCGCGATTGAGAAACCGGAGATGCAAGAGCCGGTCGAGGGCCGCATCGGCGCCCCCGGCGGCCTCATCGCCGTTTCGCGGGCGGACCGGCTGGAACCGATACTCAACCCGGCAGCCGAGGCGCGTCACATACCAGGGCAGGCCGTGCCGGCCGATCAGCGCCTGGATATCCTTCTCGAGCTGCGTCGCAAGCGCGATCATCCGCGCATAGTTGGCGTCGGTCGCCACCTGCTCGAGCGTCGCCCGCATGGCCCGCACGGCGAGCGCATTGGCGATCAGCGTGCCGCCGATGCCGGCAATGGACGTCCCGCGGGAGCCCATGCGGGCTTCCATGCGGCGCCCCAGCTCCTCGCTCATGCCGAAGGCAGCCGAGGGCACGCCGCCGCCGATCGGCTTGCCCAGCACCAGCATGTCGGGCTGGAGCCCGTGCGCGGCGGTGTAGCCGCCCGGTCCGCTCGAGAAGGTGTGGGTCTCGTCGATCATGAGGAGCGTACCGTGCCGCCGGGTGAGCGCGCGAAGCGCATCATGGAAGCCCGGGTCAGGAAGCACGATCCCGGTATGGTTGGTAAGGGCAGGCTCCGCCAACACGCAGGCGACATCGCCCTTCGCCAGCACGGCGCCGAGCTCCGCGAGATCGTTGAACTGCACCGCCGTCGTGGTTTCGGCTGGATCGAAGGCCGGCCCGAGATTGCCGTTGCGCGACACGGTCTTGCCGTCGCGCCGCGAGACGACCGTCTCGTCCACCGTGCCGTGATAGCAGCCATGGAATACGACGATCCGGCGTCGGCCCGTGAATTCGCGCGCGATGCGCAACGCGAAGCGATTGGCGTCGGTCGCGGACATGGCGAACTGCCACACCGGGAGCCCGAAGCGGCGCTTCAGATCTCCGGCGATCCAGACGATGTCGGGATGAGGCAGCATCGCCGTCAGGCCACGCGACGCCTGGTCGGCGACCGCTTTCGCGACCTGCGCCGGCGAATGGCCGAACATGGCCCCGGTGTCGCCGAGGCACATGTCGACATATTCATGCCCGTCGATGTCCCAGAGCCGCGCGCCCTCCCCCCGTTCGAGGAAGATCGGAAAATCGCCAGGCCATTCCACCATCCACTGCATCGGCACGCCGCCGACGAGCAGAGGTCGCGCCGCGATCGACATAGCGCGAGACTTCGTATGACGTTCGGCGAACTCGGCGCGCTCGCGATCGAGCAGCGCGGCGAGGCGCGTGCGGTCGAAGCTGGTCATAGGGCTGGCCTCTTCTCGGCTGGCGGGCCCGGCGGCCCATTGTGTTAAACCCGGCGCGGGTCCGGTGGGGACATGCGAACATGCCGTCGGGCGCTACGCGCAATCGCGGTTCTTGATAGGGAAAATTCCTACGGAGGGGAAGCGCGAGAGGCGAGATCTCCTAGCGCCCGGTAAACTCGTCCTCGCTCATGCCGACGAAGATCGCGACCGCCATCATGGTCATGTAGAAGCGGAAGGCCGCTTCCTGGCCGTTCCAGGTCTTCGACTGCCACATGGCGAAATACTCGCCGCCGACCACCATGAAGCCGAAGAACCAGATGGCGAAGCCGACCCCGGTTCCCGCCACGACCCACACCTTGGCACGGGAGAAGCGCGAGGGCGCATTGAGCGAAAACAGCATCAGCAGGGCGCCGATGATGAACAGGGCTGCGGTCAGCGCCTCGCCGCCGATAAGGACCGCGTAGCCGTTCCGCCACATGCTCTCGTCCAGGATCGCGCGGTGCATCAGCGCGTTGTCGGGAAAGGTCGTATCCATGCTGAGAACGTGCTGCACGAAGGCGTAATTCGAGCCGTAATCGATGACGTTGTCGTAAGCGACGATGGCGGCAAAGGCGGCAAGCGCGGCGGTCATGAAGACCTTCGTCAGGCGCACCACGAGCATGGATCCCCCCAAGGGCCGAAGCCCGTTCCCCATCCGGCCGGCAGCCTTCTGGCCCTTTACTCCCGAATGGCAGGGAGTTAAGCGCGTGCGCCGGCGCCGGGCAATCGCGCATGCGTCGGCGAGACAGGAATCTAGCTAACCTTTAGGTAGGTCCGACACGCCGGAATCTCGCCTGTGATTTGACCGGAAATATCCCCGGCTGCTAGCCTGCGCCCTGCATGGCCGATAAGGCCGCAGCGTCGGGATGGGGGGTTCGCGATGATTGGGAAGACGGTCCTTGCCTTGCTCGCAACCTTTGCGATCGGCTGGAGCCAGCAGGTCCTGGCCGACGACGTGCCGGACACCGTGATCTTCAGCGAGGACTTCTCCGGCTACACCAGCGGCTCGGTCCTCAAATGGCTCGGCAACCGGGGTTTCCAGCCGAAGCAGGATGCCTCCAACGCCAGCAAGATCGTCTATACCGTCCGGAACGAAACCCTCCTGATCGAGGCGAAGCAGCGTGCGCTGGGGCTGCTCATCGACGAAACCGATTTCTTCACCGCAACCCACGTTCGCATCGATTGGGGCGTGGACAGCTTCCCGCCGGGTGCCTCCTACGAGAAAGGCGTCCGCAGCGACGCGATCATGGTTTACGTCTTCTTCGGCGACAAGAAAGTGTCGAGCGGTTCGATGCTGGTGCCGGACAGCCCCTATTTCATCGGGTTGATGCTCTGCGAATCCGGCCGTACCGACTATCCCTATACCGGCCGCTACTTCAAGGCCGGCGGTCGCTATGTCTGCGTGAACCAGACCACGGCCGGGAAGCCGCTGGTGTCCGTCTTCCCCATCGCCGATGCGTTCAAGGAGTATTTCGGCAAGAACACGACGCCGCCGGTCAGCGGCTTCGCCATCGCGATCGATACCGATGGCGCGAAGGGCAATGCGACGGCGAAGTCCTTCATCACCAAGATCGAGTTTCTGCGCTAGCGCCACCGATCCGGTCGCCGGCTCCCGACCTCAGTCGATCTCGTGCGCCGGCATTCGCGCGGCCGCGCCATGCGGTGCGGCGCGCAGATACTGGGCCGGCCACTCCATGCTGTGGCGAAGCTCGGCGGCCGCCCGCAATGGCCAGTAGGGCTCGCGCAAAAGCTCGCGGGCGAGGAGCACGATGTCGGCCTGTCCATTGCGGACGATCTGGTCGGCCTGGCTCGCCGCGGTGATCATGCCGACCGCCGCCGTCGCGATGTCCGCCTCGCGGCGGATACGCTCGGCAAAGGGCGTTTGATAACCGGGGCCGACCGGGATGGTGGCGCGTTCCAGGTTGCCTCCCGACGAACAATCGATGAGATCGACGCCGAGCGCCTTCAATCGCCGGGCCAGCTCGACGGATTGATCCAGATCCCATCCGCCTTCCGTCCAGTCGGTCGCCGAGATGCGCACAAAGACCGGGCAGCGTTCCGGCACCGCCCTGCGCACCCCCGCCACACTGTCGCAGAGAAAGCGGATGCGATTGTCGAACGAGCCGCCATAGGCGTCCGTACGCCGGTTGCTGAGGGGCGAGAGGAACTCGTGGAAGAGATAGCCGTGCGCGGCATGAATCTCGATCACCCGAAAGCCGGCTTCGAAGGCGCGCGCTGCAGCCGTCGCGAAGGCCTCCCGCAGGCCCGCGATCTCCTCGGCACCGAGCTCCCGCGGCATCGGATAGCCGCTGCTGAAAGGCAGGGCGCTTGGCGCCACCGGTTCCCAACCGCCGACCTCCCTGGGGACGGCCCCCTCCCCCGACCAGGGGCGGAACGTGCTTGCCTTCCGGCCGGCATGGGCGAGCTGTATGCCGGCGACGGCGCCCTGCGCATCGATGAAGCGGGTGACCCGCTCGAAGGGCGTGAAATGCGCCTCGCTCCACACGCCGAGATCCTCCGGCGAAATCCTGCCTTCCGGCGTCACCGCCGCAGCCTCCGTGAAGACGAGCCCCGCCCCGCCGACCGCGCGGGTTCCCAGATGCACGAAATGCCAATCGGTCGCGAGACCGTCCGCGCAGGAGTACTGGCACATCGGGGAAACGCCGACGCGATTGGCAAGAGTGACGTCGCGCAGCCGGAACTCGCTGAAGAGATGAGTCATGAATCGCTCGCTGTGAAGGCCGGTGAATTCGAGTCGGCAAAACAATCGAGCGATGCCGATCGGCATTGCATCGACGGGCGGTAACGCAAAGATGCTGCTGACACGACGCTTCCGGTCACCCGCGTCCGTTCAACTCCGCCAACGAGCTGACCGTCACATTCAGATCCGTCACCAGGCCGTTGGCGAGGGAATAGACCCAGCCATGCACGGAGACGGGCTGGCCGCGGCCCCAGGCGTCCTGCAGGAAAACGTCCGAGGCGACGTTGCGCACCTGCCGGATGACGTTGAGCTCGCAGAGCCGGTCGAGCCGCGGGCCTCCCTGTGGCAATGCCTCGAGCTCCGCATGATGTTCGTTGCAGACCTCCCGGATCGGATGGAGCCAGTGATCGACGAGCCCGCGTCGCTTTCCGTCCACCGCCGCCTTCACGCCGCCGCAGCCATAGTGGCCGACGACGAGAATATGCTTCACCTTCAGCACATCCACGGCGAATTGCAGGACCGAGAGATAGTTGGCGTCCTGCGGCGGCGCGAGATTGGCGACGTTCCGATGCACGAAGAGCTCGCCCGGGTCGAGGCCGACGATATCGTTCGCCGGCACGCGGCTGTCGGAGCAGCCGATCCAGAGATATTCCGGCGCCTGTTGGCGCACGAGGCGGCGGAAGAAATCGGCGTCGTCGGAGACCATCCGCTCCGCCCAGGCCCGATTATTGGCTTTCAAATATTCCAGCATAGGCCATGCGCATAGCGCGAAGCGCCGAAAGCCACAAGCCTGCACCGTGTCCTAAGGCAATTCCGCCAGATTTTCGCGGGCGTGCCCTGCGCTCTCAGGCCTCGGTCTGCGAGATGCCCCTCTTGCAGGCGTTTACGATCTCCGCGGGGCGGCAGGGCTTGCTGAAGAAGTGGCTGTTGGGGACCCGGCGATCCTCATCCACGACATTCGCGGAGGCGAACATGACGGGCAAGGCGGGGTCGACGCTCCGGAAGCGCTTTGCGAGATCCCAGCCGTCTATGAACCCGGGCAGCCTGACATCGGTGACGAGCGCATCGATATGGCCGGTCCGCTCGAGAATGGAGAGCGCCGACACGCCGTCGGCGGCCTCCAGCACCCTCCAGCCCGCTGACTCGAACTCGCGCGCGATTTCGGCGCGGATCAGCCATTCGTCCTCGACTACGAGAACCACGAGGGCGGAATCTTGGGACGCCATGCGGTTGTAAGGTTCCCTAAAAGGCTTCCAGCAAATTGGCAGCACCGGATTCGGACGAGCCTCGGAGGACAATGTTTCCATGATCGAGACGTTCCTGCCCCCGAGGCGGATTTCCGGGAGATCGAGCCGCCAACCCTTGAAAAGGGCCGTGCTTCAGGAGGCGGCGATATTCTCGACATTGGCGGAAGACCGCGTCGGGCGGCCGAGCGTCGCGCGCAAGCGATGGGTGGCGCCATCGTCGAGCAGAGGCACGGACCAAGGGGCGGAAGGCAGTTTCTCGCCGTCGAACTCGGCGGCGCCAGAATCCGCATTCCCGGGGTTTTCGACGAGGATTTCGTACGTCGCCGAACGGAAGCGCAGCGTCATCTCATAGCGCGGCCATGACGCGGGAATCGCAGGCTCGAGCGTGAGATGATCGCCCTTGATGCGGAGGCCGAGCACGCCTTCGATCCCCGCCCGGTGCATCCAGCCGGCCGACCCAGTGTACCAGGTCCAGCCGCCGCGTCCGACATGCGACGGCGCCGCATAGATGTCCGCGGCCACGACATAGGGCTCGACCTTGTAGCGCTGCAGATCGGCCGGCGTGCGGGCGTGGTTGATGGGGTTCAGCATCGCGAGGAGCCCCGCCGCCTTGTCGCCCTCGCCCAGCGCCGCCCAGGCGAGCACCGACCAGAGGCCGGCATGGGTATATTGCCCGCCATTCTCGCGAATACCCGGCGGATAGCCCCGGATGTAGCCGGGATCATGCGCGGTCTTGTCGAAGGGCGGCGCGAAGAGCAGGGCGAGCGCATCCTCGCGGCGCACGAGCTCGCGCTCGGCGGCCTGCATGGCCGCTGTCGCGCGCTTGTTGTCGCCGGCGCCGGAGAGTACAGCCCAGGACTGCGCGATCGAATCGATCCTGCATTCGTCGTTCGCGGCGGAGCCGAGCGGCGTGCCGTCGTCGTACCACGCACGCTTGTACCAGTCGCCATCCCACGCCTCGCGCTCGATCGATCGCTGCAGCGCCTTCGCATGGTCGCGCCATCGGGCGGTGCGAGACGCCTCGCCACGAGCTTCGGCAATCGGCACGAACTTCATGAGTGTCGCGTAGAGCAGCCAGCCGAGCCACACGCTTTCGCCCCGCCCCTTCTCGCCCACCCGGTTCATCCCGTCGTTCCAGTCGCCCCCGCCGATCAGCGGCAATCCATGCGGGCCCACCGCGAGGCTCCGGTCGAGGGCGCGCGCGCAATGCTCGAAAAGACTTGCCGTTTCGTCGGAGACCTTGGGCTGGAAGAAGCTGTCATGCTCGTCCGCCGCAAGCCGCTGTCCCTCGAGGAACGGAACCTGCTCGTCGAGCACCGCGCTGTCGCCCGTGGCCTCGACATAGAGGGCCGCGGCATAGCCGAGCCAGGCGCGGTCGTCGGAGATCCGCGTCCGAACGCCCTGCCCGGAATGGGGCAGCCACCAGTGCTGCACGTCGCCCTCGGGGAACTGGCGCGACGCCGCTCGCAAGAGATGCGAGCGTGTCATGGCCGGCCGCGCGAAGGTGATCGACATGCAATCCTGAAGCTGGTCGCGAAAGCCGTAGGCGCCGCTCGCCTGATAGAACCCGGAGCGGCTCCAGAGCCGACAGACGAGCGTCTGATAGAGCAGCCAGCCATTCAGCATGATGTCGAGCGCGCGATCGGGCGTCCGCACTTCGATCGTGCCGAGGAAATCGGCCCAATGACGCGCGACCTCGGCGCGGACCTCGTCCAGGTCGGCCGCACGATACTTGGCGACAAGCGCCCGGGCTGCCGCGTCGCTCTCGGCCTCGCCCAGGAAATGGACGATCTCGACCGTCTCGTTCGGCGCCAGATCGACCACGGTGCGCAACGCGGCGCAGGGATCGAGCCCCGCCCCCACCCTGTTGGAGAGCGCACGCCCTTCGGCGAGCGCGGCCGGGTTCGACAGGCTTCCATTGCGACCGATGAACTCGCGCCGGTCGCCGGTCCAGTCGCTCTGCCGGCCGGCCATGTCCGAGAACGCGATACGCGAACCGAAGGCCGGGTTCCAGCCGTTGCGCGCGAAGAGCGCACCGGTTTCGGAATCGATCTCCGTCGTCACGAACGGCGCCGATGCGCCCCGCGAGGCACCCAGCACCCACTCTGCATAGGCCGTAACCGCGATGCGCCGATGGCGGCTGGCGCCGTTGCGAAAGCGAAGCCGGGAGATCTTTATCGGATCCGCCATCGGCACGAAGAGCAGCAGTTCCGACTGGATCTCGTGCCCGATATGCTCCAGCCGGCTATAGCCGTAGCCATGTCGCGCGACGTAGGTCGCGCCCGGCTCGCGGATCGGGGTCGCGGTCGGCGTCCAGATCTCCCCGCTCTCCTCGTCCCGCAGATAGACGACCTCGCCGGGCCGATCCGTTACGGGGTCGTTCGACCAGGGCGTGAGCTGGTTCTCGCGACCGTTTCGAGACCAGCTATACCCGCCTCCGCCGGCCGACACCTGGAAGCCGAACGTGGGATTGGCGATCACATTGCACCAGGGCGCCGGCGTGGTCTGCCCGGGCCGGAGCACCGTCACATAGTCGCGGCCCCCGCTATCGAAACCGCCGAGGCCGTTATAGAATTCGAGTTCCGGCACCGTCGGTACCAGCGCAGGCGCCGATCGCGGCGCGGCACGGTGCGGCGCCGGCCCGAAGCTCGCGTCCCGTCCCACGGCGCGGTCGAGCTGATCGGAGATTCGTCCGCGCTGCGCGACCAGCACCACCCGCGCAATCGAGAGAAGCAGCGAGCGCGCCTGGTCCGGAATGAGATCCGCCCGCAGCACGAAGACGCGCCCCGCCGGCCCATCGTCCTCGATCTGCGCGCGCGTCTGGCTCGTGCGCACCATACCCTCGATGGCGATCTGCAGATCCTGGACGTATGAGGCGGCGCGCTCGTTCAGGATCACGAGATCCACGGCGAAGCGCTTCATGCGCCAATATTCGTGCGCGAGCAGCACCTGGCGCAGCGCGCCGAGATCCTCCGTGTCGGAGATCCGCAGCAGCAGGATCGGCAGATCGCCGGAAATGCCGTGCGGCCAGAGGCCGGGCTGGCCACCGGCGCCGCGGCGGATAGTGTCGGATGCCGGCCGCATGGCAGGCGTTGCATAGAGCAGATGTCCCGCGAGGCTCTGGAA
This sequence comes from uncultured Rhodospirillaceae bacterium, assembly GCA_964569315.1. Lineage (GTDB taxonomy): Bacteria > Pseudomonadota > Alphaproteobacteria > Dongiales > Dongiaceae > CADEFF01. The sequence continues at coordinate 21,881 of CAZMUZ010000033.1, read as the reverse complement.
GGTTGCGGCTTCGCCGGAATCGATCTTGAGATGATGCAACTGCACCTGCGCCTGGGTCCAGGCGAGGGTTGCCGCACGCTCGAATGCCGCGACGTCGCGATGCTTGTCGATGAGGTCGAGCAGCGCCTCGCGGGAAGATGCCACGAGCGTCCAGAAGGCGACGCGCGCGACGGCACCCGGCCGGACGCGCACCCGTTGGCGCAGCGCGAAGATCGGGTCGAGCACCGTCCCCGTCGTGTTGGAGAGCGGCTTCCCCTCCAGCACGGAATCCGGTGTGCGCGCATCGTTCTCACGCCCGAGGAAACGCGCGCGGTCGGTTTCGATCTCCAGCTCGCCGATCGCTTCGCCATCGACGATGGCGAGTTGCCCCACCCAGATCGCCGGCTCGCTCGGCGAGCGCCGGCGGCGCGTCGCCACCACGGCCTCCAGCTCCGGCAGATACTCGGTTTCGACGAAGAGCTTCGAAAAGGCCGGATGTGCGACATCGGACGCCTGCGGTGCCAGCACCAGCTCGGCATAGGAAGTGACGTCGATCTCCCGCGCACGGACTCCAGCGTTGGAGATCGAGACGCGCCTGACCTCACCGTCGGTTTCCTGCGACACCAGCACCTCGAGCGAGGTTGCCAGCGACCCGTCGCGACGCACGATCTCGGCACGATCCTCGTTGAAGGCGGCCTCGTAGTCGTCGGCCTCTGCGCCGATCGGCTGATATCCCGCCGACCAGACAGCGCCGCTCCGGACATCGCGGAGATAAAGATAGCTGCCCCAATCGTCGCAAGTCGCATCCTCGCGCCAGCGCGTGATCGCGATATCTCGCCAGCGGCTGTAGCCGGAACCCGCCGCGGTCAGCATCAGCGAGTAGCGTCCGTTCGAGAGGAGATGCGTTGCCGGCGCGGGATCGTGCGCGGAGACATAGCGTCGCCCGCCCGGCGGCTCGACCGCATGGATCTTCGCGGCTGCCGCTCCTTCCGTGACCCAGGGTCGCACGACGGCCACGTCCCGCGGCGTGCGTTCCTGGAGGAGGAGTTCGGTCGCCCGCACCATCGGCTCATCATGGAAACGCGAGCGCACCTCCCCCTCGAGGAGCGCATTGGCGATGGCGACGATCGTCATGCCCTGGTGATGCGCCATATAGGCCCGCACGATCGCGACGTTCTCTCCCTCGGGCAGCCGCGTCGAGGTGAAATCCAGGGCCTCATAGAATCCAAAACGCCCGCGCGCGCCGAGCTTCGCCAGTCGCTCGAGATTGGTGGCCGCCGCCGGCGCATCGATCATCGAGGCCAGCGCCGTCGCATAGGGCGAGACGACGATGTTTTCGCCCAACCCCCGTTTCATGCCGAGCGATGGGATGCCGAAGTTGGAATATTGATAGGTGTACTCGAGATCCCGCGCGTTATAGGCGGACTCCGATATCCCCCAGGGAACACCCGCCTCCGTCGCATAGTCGATCTGCTTGCGCACGGCGAGGCGGTTGGTCTGCTGAATGAGGCTGCCGGTCGGCGCGCGCATGACGAGCGACGGCATCAGATACTCGAACATCGATCCCGACCAGGAGATCAACGCCGCACCGCTGGCGATCGGCGTGACCGTTCGACCCAGGTGGAACCAGTGGCGCGCCTCGACATCGCCCTTGGCAATGGCGATGAAGCTCGCGAGCCGCGCCTCGGAAGCGAGCAGGTCGTAGCAGCTCGGATCGAGCGTGCCCTCCGGAACCAGATAGCCGATCGAGAGCAGCTTGCGGTCCCGATCGAGCAGGAAGCCGAACTCCATGCCGAGCGCCGTCGCCCGCGCTCTTTCCTCGAGGGCGACGAGCCGTCCCGCGAGCTGCGCCTGGCGCTTTGCCTTCTCCTGCCGGTCATGGCGGTGGCCTTCGATCGTCCGTCGCGACGCCTCTGCCCAAAACAGGAGATCGGCACCGGCCTCCTCCTGGCGTTCGGCGACGAAGTTGCGTGCCTTCTCGACGAGAAGGTCGGCGGCCGCAGCAAGCGCTGGGAGCGGCAGAGCGACCGTCTCGCCTTCCCGCGGTAGCCGCCCAAGCTGGTCGCGCAGCCCTACCAGCGCATCTTCCAGCGGCTGCCAGAGCTGCTGTCGGCTGCCTTGGCGCAGACGATTCGCCTCGCGGCGTGCGAGCTCGAGCGCGTCGCCGATGCCGCTGGCGATTCTCGCGTCGACGACCGTTCTCTCGCGCCACTCGCGGCAGGCATTGGCGAGCGCTATGAGATGCCCGGCAAGGTTGCCGCTATCCACCGACGAAATGTAAGCCGGGTCCAGGGGGCGCAGATCCTGCGTGTCGTACCAGTTGAAGAAGTGACCGCGGAAACGCTTGAGACGATCCATCGTTTCGAAGGTCGCCTCCATCCGCTCGATCGCATCGAGCGTCCCGATCCAGCCGAAATCCCGTGCGCTCACGGTCGAGAGAAGATAGAGGCCGATATTGGTCGGCGAGGTGCGATGCGCGAGGACCGGATTCGGATCCTCCTGGAAATTATCCGGCGACAGCATGTTGTCGGCTGACGTGACGAAGCTCTCGAAGAAGCGCCAGGTCCGGCGGGCAGTCAGCCGCAACGCCTCCGCGTCGGCCGGCAAGACAGGAGGCTGGCCGGTGTCGAGCGGCGACAGGCTGCTCCAGCGCGCGATCGCGGGCGAAAGGCTCCAGAGCGCGGCGAATGGCAGCGCAAGAGCCCAGCTCCCGCCCTCGGAAAGAAGCGACAGGAGCAAGGCGGCGACACCGATGACGACCGCACCGGACATTCGTCGATAGAAGCCCGCGAGATCTCGGCCGAGCCCGAGAGAGGCCTGCGCCGCGGGAACCCATTCGAGGAGATGACGCCGCGTTACGAACAGGCGGTAAAGCGTACGCAACACCGCATCCCCCATCAGCCACGCTTGATGGGCGAGGAAGATGATGATGAGCCCCCAAAGCGTGAAGGCGGTGCGGATATCGCCGCCAAGCGTGCGCATGTATCGCCGGAGCGGCACGCCGGGCCGGCGAGACGCCATCGCATTCACGACCGGAATGAATGTCGGCAGGCCGATCGTCGCCAGAATGAAGCAGGTCCAGGTCAGTGCCATCGGCATCGACAGCATCCAGCCGGCAACGAGGCAGGCGACCGCAGTAGGCGCCGAAAAGGTCCGCCGAAGATTGTCCAGCATCTTCCAGCGTCCGATCGCGGGCATCCGATTCCTGACCGGATCCGCAAGCGCTACGGAGCGCAAGCCCAGGATCCAGGGCAGTAGCTGCCAGTCGCCGCGAGCCCAGCGATGATGCCGGATAGCGGCGACGTCGTATCGCGACGGAAACTCCTCGATCACTTCGATGTCGGATGCCAATCCGGCGCGGGCAAAGACGCCCTCGAAGAGATCGTGGCTGAGCAGGGTCGAGTCCGGGGCACGGCCGGCAAGCGCCGCCTCGAAGGCATCGACGTCATAGATTCCCTTGCCCGTATAGGAACCTTCGCCGAACAGGTCCTGATAGACGTCCGAAACGGCGGAGGCATAGGAATCTATGCCGCCGACGCTGGAGAAGATGCGCTGAAAGACCGAGCCCTCGCGCCCGACCGGTAGCGATGGCGTTACCCGCGGCTGCAGAATGGCATAGCCTTCCATGACCCTGCCCTTGCGCGGATCCAGGCGCGCGACGTTGAGCGGATGCGCCAGCTTGCCGATGAGGCGCCGCACCGCTTCGCGCGGCAACCGCGTATCGGCGTCGAGCGTGATGACGTAGCGCACATTGGCCGGCACCCGAGGCGGACGGCCGGCGATCGGCAGAAAGGTCGTGTCGGTCGCGCCGCGGAGCAGCCGGTTCAGCTCATGCAGCTTGCCGCGCTTTCGTTCCCATCCGATCCATCGCCCCTCGCGCTCGTTCCAGATCCGCCGGCGGTGAAGCAGGAGGAAACGATCGCCGCCGCGGGCGGGGCCGTGGCGACGATTGAGTTCCTCGATGGCCTCGGCGGCGGCAACCAACAGCGCCTGGTCGCCCGCACGATGCTCGCTGTCGGCGTCGGTCCAGTCGGAGAGCAGCGCATAGTGCAGGTCGCCCTCGGCGCTGGCGAGATAGTGGATCTCCAACCGCTCGACCTGCTCGCGCACCCCGTCGATCGAGCTCAGCAGCGTCGGCACCGCAACGAGCGTGCGCAGCCGTTCCGGAATTCCTTCGCGCAGCTCCATCGCCGGGAGGCGCGTGGCGCGGAAGCCGCGCGTCACGCCGCGGTTGATGAGGGCGACGGCGAGGTCGATCGCAGGAATTATCCCCAGCAACGCGAAGAGGACAAGCCAGCCGCCGCCATATCCGACCTGCGCCGAGAGCGATAGGGGAATCCCCAGCAGCAGCATGCCCAGGATCGCGCCGGCGCCAACATAGCCGCCGATGCCCGCCCTTCGACCAAGCCGGCGGAGCCGGATGCCGGATGCCGCCCGATAGCCGATGGCGGCCTCGAACGCCATGCGGCCGTGCGCGATCAGGTAATAGCCGGGATCGGCCCGCCGCACATCGCCGGGCCGCGCATCCGACGCGGAGGCGTTCAAGGCGGCGAGCACGGCGCTCCGGGCGATATCGAGCTCCGAACGGGGCGAACCGCGCGCCAGCTCCTCGATCGCGGTGCGATAGAGGTTGCGCGTCGGAAAGTCCATTTCGAGATAGCGGTCGGTAACCGAAAGAATCCGGTCGACCGGGCTTACGCGCTCGAACAGCTCCGTCCAATCCACATCGGCGATGAGGCGGAGACTGAGGATGATGTTGCGGACTGTGACGCTGGCCGAGCCCTGGCGCTGATGCTCGTCGCGAACGAGGGCATCGGCAGTGGTGTACTGCGCCGCGAGCCTCTCGTCGAGCCAGGCGAGCGCCGGCACGATGCGCGGATCCTGATCGTGCAGACGGTGCACGAGTTGCACCGCCAGCGCCCGCGGCAAGGGCGCACGCTCGTAAGCCGACAGCAGCGCAGCGGCCGACTCCGGTGTCCGGTCGGCTGCGCCCAGCAATCGGCGCAGCAGCTCGTCCGCTTCATTCCGCGCCTCGCCGCTCTGCATTACCCGCTCGGCAAGGCGCCGCAGATTTTCGGTGAGCACGATCCGGAGCGTGATCGACACCGCCCAGAGTTCGCCGATCGTCAGCGGATCGACTTCCTGATAGGCATGGAGGTAGCGACAGAAGATTTCCGGATCGAAACGGCTGTCGGTATGGGCCACATAGGCCCAGGCGACACCGAAGACGCGCGGATAGCCGGCGAAAGGTCCCGCCCCCAGCTTCGGAAGCTGACGATAATAGCCCGGCGGCAGGTCGGAGCGGATCTGCCGAATCTGCCCTTCGACGAGATGAAAATTGTCGATCAGCCACTCCGCGGCCGGCGTGATGGCATCGCCTTCCTCGATCGATGTCGCGATCGAGTGATGCGCCTGGAGGAGCAGGGCCGCGTTCTCGACGACCCGTCTCGCCAGCGGATAGACCTTGACCGGCTTTGGCGTCACGGGCTGGGCCGCTGCAAGCGTTCTCGCATGCTGCTCCAGCCGCTCGATGCTCATCAGCTCTTCGCGAATGGGCTCGGAACTCTCCCATAGCGAAGTCGCGGCCGCCGATGCCAGATTCCGTCGGATGAAGGCGATCAACAGGAAACCTCTGACTGAAGGGCGATCGCCGCGCGATCTCTATGCTCGATCGCCGCTGTCGCGTCTCGGGACGGGGGCAGTCATTTCAGGCGGCACGGGAGACGACGGCTCGGGCATTCGAGGACGCCAGCGAGGAGCCTGCGTCGATGCGGCGCGGGCGACCCGCACCGCTCAGGAGCCCCGCACCTCGCCCCGGTCGGAAGGCCTTCCGACCGGAATCCGTCGGCCAAGGTGACGCGCCACGGAAGGAGCCGAGGTGCCGACCGCGAAGATCGCCGCGCGCAGTTCCTTCTCGGTCACATTCCAGGTCTTGCACCACCAGTCGCGCTCCCAGGGCACGGTGAGGTTGATTCGCGCGGGGATCGGGCTCCGAAAATCGAGCTTGAGGTTATTGGGCATGGGGAACTCTCACGCATGGAAAGAGGCTATGATTATCAATGCAGGATCGGATCGTAAGTTCCGCGCCCACCGGAAATTGCACAGTGGGAGTACCGATCCTGCAGGGCGGTTCATAATTGACGCTCGACCGCGCGGAAGGCGCGTCGGCGGTTTGCGGAACGGCCGGCGTCCGGTCAAACTCGGGCGCGGCTGATCACAATGGGGACGGCGAATGGCATCCGACGACAAGCTGCGCGTCTATCTCGACAACTCCGGCGACATCCCGCCGGTCTTTCTCATCACCGACGAGCGGCTCGGGGAGTTCCGCCGAAAACATCCCGGCCTCGCCGCCAGATGCGAATTCAGGATCGGCAAGGGACCCCAATCCTTTGCCGAAGCGATGCGGGATGCCGAGGTGCTGGTCGGCTGGGACTTCCCGCGGGCCGGCCTTCGCGACAAGGCGCCGCGCCTTCGCTGGGTCCAACTCATCGGTGCGGGCGTCGATCACCTGCTCCCGCTCGACTGGCTGCCCTCGGGTCTCACGCTCACCCGCGCGAGCGGGGCGCACCGTCCGAAGGCGGACGAGTTCATGATGCTGTCCCTCCTCCTGCTCAACAACCGCGTGCCCGAGATCGTGAGCAATCAGCACAAGGGGCGATTCGACTATGTGTACAGCGCCCCGATCACGGGAAAGACCGTTCTTCTCGTCGGACTCGGTGCGACGGGCTCGGCAGCGGCGGCGAGCGCGCGGAAGCTCGGCATGAAGGTTCTCGCGGCAACGAACACCGTCGCGCCGCATCCCGATGTGGACGAGGTCCACGGCGCCGACGCGCTGGGAGCGCTTCTGCCGCGCGCGGATTTCGTCGTGGTTACCGTACCGAAGACATCGAAGACCGGCGGATTGATCGGGCATGCGGAATTGAAGCGCATGAAGCGCGGCGCGGCCATCGTCAATCTCGGCCGTCTCGGCGTCATCGACGAGGCGGCGATGATCGAATGCCTGGAGAACGGCCATCTCTCCGGCGTCGTCTACGATATCCAGGACCCGCAGGAAGTGCCGTCGCCCGAGAAACTCTGGACGACCGACAACCTGATCCTGATCCCGCACAGCCTGAATAACGACCCCGAGCGGTTTCTTCCGAACTCGCTCGCGATCCTGTTCGACAATATCGAACGCTATCTTGCCCAGCGGCCGCTTCTGAATCGCGTCGACCCGAAGAAGGAATATTGACCCGGGCGCTCGCGCGGTCTGTGCGGCAGCCAGGCTAGGGAAAAGCCGAGCTGGCCGCGGGCCGATCGGCCGCCGTATAGAACGCATCGGCATGACAATCGCCCGGCGCGACCTGGAGGCGCTGCAACGCGGTCTTGCAGCTCTCGACCATGACGGGCGGGCCTGCCAGATAGGATGTCCAGCCGGCGAGGGTTCCGAAATCCTGGGCGATGGCGTCCGCCAGGAAGCCCGTCCTCCGCGCCGTGGGTGCCGAGGGCTGCGACAGCACGGGAACGAAAGTAAGGTTCCGATGCGCGGCCGCAAGCGCCTGGAAATGCGCATCGAGATAGAGATCCCGCTCGTCCCGCACGCCAAAATAAAGGAAGAGCGGATTGCCGAAACCGCGGCGTAGCGCCGTCTCGACGATGGATTTGATCGGCGCCAGGCCGGAGCCGCCGGCAAGCGCGATCACCGGCCCGCGGTGGGATTTCCTGAGGAAGGAGGTACCGTAAGGCCCCCGCAGCGTCACGCTGTCCCCCGGCTTCAGGTCGCGATGCACATAGCCGCTCGCGACGCCGCCTGCCGTGAGGCGGATGTGGAAGACGAGCTGCGGCTCGTCCGGCCGGTTCGCCATGGAATAGTCGCGGCCGGGCAATTTCCCGAACCCCAGATTGACGAACTGGCCGGCCGAGAATTCGAGCGGCTTCCCGTCGCAGGGCTCAAGGGTCACGTATTTGATGTCGTGAGTGGCCGAAGCGAGGGCCGTGACGCGGCACTCGATCTTCCGCAAGGGGTGGGCTTCGCTTTCGGCCGGCGCATCGAAGTCGACCTCGCAGTCGCTGGTCGGCACCGCCGAGCAGGCGAGGATCCAGCCTTGCGCACGCTCCTCTTCCGTCAAGGCGAAGCGGGAATAGTCGAGATACCGAACCTCGCCGGAGAGCAGCTTCGATTTGCAGCTTCCGCAGGTTCCCGAATGGCAGCCGAACGGATAATTGATGCCCTCGGCAAGCGCCGCCTCGAGGATCGTATCGTTGTCGCCGACGTCGATCGTTCGCCCGAGAGAAGCGATCGTTACCCTATGCGCCATCCGGATCCGTGCGTCCCTTTGTGTTAGCGCCGTTGCCGGCCTTCGCCTGCGCGCACGCGGTCTGGCCGCCCCTGAGGCGCGCCCGGCGCTCCGGTACTACGAAAGATCGCGAGCCGAGAAAAGGGAGTTGGAGTGCGAATCCAACTCCCCTCTCCTCAGGCAGAAGCGGCCCCGCGGAGACGCAAATGGCCCTGTCTACTCGGCCGAAGGTCCGCCGGCCGGAACATATTCGCGCTTGACGTGGAAATAGCCGCCCAGCTCGGCGCGGTAGGGCCTCTCGAACTCGATCCAGGTCCCGTTGGTCTCCATGTACTCGAGCATGGTGTTGAGGAAGGCGAGCAACTCGGGCTCCTTGCGCTTGATCGCCCAGGACAGGCTGGTGAGCTGCTCCGGATGCTCCTGCACGTCCCGCGCGCTGATGAAGGCGTCCCAATAGGCCGCGTCGGCGTGCCCGGCCAGCACCTCGAGCGAGGCCTGGCTCTGATTCGAGCTTTCCACGCCGACGATCTTCGCCTTCGTGAAATGCGCCTTCAGATAGTCGTAGGGAGCGCCGCCGAGCTGCGAGGCGATGGTGAGCCCTTCCTGGTCGAGATCGGCGAGCTCTCTGACATCCTTGAACTTCGATTCGGCGTCCGCCTTGCGGACGACGACATCGTTGCCCATGTAGGCGAAGGGCTGCGTGAAGGCGAGCGCCAGCGAACGCTGAGGCGTCGCGAAGGATCCGCCGACGAAGATGTCGATCTGATCGGACTGGAGCGCAGCGGCGAAAGTCGACCAGCCGACCTCCACCCACACCGGCTTGATCTTGATCGACTCGAACATGAAGTTGAGCGCTTCGATCACGAAGCCGGACAGTTCTCCCGACTGCGGATCGCGGTTCATCAGCGGCGGGTAGATGATGTAGCCGAGATGGATCTCTTTCGAATCCAGGATTTCGTCGAGTTCGCGGGCCTCGGCCTTCGGCGCCGCCCCGATCAGGAACGCGAGCATCAGCGCGGCGGCAACGGCCGTGTAGATTCCTGACATCACTCTGCTCATGGCATTCTCCCTTGGATTTATGCGTTGTTATTGGCTGGCAGGTTTCGACCGGGTCGATCGCTCGTCTGGTTGCGCTGGGGCCGTCAATGCAGGACTTTGCTGATGAAGGCCTGCGTTCGCGGATGCGTCGGGTTGCGCAGGATCTGGTCGGGCGGCCCCTCTTCCACAATGACGCCCCCGTCCATCATCACCACCCGGTCGGCGACCTCGCGCGCGAAGCCCATCTCGTGCGTGACCACGACCATCGTGGTGCCGTGGCTCACGCCTTCCGCGTTTCGTGCGAGCGAACGCATCACGTCGAGCACTTCGCCGACCAGTTCCGGATCGAGCGAGGAGGTCGGCTCGTCGAAAAGCATCGCCTTCGGCTCCATGGCGAGCGCCCGCGCGATCGCCGCGCGCTGCATCTGCCCGCCCGAAAGCAGATTCGGATAGGCGTCCCGCTTCTCTTCCAGTCCGACGAGACGGAGGACCTGGAGACCGCGCGCCATTGCAACGGCCCGATCGGTCTTCTTCACGACGATCAGCCCCTCGATGACGTTCTGCAGCACCGTCTTGTGCGGCCAGAGATGAAAATGCTGGAAGACCATGCCCATATGAGCGCGCATCTCGGCGATGTTGCGTTCCCGGTCGCGCACGCGCTTGCCGCCAGCGCCGTCGACATAGCCGACAAGCTCGCCGTCGAAGTAAACCTCGCCCTTCTCGTACTCCTCCAGGAAGTTGAGGCAGCGAAGCATGGTCGATTTGCCCGATCCGCTCGGCCCGACGATCACCATCACCTCGCCCGGCTTGACGTCGAGCGAGACGCCCTTCAGCACCTCGAGCGGGCCGTAGCTCTTGTGCAGGTTGCGGATCCGGAACATCGGTCGCGACTGGACTTCATCAGGCATCGTCATCGGTCCCGTTTCTGTTCATGCGGCCGCTCCTCCGTTGCCCCGGCGATCCCGTCCCGCCGATCTCAGCGCTGGGCTCCCGCCCCCCAATATCGCTCCAGCAGGCGGGATGCGTAGACCAGGGGATAGATCATGACCCCGAAGACCACCGCGATCGCCGTATAGACTTCGAGCGGCCGATAGGTGGAGGTGATGAGAACGTTCGAGGCATGCAGCAGCTCGTAGACCGCGAGCACCGAGCCGAGCGTGGTCAGCTTGATGAGGCTCGCCGTTTCGTTCATGAAGGGCGGGATCATGCGTCGCACCGCCTGCGGCAGGATGATCTGCCGCATGAGCTGGTGATAGACCATGCCGACGGACTTGCCCGCATCGACCTGCCCGCGATCGATCGAAAGGATGCCGCCGCGAAAGATCTCGCCGAAATAGGCGGCCGTGTGCAGGCCGAGCCCGAGCCCGACGGCGGTAAACCCGTCGATCCTGAGACCGGTGATGATCGGCAGCGCGTAGTAGATCCAGACGAGCTGAACCAGCGCCGGCGTACTGCGGAAGATCTCGACATAGACGGTCGCCGGCATCCGGATCAACCGTGACGGCGAAAGCCGTGCAAGGGCGATCAGAAGACCGAGCACGACCGCAATGGCGAAGGAGAAGAGCGTGAGCTGGATGGTTACGAGGGCGCCATTGACGAACACCATCCAATTGTCGGTGACGGCATCGAGATCCCAGTCATACATGCGCCCGCCGAAGCCCCCTGACTTCAAATCGACGGCGAATGCGCTCCTGCCTTTTCGGCCTTAGAGGAGCGCAGCCTCGCCGTCTGGTTCTACGATTTCGCGCTAGGAACTCCGCTCTGCCCCACTCCCACGGACCCGGCTGGCAAGGAACTCAGGCCAGCACCTTGTCCAGCACCCAGTTCGCGATGTCGCCCACGACCGGTTCCTGGTAGGAGAGCCGGCCCGCGCGGCTGTAGGAGGAGCTGATACCCTCCTGCTGCAGCTCCGAGATCGCATTGTCCTCGGGCAGGGCCTTGTCCCATCGCTGATAGTAGGCACGGACCTTCTCCTCGAAATCCGGTCGCGCCACCGTCGAACGGGGGAAGCAGGAGCCGATGGAGATCGTGGTCCGGTTCGGCGCCGTGGGAAATTCCTGCAGCCACCAGATGCAGTCCTGGGTGGCGGCGAAGAAGGTCGAGGGATAGATCACGAAAAAATAGGTCCCGCCCGCCGCCTTGCTGTCGAGCGTCGGGATCGGGGGGAAGGCGTTCGCCAAATCCTCGGGCAGCAGCGCGATCGTGGTCTTCTGCGGCATGAACATGCCGTCCCAGGCGCCGTGGCTGTCCTCGCGGACGGTGATCTGCTTGCCGATCGAGGTCTTGTGCACCGTCGCCGTGTGATACTCCTCCATCGCATTCTCGAGGTAGATTTTCCAGTTGCAGGCGAGGTCGTACTCTCGCCGGCGGACGCAGACCATATCCTCCAGGCGATGCGAGGCGAGCTTCTCCGGCAGATCGCCGAGATATTCGAGCAGGCTTTCGCCCCTCTCGTTGAAGCTGACGAAGACGAACCCGGCCCAGCTTTCGAGTCGAAGCGGGATCAGCCCATACTGCTTCTTGTCGAAGTTCAGCGTCTGCTCCATGCCGGGCGTCCCGATCAGGTCGCCGTTCAGCGCATAGGCCCAGCTATGATAGGGGCAGCTTATGACGCGGCAATTGCCGCTTCCCTGGAGCAGTCGCGTGCCACGATGCCGGCAGGTATTCGCGAAGGCACGGAGCTGCCCTGCCTTGTCGCGCAGGATGATGATCGGCTCGTCGAAAAGGTCGAGAGCCTTGTAATCGCCGGGATTTGGGATCTCGTCCTCGCGACCGATGAAGTTCCAGACCTTCTTGAACATCCGGTCGATTTCGCGCCGATAGAACTCCGGCGAGGTGTAGCACCAGGGCGGCATCGTCTCGGCTTCGAGCGGCGGAAGGCGAACTTTGCTGTAAAGCGCAGGATCGAACATGTTCTCGACGACTGCCATGCCGGTCGCTCCTCAAAGCATATTGTGAAGTCTCTTTCGCCAGTTACCGCTCGGGTCCCGCCCCGGAGGAGCGGGCTGCGCAGGGCGGGATGGCCCGCCGCCATCGACGCGATCTCCTATCATCCCTCGTGCCGATCCAACCGCAACGTCGCGCCCGGCTCCCGGGAAATCCAACAGGATTTCCGTCACATCTCGTAAATACTGAGGCAGCTTAACTGCGCAGTCAATTCGCTTGTCGACCCCGACAGGTTAATGCATTTCGCGCGGCGCGGGTGTTGCGAACGCCTATCGCCGCCGTCAGACGCGTCGTGTAGGTCCGATCGATCCGTCGAAGAATGTTTTCGGGACGTTCACGGAATCCGCTGTCGTCGGATCGATCTCGTCGCTCCCTTCAGCGGCCGCGTGGGATATCGAACGGTCGTGCCTGAAGAACCTCCCGGTCGAAACTGGACGCGATGGCGGATCGTGACATTCGCGCGCAACGGCAAATTCCAAGGCACCTCCGATTCAAATCGGTGCCAAGATGCGGGCTGGAAGAGCTTCTCTCTCCGTCCCGAAGTCGGACAAATCGCAAATGGAAGACCGCAACCATGCCCGCTTCATCCTCCTACGTCCCGCCAAAGGTCTGGAAATGGGAATCGGCGAGCGGCGGCCGATGGTCGAAGATCAATCGCCCGATCGCCGGCGCAACGCACGAAAAGGCGCTGCCGGTCGGCCATCATCCGCTGCAGCTCTACTCGCTGGCGACCCCCAATGGCGTCAAGGTCACGATCATGCTCGAGGAGCTGCTCGCGCTTGGGAAACGGGGCGCCGAGTACGATGCATTCCCCATCGAGATCGGCGACGGCGAGCAGTTCGGCAGCGGTTTCGTCGCCGTCAACCCCAACTCGAAGATTCCGGCCATGCTTGACCGAAGCACGGTGCCGCCGACGCGCATATTCGAATCGGGCGCGATCCTGCTTTACCTCGCAGAAAAGTTCGACGCCTTCGTGCCGCGCGAACGATCGGCCCGTGCGGAATGCCTGTCATGGCTGTTCTGGCAGGTTGGCAGCGCCCCCTACCTCGGCGGCGGCTTCGGACATTTCTACGCCTATGCGCCGGAGAAGTTCGAGTACGCGATCAACCGCTTCGCGATGGAAGTGAAGCGTCAGCTCGATGTGCTGGACAGGAATCTCGCGAACCGTCGCTACCTCTGCGGCGACGAATATAACATTGCCGATATCGCGACTTATCCCTGGTACGGCGATATGGTGCTGAATAACGGCTACAAGGCGGCCGAATTCCTCGACGTGGCCTCCTACAAGAATGTGGTCCGATGGGCGACGGAGATAGAGGCACGACCGGCGGTCGAGCGCGGCAGACGGGTCAACATGACCTGGGGACCGGAGGCGCTGCAGCTCCCCGAGCGGCATGACGCCAGCGACTTCGATTGAGCTGCGGATCAAGAGGGACGGAGCAACGGGCCACGCCCGGTAACGTCGGCGCATCATGGCACGACCAGAATTGTCGATCGCGCGCGCCGCGATAGTTCGGATCTTTCCGGATCTGGGATCATCGAGGTTCACCCATGCCGCGACAAGCTGGCACTCCATGGCCGTCGATGTCGACGATCGGCTGATTTTCAAGTTCCCCCGCGACGAGGTTGCCGAGCGGGCGCTCGTCCGGGAGGCGGCCCTGCTTGCCGTCATTCGCCCCTCCGTCTCGATGACGGTCCCGGATCTCTCGATAGCGCACGGGCCGCCCTTGTTCTCGAGGCACCCGAAGCTGAAAGGCGGGCATCTCCTGACGGCCGACTATGACGCTTTGCCCGACCATGCCCGCCGCCGGCTCGGCAACGACATGGCTCGCTTCTATACCGAGCTCCATCGGCTCGATCGAGCGCGCATGAAGACCGCGGGTGCGGAAGCGATAGGTGTCTGGCAGACGACGGATGCGATCCGTTCGAGAGCCTTGCCAGCGCTGTCATCCTCGTTTCAGGAACATGCGAAGCAAGCCATCGCCGAATTCGAGCGCCTGCCGCCTGACCCCTATGGCGACGCCTACGGGTTCTTCGACGGGCATGGCTGGAACATGGCCTTCGATCATGCGCGCGGCCGGATCAACGGCATTTACGGCTTCGCCGATTCGGGGTTCGGGCCGCTGCACCAGGACTTCATCTATTCGAACTTCATCTCGCCCGATTTGACCGAGCGAATCGTCTCCGTCTACGAAGTGATGACGGGCCGCCCGCTCGATCGAGGCCGTATCGCCCTTCTCACAACGATCCACCGTCTATCGGAGTTGGCAGAACTCGCGGATAACCCTGAGCACGCCCCAGCGATGATCCGCAGCGTCACCGACTGGGCCGCTGCTCGGCCCGTCCCCTGAATTGCAGCCGCCCCCGTCCCTTTATTGCCGCAGGATTCGTGGAATGGCGGCGGCGCGGCTCAGATGACCGGCGCGCCGATGCGCGGCTTGCTCCGCAGCAGCCGTTCTATGGCCGAGAGACCGATCCCGAGCGCGGCCCTATCGTCCGTGCCGCCGAGGCAGATACGGATATAGCTGGCGTTCGCCGCCTCCGCATCCACCGCGAAGTGCGAAGCGGGCGAGACGCGAACGCCCTCCTCCGACAGCGCGGCAACGAAATCCTCGGCACGCCAAGGCGCCGGCAGCGCCTGCCATAGGTGGTAAGTCGCGAGCCGGGGCATCCGTTCCTGCGGCATGATGCGTTTCATCAGGGACAGCCGGTGCCCGGCTTCCCGCTGCTGGGCGGCGAGGCATTGCTCGGCCAACCCGCGCTCGACCATCCTCGCGAAAAGCTCGCCGAAAAATGAAGGTGCCGTCCAATGCGTCGCCAGCAGCGCGTCGCGGAGCTGTGCCGAGACCCGCTCGGGCGCGACCAGCACTCCCAATCGAAAGCCGGGCGATATGCATTTTGAGACGCTCGTGAGGTAAATCACCCGCTCGCGGTTCGACGCCGCCAGCGGACGGATCTCGTCCCCGCTCAGGCGGCCATAGATGTCGTCCTCGATGACGAGCGCATCGAATCGGGCGCAAACGGCGAGGATCTCCCGCCGCCTGGCCGCCGACATCGTGGCCGTGGTCGGATTCTGGACTGCCGGCATGCAGACGACGAGCTTGGCGCCGGTCGATTTGAGCTTCTCTGCGAGGTTGACCGGATCGAGGCCGTCCGGCTCCATGCCGACCCCCACCAGCCGAACGCGCGCCATGTCGGCAACGCGTCTGATCCCGGTATAAGTCCAAGCTTCGCAGAGCACGGTATCGCCGGCGCGCAGCAGGCCGGCGAAACAGGCGGCAAGCCCGTGCTGAGCGCCATGGGTCAGGCAGATGTCCCCGGGGCGGAGCTCCATTCCCCGAAGCGTGATCCATCCCGCCATCGCGCTGCGGTGCCGCTCGATGCCGATGCTCGGCTGATAGCCGAACAGGTTTTCCCGATCGGCACCGGCGCGAAGCCCGCTCAGCGCCTTGTCCAGAAACGGCGCCGCCGGCGAGGCAGGCACGCCATTGAGGCTGAGGTCGATGCTCGGCCGATCGGTCGTGCTATCGGCCACCGTGGCGGCCCGAACGAATGTCCCGCTGCCGGCGCGCGCCGTGACCAGCCCCCTGCGGATCGCCTCGCCGATGCCTTTGGTGACCGTCGCGATCGTCACACCCAATCGGTCGGCGATCTCGCGCTGCGGCGGAAGCTGATCGCCGGGTTTCAGCCGCCCGGACTGAAGATCGCTTTCGAGCGCCTCGACGATGGCCAGATATTTCGGCCGGCCGGCAGCGAGTTGCGGCTCCCAGCTCATCGCCGCTCCGCCGGCGGCAGTGACGGCCCGGGCTCGCATCCGGACGACCGGCCGGTTACCACACCCCGCCCGGATGGCGCCAGCCTGGAGCAAAACCGGGCCCGGGCGCTACGCGGCATGGCTCTCACAGCGCTTTCGGATTGCAGCGATGACGGCGCTATTGCTGGTGATGACGGGAACGCCGAATTCGGCTTCGAGACGCGCCCTCGCCTCGAGGCTGCGGAAATTCGTGCAGGAGATGAACAGGGCATCGAAGCGGACATCGCTCAATTTCGCGCGGCAGAAGGCGACGATCTCGTCCGGCGTCGGATCGGCGAGCGCAACATTGTCGCTGATGCCCATGCCTTCGGCGCGAACGATCTCCATTCCCTTGCGCGCCAGGGCCTTGGCCACCGATTGCGTGAGATCCTCGACATAGGGCGTGATCACGGCAAGCCTGCCGACAGGACGCGCGGCGATCGCCTCCGACGCCGCGCTGATGACGCCGAGCGCCGAACAGCCCGCCCGTTCCCCGAGGGCGCGACAGACGCTCGCATCGTAATCGAGGCCGAAAAGCGATCCCGCCGAGGTGCAGCCGAAGACAAGGAGGTCCGGCCGCGCCGTGCCGAGATCGTCCGCGGCGCGGGGCGCATGGTCCTCGATCATCGCGATCTCGGCCTCGCGCGTCGTCGCCACGAGATACATGCGCCCGGTATGGATCGTGTAAAGCGCGGACGGCAGGCCGCGGTGAAGGTCGTTCTCCATCACCGTGTTCGAGGAGGGCACGAGAAGCGCGATCCGATGACGGTGGTCGGCCGCCTTCCGGCGCGCGGGTTCGGTCATGCGGGCTCTCCCCCGTCGCCGGTCGCGCCCCAGCCGCCGCCGGATGCCGTCACCATTTCGATACGATCCCCCTTGGCAAGCCGGTGCGGGCCGCTCTTGGCGCCCAGCATCGCGGGCGGCTCGCCCGCGCGATGCCGGATGAACTGCGCCCGCTCGCCGGGTTCGCCGCCGGCCACGCCATGCGCCGGCGATTTAGTCCGCTCGCCGAGAATCGACGCCTCGACGCCGTCGGCGAGCACCTCGAAACTCTTGCGAACGCTGTCCCCGCCGCGCTGCCGGCCGACCCCGCCGCTGCCGCGGCGCAGTTGATAGGCATGGAACCGGACCGGAATAGCCGCCTCGATCGCCTCGATCGGCAGATTCATGGTGTTGCCCATATGGACGCGGACACCGCCCACGCCGTCATGCTGCCGATTCGCACCCATGCCGCCGCCGACCGTTTCGTAATGCACGAAAGGCTGGTTTCGGCGCGGATCGAAACCGCCGAGCGTATAGACGCAGGCCGAGCCGTAGCTGCCTGCCGGAACGCGCTCCGGATAGGCCTTCGCCAGCGCCGCGAGCAGGATGTCGACGATCCGATTCGAGGTTTCGGTGTTCGCCGCGACGACCGGGGCCGGGAAAGCCGCGTTCACCACGCTGCCGACAGGCGCCTCGATCTCCGCGATATCGTAGATCCCGCCATTGGGCGGAATGCCGCCGCCGACGAAGGAGAGGAGCGTGTAGTAGACCGCCGAGGCGGTGACCGCCATCGGAGCGTTGATCGGCCCGCGCACGCAAGGCGCGCTGCCGCTGAAGTCGACGATGAAGCGGCCGCCCGATTTCCGGATCTTCACGCAAACGATCGGCGCGGCCTCCGGATCCACGCCATCGCCATCCAGCGTCTCCGCATGGCCCATTTCGGCGTCCGGCAGCGCGGCGAGCCGGCCCTCGACGAGGCGCCGCGAATATTCCTGCGCATCGACCATGACCTCCGCGAGCGCATCGGCGCCGTAGCGGTCGGCGAGTTCGACCAGCCGCTTGTCGGCGCGCGCCGCGCCGGCAATCTGCGCGTTGAAATCGCCCTCGCGGTCGCGTGGCACCCGGACGTTGGCGAGAATCACCTTGAGCAGGTCGGGTTGCGGCCGTCCCTCCGCCAGGATCTTCACCGGGGGGATACGAAGCCCTTCCTTCAGGATTTCGTCGGAAACGCTCGAGCTGCCGGCGGCGATCCCGCCGACATCGGGCCAGTGCACGCGGCTCAAGGAAAAGCCGATCAGCCGGTCTTTCTGGAAGATCGGCATCATAAGGGACATGTCCGGCAGGTGCGTCCCGCCCGCATAGGGGTCGTTGAGCAGCACGCCATCCCCCGCGACCCAGCTCTGCAGCGGAAAGGCGTCGAGCGCGGCACGAACCGTAAAGGGCACGGCGCCGAGATGGACCGGAATATCGTTGCCCTGGGCCACGACATGGCCGCGCGCATCCAGCAGCGCGCAGGAAAGATCGGCGGAGAGGCTGAGAAGCGGCGAGAAGGAAGCGCGCATGATCACGCTCTTCATTTCGGCGCAAATCGCATAGAGCGCGCTGCGCACGACCTCGAAGACGACCGGGTCGCGATCGATGATGCGGGAGGAAGCGCCGGTCATGGCATCGCTCCTCCGAGCCTGATCTGGATATGGCCGTTGGCGCCGATCGCCGCCGTCTGGCCCGCATGGATCCAGGCCGTCGAGCCGAAATGCTCGATGATCGCAGGGCCCGACAGCGTGGCGCCGGGCGCATCGGCCGCCCGATAGACCGGGATCTCTATCGTTTCCCCGCTCCGCATAAGGAAGCTCGTGCGCCTCAGAGGTTCGCCTTGGCGCGGCGCAACACCGGTGCTGCGGAGCAGGGTCTCGCCCTCGCTGCCGATGTCCAATGTCGCGACCAGCCTCATATTGACGATCTCGATCTTCGCCTCCGGAAGGTCGAAGCCATACTCCTTCTTATAGGCGGATCGGAACAGGCCGTCGATTTGCGCCGCGGAGGGGAAGCCGGCATCGCCGGAGCCGAGCGGAATCTTCAGCTCGAAGAGCTGGCCGACGAAGCGGGCCTCGAGATAGCGCTCGAAGACCGGAGCCGATGTCCCTTTCGGCTCGGCCGCGAGCAGCGTTTCGGCGCGCCGAAGCAGATCGCGGAAGCCCTCCACCAGCCGTTCCGGCTTCAGCGCCTCCAGCGGCCGCAGGAAGGTGCGAACGACCTCGTGCCGAACGAATCCCAATGTCGCGCCGAGCGCGCTGAACATCCCCGGAAAAGGCGGTACGATCACGTCGAGCGCGCCGATCTCGGCGCCCACCGCCGCGGCATGCAGCGGTCCGGCACCGCCGGTCGCCATGACGGCGAAGTCCCGGGGATCGAGGCCACGCTGCACCGTCAGGAGCCGCGCCATCTCCGCCATGCTTGCGACCGCGATATCGATGATCGCATAGGCCGCGCGCGCGATCGACCAGCCGAGGGGATCGGCGATGTGACGCCGGAGCGCGGCGATCGCAGCCTCGCGCTCGAACGCGACCCCGCTGCCGGCGAAGGTGTGCGCGGTGATGGTGCCGATCGCCGCGTGGGCATCGGTGACCGTCGGACGATCGCCGCCGCGACCGTAGCAGGCAGGCCCGGGATCGGCGCCGGCGCTTCGCGGCCCCACCTTCAGCACGCCGGCCTCGTCGATCCAGGCGAGCGAGCCGCCGCCGGCGCCGATCTCGACCAGATCGAGCACGGCGCTGCGGATCGCATAGCCGCCCACGTCGCGCCCCTCGACCAGCCGGTCGGCATAGAACTCGCCGGAGGTCGACGGCTCGCCATCGCGGATCAGCCCGGCCTTCGCCGTAGTCCCGCCCATATCCAGCGCGAGCAGATTGCCTCTGCCGCTCGCCCGCGCATAGGCGGCGGCGGCAATGAGGCCCGCGGCCGGACCGGATTCGATCAGATGCACCGGATAGGCGGCGGCATTCTTCGGCGCGGTGAGCCCGCCATTCGACTTCACGACCATCAGCCGCTCGATCCCGCGCGCTTCCAGGGCGGCGTCGAGCCGCTGCAGGTATCGGCTAACCGAAGGCCCGATATAGGCGTTGACGACCGTCGTGCTGCTGCGTTCGTACTCCTTGAACTCGGGGCAGACATCGCTCGAGCGTGTGATGAAGACGCCCGGCAGCGCCGCCTCCAGCGCCGCCACGATGCGTGCCTCATGCGTGTCGCTCGCATAGGCATGAAGCAGGCAGACCGCCACCGCATCGACCTCCGCGGCCGCGAGCTCCAGCGCCAGCGCCTCGACCCCGTCGAGCGGCGTCACGACCCGCCCCTCCGCATCGACCCGCTCGTCCGCCTCGAATCGCAGAGCCGGCGGAACCAAGGGTTCCGAGATCGCGACGTCGAAGCCGTACAGAATCGGCCGTGCCTGCCGGCGCAGCTCGATCACGTCGGCGAAGCCGCGCGTGGCGACGAGTGCCGTGCGGGCGCCTTTGCGCTGGATCAGCGTGTTGGTGCCTACCGTCGTGCCATGACAGAGGAGAGCGCCCCGGACGTCGGTGGTTTGGGCGATCTTCGCGACAGCCTCCAGCACGGCGCGCCCCGGATCGTCGGGCGTTGAGGGAAGCTTGAAGGCGGCCAGGAGCCTGCCGTCGGTGCCATCGAGCACCACGGCGTCGGTGAAGGTCCCTCCGACATCGATCCCGATGAGATGGCTGCGGACCATGGGCGTCTATCGGCTCGATGTTCCGGATTCGATATCCTTCACCGCCCAGATGAGCCGGTCCATGTGCTTCTGCAGGCTGACATCGATCCGCAGATAGCGATCGCCGAGGCCGCGGAAGGATACCGAGCCGTCCTTTACGATGACGCCGCGCCGAAGCAGCTCGTCGAAGACTTTGGTCGAGTCGAGCGTCGGATCGAGCACTTCGAGCAGGAAGAAGTTGCTGCGCGACCCCGGAACCATCCGGAACCGGTTGAGGCCGGCGAAACGCTCGGTGACATAGGCGCGCATTTCGACGATGAGCTTCACGGTCTTCCGGACATGCTCGTCGTCCTCGATCGCGGCCGCGCCGCCCAGCACCTGCGCGTGGCCCATATTCCAGGTCGGCTTGATGTTCAGGAGCGGACGGATGAGCTCCGCATTGGCGGCGATGCCGAAGCCGATCCGCAAGCCCGCGAGGCCGAACGCCTTCGAGAAGGTCCGGAGCACGATGAGATTCGCGAAGTCGCGGGTGAGCTCGATGCCGCCGGCCGTTTCGGTGAAGTGGATGTAGGCCTCGTCGAGCACCACCAGCGTCTCCTCGCCCGCGGCCTCGCAGATGCGACGGATGTCGGCTTCCGCCATGAGGCGCCCGCTCGGGCTGTGCGGATTGGTGATGAAGGCGATCTTCGGGCGGCTGGCGCGCAGCGTCGCAATGTAGCGGTCCACCACCAGATCGAAATCGGGGCCCATCGGGACATAGACCGGCACGCGGTTCTCGTTCTCGGCGAAGATGTGATAGATCGGGAAACAGGGTTCGTACATCAACACGGCGTCGCCGGGCGCGGAAAACGCGCGCAGGACGAAGGAAATCACCTCGGTCTCTCCGGCGCCGCAAACGACAGAGCTCGGATCGAAACCGTATTTCCGCGCGATCGCCGTCCTGAGGACTTGCGACGACCATTCGGGGTAGATGTCGAGCTTCAGCGGCGCGCCCTCGATCGCGGCCCGCGCCTTGGGCGAGGCGCCGAACGGATTCTCCGCCGAGCCCAGCTTGGCCACGTCATCGATCGCGATGCCGAACGTCTCGGCAACGAACTCGCGCGGCAGCCCCGGCGTATAGGCTTCCTTCGCGGACAATGTTGGCGACACCACCTGCACCACGCTCGATTCTCCTTCCTGGATGCCGAACCGAACGGCATCTCCATAATACTAGTGCATATATCTTTGTAACGGTAATGGAATCAATATTTTTTTTGCGATAACGCTGGAGTTTTATGAGATTCGATACTCGCCATGAGATTCTCTGAGAAAACATAGACCGATTGACATAGTACGATTCCCATAGGAATTTGAGCGCTCGCGACGA
>CAZMUZ010000032.1:0-33672 GCA_964569315.1 uncultured Rhodospirillaceae bacterium | reverse complement strand
CGGCGTTCTCCAGAACCGTGTCGTTGGTCGTCTGGACCGAAACCGTCTGCGCCGTGACCCCCGAGGTGAAGGTGAGGACGGTCTGCAGATCCGTGAAGTCCTGGTTCTCGGTCGCGCCATTCGGCTCGCTGCCGTTGTTGGCGTTGACCGTGATCAGCACCGTCTGGCCGTCGCCGATCGTGCCGCCCGTGTAGGAGACCGTGTAGCTGGCCGCAGCACCTTCGATCACCGAGCTGTCCGGATCGATGCGCCACTGCAGCGCATTCCCGTCATTGTCGACGATGGTGGTGTTCGCCGTGCCATCGACGATCTGGCCCTGGTTAGCACTGACCGCGATGTTGACGTTGTAGGTTTCGGCGCTTTCCAGCACCGTGTCGTCCGTGGTCTGAACCGAAACCGTCTGCGCCGTCACGCCCGCGGTGAAGGTCAGCACCGTCTGGAGATCGGTAAAGTCCTGGCCTTCGGTGGCGCCGTTCGGGTTCGAGCCGCTATTGGCGTTGACCGTGACCAGCACCGTCACGTCGTTGTCGATCGTGCCGTTGGTGTAGGAGACCGTATAGGTCGCCGCCTGGCCTTCGTTGACCTCGCTGTCCGGATCGATCTTCCACTGCAGCGTGTTCTGGTCGCCGTCGAGGATGGTGGTGTTGGCCGTCCCGTCGACGACCTGGCCCTGGTTCGCGCTGACCGCGATGTTGACGTTGTAGGTCTCGGCGTTCTCCAGCACCGTGTCGTTCGTGGTCTGGATATTGACCGTCTGCGCCGTCACGCCCGCGGTGAAGGTCAGCACCGTCGAGAGGTCGGTGAAGTCCTGGCCTTCGGTGGCACCATTCGGCTCCGCGCCGTTATTGGCGTTGACCGTGACGAGGACCGTCACGTCGTTGTCGATCGTGCCGCCCGTATAGGAAACGGTGTAGCTCGCGACATTGCCTTCGATGACCGAGCTGTCCGGATCGATCTTCCACTGCAGCGTCTGCTGGTCCTGATCGATGATCGTGGTGTTGGCCGTCCCGTCGACGATCTGGCCCTGATTGGCGCTGACCGCGATGTTGACGTTATAGGTCTCGGCATTCTCCAGAACCGTGTCGTTGGTCGTCTGGACCGAAACCGTCTGCGCCGTGACGCCCGCGGTGAAGGTGAGGACGGTCTGCAGATCCGTGAAGTCCTGGTTCTCGGTCGCGCCGTTCGGCTCCGCACCGTTATTGGCGTTGACCGTGACCAGCACCGTCACGTCGTTGTCGATCGTGCCGTTGGTGTAGGAGACGGTGTAGGTCGCCGCCTGGCCCTCGATCACCGAGCTGTCCGGATCGATCTTCCACTGCAGCGTCTGCTGATCCTGGTCGACGATCGTGGTATCCGCCGTGCCGTCCGCGATCTGGCCCTGATTCGAGCTGACGTTGATGGTGACGTTGTAGGTCTCGGCGTTTTCCAGGACCGTGTCGTTGGTCGTCTGGATGTTCACCGTCTGCGCCGTCACGCCGGCGGTGAAGGTCAGCACCGTCTGAAGATCGGTGAAGTCCTGGCCTTCGGTGGCGCCATTCGGCTCCGCGCCGTTATTGGCATTGACCGTCACCAGCACCGTCACGTCGTTGTCGATCGTGCCGCCCGTGTAGGAGACCGTGTAGCTCGCTACATTGCCCTCGAACACCGAGCTGTCCGGATCGATGCGCCACTGCAGCGTCTGCTGATCCTGATCGACGATCGTCGTGTCGGCCGTGCCGTCGGTGATGACGCCCTGGCCTGAATTGACGTCGATCGTGACGTTGTAGGTCTCGGCGTTTTCCAGGACCGTGTCGTTAGTCGTCTGGACCGAAACCGTCTGCGCCGTAACGCCGGCGGTGAAGGTCAGCACCGTCGAAATGTCGGTGAAGTCCTGCCCTTCGGTCGCACCGTTCGGCTCGCTGCCGTTATTGGCATTGACCGTGACCAGCACTGTCTCGAACTCGCCGATCTGACCGCCGGTGTAGGAGACGGTGTAGCTGGCGGCCTGCCCCTCGATGACGGAGCTGTCCGGGTCGATGCGCCATTCGAGCAGACCTTCGATCTCGATGGTGAGGACGGCCGAATCCTGCGAGCCGTCCGCATCCTCGATCGTGTAGGTGAACTGGTCGACCAGCGGGTCCGAAACGCTGTTATCGAGACCGGATTTCGCCGTGAAGGTATAGGAGCCGTCGTCGAAATCGAACAGCAGGAATCCGTTGTCGGTCTCGATATTGACCTGGTTGTTCACATCCGCGTCGGTCGGCGTATAGGTGGTCGCACCGAAGCTGATCGACACGACGTGCTTGCCGGTGTCCGGACCGTCGAAGTCGCCGCCCTTCTGGTCGAAGATGTTCTGGTAGACCTGCCCCTGGCCGGTCAGAACATTGCCGTCAACGGTGTTGGGCGAGCCTTCCGAGGGGCTCTCGGTGACGCGGTTCAGGTCGTCGATCGCGTCCGGGCCGCCGTCCTCGATGCAGATCGTGAGGGTCGAGGAATCCTCGCTGCCGTTGCCGTCCTCGATCGTGTAGTTGAAGACGATGTCGATCCGGCGGTCGGCATCGCCGCTATGATCGATCGGCCCGAGCAGCTCGAACTCGTAATTGCCGTAGCCCGTGCCGACCGGATCTGCCGGATCGCCGCTCAGATCGATCGTCAGGCGCCAGGCGCCGTTCGGATCGTCGATGACGATCTGGTTGCCGACCGGCGTGTAGTTGGTGCCGTTGAAGTTGACCGAAACCACGCCGCCCGGACCGTCCGGACCGAAGTCGTCGTTCGCCACGATGTTGCCGGTCGCCGACTTCGGAATGAAATCCTCGTCCGGATCGGAATCCAGGATCTGGAACTCCTGCTTCTGGCCGAAGACCTTCTCGGTCTCTTCCTCGAGGCAGTTGTCTTCCGGGTCGCCATCCGGCTCGTCCGGGTTCGCCGTCGGGAGGCCGTCGTCATCGTCCTCGACGAGGTCGAGCTGATCGTCCTGCGGCTCGGGGAGGCCATACCGGAGCGCGGTCGGATCGACCGGGCCCTCGTCGTTGAGCGCGCCGATCAGGCTCTGCTGCGGGCCGGGGGTGAAGGAGGCCTGCTGGTTCGGCGCCGCCGTGCCGGCCTGCGCGCCGCCGGCCGCGGCCTGGATGTCTTCAAGGCCCTGGCCAAGCTGGGCGAGCAGCTCTTCGGCGCCGACCGCGGCACCGCCTTCGGTGACGAAGGTCGGCGGGGTACCGTCGAAGGCGTCCACGAAGCCGAGAAGGATGAATACGCGGCCATCCGCGAGCGTGATCTTCAGATCGTCGCCGACGACCTCCAGAACCGCCGTGTTCAGCTCCTCCTGGGAGATCGGGAGCTGGATGTCCTCGTCGCCAGTGACGGTGATGACGGTCGCGTTGCCGCCTTCGGCGGTGCCGCTCGTACCCTGGGCCATGTAGTAACTCCCGCTTTGCGCCGCCCCCTACGTCCCCGGACGCTCCACACTGCGTCTCTGAAGGTTCCGTAGACGGACCGACTCGTTGATAGGTTGACCGGGAGTTAAAACGAAAGCCCAGCTAAAAGTCACGGAAAATATGCATCGAATATCATCCAGAATTAACCATTAACTCTGATATTAACTACTAATTAATAATTTTCTCTATGATAACTACTAAGTTTACTTGAATTATATCTTCAATTTTTGCCGCCTGTTTACCGGCCTATACATCCAATACTCCCCTGCCACCCCGGAACGACCTCTGCCACTTCCCTGCCACAGATATTTTTACGCACACTAATGTGTGTGGGGTATTTCAAACCGCTGATATCGCTGGGTTTCAGTGGTGGAGGATCTGGCTGAGGAATAATTTCGTCCGTTCGGACTTCGGATGGTGGAAAAAATTCTCGGGGTCGTTCTGCTCGATGATTTCCCCCCGATCCATGAAGATCACCCGGTTCGCGACGGTCCGGGCGAAGCCCATCTCGTGGGTTACGCAGATCATCGTCATCCCCTCCCGGGCGAGCTCGATCATCACCTCGAGCACCTCCTTGATCATCTCCGGATCGAGGGCCGAGGTGGGCTCGTCGAACAGCATCACTTTCGGATTCATGCAGAGCGACCGGGCGATCGCGACCCGCTGCTGTTGGCCGCCCGAGAGCTGCCCCGGATACTTTTCCGCCTGCTCCGGGATGCGGACGCGCGCGAGATAGTGCCTTGCGACCTTCTCCGCCTCGGCCTTGGGCATGCGGCGGACCCAGATCGGCGCCAGCGTCAGATTCTCGAGCACCGTCAGATGCGGGAACAGGTTGAAGTGCTGGAACACCATCCCGACTTCGCGCCGGACCTGCTCGATCTTCTTCACATCCTCGGTGAGCTCCACGCCATCGACGATGATGCGCCCGCGCTGATGCTCCTCCAGCCGGTTGATGCAGCGGATCAGCGTCGATTTCCCGGAACCCGACGGACCGCAGATCACGATCCGCTCGCCCGTATGCACCGAGAGGTTGATGTCCTTCAGGACATGGAACTGGCCGTACCATTTATGGACGCCGTCCATATGGATCATCACATGGGTCGCATCGGACTTCTGGTTCTCGGCCATTGCGGACATGGACGCCTCCGGGATCAACGCCTGTAGCCGGTATGGAGCTTGCGCTCGAGATACTGGCTGTAGCGGGACATGCTGAAGCAGAAACTGAAATAGACCAGCGAGACGAAGGCGAGCGCCGTGTTGATCAGGCCGAGCCAGTCCGGATCGCGGGTCGCCGACTGCGCCATGCCGAGGAGCTCGATCAGCCCCATGATGAGCACCAGGTTGGTGTCCATGAAGAGGCCGATGAAGCTGTTGACGATGCCCGGGATCGAGATCCGCAAGGCCTGCGGCAGGATGACGAAGGCGTTCATCTTCCAGTAGCCGAGACCCAGCGACATGGCGCCCTCGTACTGGCCCCGCGGAATGGCCTGCAGACCGCCCCGGATGACTTCCGCCATGTAGGCGGCGGCGAAGAGCGAGATCCCGACCAGCGCCCGCACCAGCTTGTCGAAGCTCATCCCCTCGGGGAGAAAGAGCGGAAAGATCACCGACGCCATGAACAGCACGGTGATGAGCGGCACGCCGCGCACGAACTCGATGAAGGCGACGGTCACGATGCGGATCACCGGCATGTGGGACCGTCGGCCGAGCGCGAGCACCACACCGATCGGCAGCGAGGCGGCGATGCCGGTCGTCGCCAGGATCAGCGTCAGCATGAGCCCGCCCCAGAGCGAGGTATCGACCTCGACCAGGCCGAACCCGCCATAGAACAGCAGATAGGCGAGGAACGGATAGACCAGGAACAGGAAGAGCGCGAACCAGCGCTTGCCGGGCATGCCCTCGATCAGCACGCCGGCGATGGCGACGAACTGAAGGATGAAAGCGACGTCGACGCGCCAGCGCTGGTCCACGGGGTAGAAGCCGTACATGAGCTGGCCGAAGCGCGCCCGGATCATGGTCCAGCAGGCCCCCTCCTTGACGCAATCGGCGCGCGACGTGCCTTCCTGCCAGTTGGCGTCGAAGATCAGCCAGTCGAACAGCGGCGGCAGCACGAGATAGAGCGCATAGAGCGCCAGCAGCGTCGCGATGGCGTTCAGCGGCGTCGGAAACAGGTTCTGCCGGATCCAGCCCACGACGCCGCTCGTGGCCACCGGCGGCGGCAGATCGGGGTGCTGCCCGGGTGGGAACTCGGAGGTCGTCCGCGCTTCGATGTTGCTCATGGCGTCAGCGCTCCACCAGCGCGACGCGCCGGTTGTACCAGTTCATGAAAGCCGAGATGGCGAGGCTGATCGCCAGATAGACCGACATGGTGATGACGATGGTTTCCACCGCCTGCCCGGTCTGGTTCAGCGTCGTGCCGGCGAACACCGCGACGAGTTCCGGATAGCCGATGAAGACCGCGAGCGACGAGTTCTTCGTCAGGTTCAGATACTGGCTGGTCAGCGGCGGGATGATGACCCGCAATGCCTGAGGCAGAATCACGAGCCGGGAGACATGCTTGCGGCGGAGGCCGAGCGCGAGCGCCGCCTCGGTCTGGCCGTGGCTGACCGCCATGATTCCGGACCGCACAATCTCCGCGATGAAGGCGGCCGTATAGATGGACAACCCGAGCGTAAGGGCGATCAGCTCGGGAATGATCTGCGTGCCGCCGCCGAAGTTGAAGCCCTTCAGTTCCGGGTAGGACCAATCGACGTCAAAACCGGCGACCAGCCCCGTCAGGATCGGCAGGCCGAAGACGAGCGCGAGCCCGACGCGGAACGACGGAAACTGCCGGCCGGTCGCCATCTGCCGGCGGCGCGCCCAGCGGCTCACCGCGATCGCGGCCGCGACGCCAACCCCGAGCATGACCGCGACGGGCCAGAAGCCGGGACCGAAGCTCGGCGTGGGCATGAAGAGGCCGCGCTGATTGAGGTAGAAGGTATCGAAGATACTCAGGCTTTGCTTCACGCCCGGAAGGGTCGAGAGCACGCCGAAGTACCAGAAGATGAGCTGCGCCAGCAGCGGGACGTTCCGGATACCGTCGACATAGACGGCGGCGAGCTTGGCAATCAGCCAGTTCCGCGACAACCGCGCCATGCCTACGATGAAGCCGAGGATCGTCGCGAGGACGATGCCGAGCGCGGAGACGAGCAGCGTATTCAGGATGCCGATGACGAGCGCGTCGCCATAGGTCGATTGCAGGTTGTACTCGACGAGGCGGAACGAGATGTCGAAGCCGGCGACGTTGTTCAGGAACCCGAAGCCGGATGAGATGCCCCGCTTGGCGAGGTTCGCCGCTGTGTTGCTGATAAAGAAGTAGGCGAGCAGCGCCAGCAGGCCGAGCACGATCGCCTGATAGAAGATCGCCCGCGCCGTGCGGTTCTGCCAGATCGGAACGGCGCTCGTTACGCTGCGCTCGGCGGACGCGGCCATGGCACCTCCCGGACTTTCGCCCTCAGGGGCCGAAAGCGGAAGGGCGCGCCCAACCCCTCAGGGATCGGACGCGCC
The DNA here is from genome assembly GCA_964569315.1 of uncultured Rhodospirillaceae bacterium. Lineage (GTDB taxonomy): Bacteria > Pseudomonadota > Alphaproteobacteria > Dongiales > Dongiaceae > CADEFF01. The sequence goes on along the minus strand of CAZMUZ010000032.1, from coordinate 26,713 downwards.
CCTCGATCGGCCCGTCGTTCGACGTTTCCGGTCAGCGCACCGGCGGGGCGTATTGCAGCCCGCCCTTGCTCCACAGTTCGTTCAGGCCGCGCGCCAGCCCGAGCGGGGTCTTGAGACCCACATTGCGCTCGAAGCTCTCGCCGTAGTTACCGACCTGCTTCAGGATGTTGTAGCCCCATTCGTTCGAGATCCCGAGCATCTTGCCCATCTCGTCCTCGACCCCGAGGAGGCGCCGGATTTCCGGGTTGTCCGAGCTCTTGTTCTCGTCGACGTTCGCCTGGGTGATGCCGAACTCCTCGCCGATGATCATGGCGTTGAACGACCAGCGGACGATGTCGCCCCACTGGTTGTCGCCATGGCGCACGGCCGGCCCGAGCGGTTCCTTCGAGATGATCTCGGGCAGGATCACGTTGTTGCCGGGATCCTTGAGCTGGGTCCGTTCCGCGGCGAGGCCGGAAGCGTCCGTCGTATAGGCGTCGCAGCGACCTTCGTCATAGGCCTGACGCGCCTGGTCGGCAGTCTCGAACACGACCGACTTCAGCTCCAGGCCATTGGTGCGGAAGTAGTCGGCGAGATTCTTCTCGGTGGTGGTGCCTGTCTGCACGCAGACGGTCGCACCGCTGAGTTCCTTGGCGCTGGCGACCCCGAGGTCCTTGCGGACCATGAAACCCTGGCCGTCATAGTAGTTGACCGCGACGAAATCCAGGCCGAGGTCCGTGTCGCGCGACAGGGTCCAGGTGGAGTTCCGGGCCAGCATGTCGATTTCGCCGCTCTGCAGCGCGGTGAAACGCTCCTTCGATCCGAGCGGAACGAACTTCACCTTGGTGGCGTCGCCCAGCACGGCTGCCGCGACGGCGCGGCACATATCGACATCGAGGCCGGTCCAGTTGCCCTGGTCGTCCGGAACGCCGAAGCCGGTCAGGCCCGCCGGGCCGTTCACACCGCACACCAATTGTCCCCGCGACGTGACTTGCTCGAGCGTGGTCGCGCCGGCGGCGGCGATGCCGCCAAAGGTTGCGATCACAGCACCCGCAGCCAATAGCTTAAGATGATTCATGATCAATCCTTCCCTGTTGCCTTGCATTTCTTGTGAGCGGACCCGCAAGCCCCGCCCGATGCAGCGGCGATCGGCGCGTCCGGCCGGACGCTGCCAAGCTACCGGCATCTGCTTTAACACGGTCGCCACGAGTGCTACAAGCACCCCCGCCGCATTTCGCTAGGAAATCCGCCATGATCGACCGATCGGATGCCGATCAGACCCGCGTAACTCATGCCGGAAATCGGCCGGCGGACAACTATGGCATCATCAATCCGCCCGTCTATCACGCCTCGACCATCCTGTTCCCGACCGTTGCAGCGCTCAAGGCCGCCGCGGCCGACCGCTTCGCCCGCCCGAGCTACGGACGCTACGGCACGCCGACGACCTACGCGCTCGAGGAGGCGATGGCGGCGCTCGACGAGACCGATCGCGGCATCGCGCTGCCGACGGGGCTCGCCGCCTGTACCATGAGCCTGCTCGCCTTCCTGAAGCCCGGCGACAATCTGTTGATGTCCGATGCGGTCTATGGCCCCGTCCGCACCTTCTGCGACCGGATCCTGGCCGGGCTCGGCATATCCACCGCCTACTTTCCCCCGGAGGTCGGCGCCGGCATCGAGCGGCTCATCCGGCCGGAAACGAAGGTCGTCTATCTCGAAACCCCGGGCTCGCTGACCTTCGAGATGCAGGATGTCCCGGCGATTGCTGCGGCCGCGCACAAGGCTGGCGCCGTGGTGATGATCGACAATACCTGGGCGACGCCCCTCTTCTTCAAGCCGATGCGGCACGGTGTCGATATCGTCATCCAGGCGGTCACCAAGTATATTTCGGGCCATTCCGATGTAATGCTCGGAATGATTACGACCCGCGAGGAGCTCTGGCGCAAGATCAAGGCCACGGCGCACGGATTTGGCCATGCGGCCGCTCCGGACGATTGCTACCTGGCCCTGCGGGGCCTGCGGACCCTTGCGGTCCGGCTCGCGCGGCACCAGGAAAACGGCCTCGCGCTCGCCCGCTGGCTGCAGGCGCGGCCGGAAGTGGAGCGGGTGTTGCACCCCGCTTTGCCGCAGGATCCCGGCCACGGGATATGGCGGCGCGATTTCGGCGGCGCTTCCGGGCTGTTCGGCGTGGTGCTGAAGCCGGTGCCGGAGAAGGCCCTGGCCGCGATGCTCGACGGCATGCGCCTCTTCGGCATGGGCTATAGCTGGGGCGGCTATGAGAGCCTGATCCTGCCCTCCGACCTGACGGGGATGCGCAGCGCCGCTCCCTGGACTGCGGCGGGCCCGCTGCTCCGCATTCATGCCGGGCTCGAGGACCTCGCCGACCTGACGGCCGATCTCGAGGCCGGCTTCGGACGGCTCGGGGCCGGGGCGTAGCGCCATGAGCGACACTCCCGCCCCGACGGCGCTCCTCGACGCCCTCGCCTTCGACCGAGACGGGTTGCTCCCCGCCGTCGCGCAGCAGCATGGCAGCGGCGAAGTGCTGATGGTCGCCTGGATGAACCGCGCGGCCGTCGAAGCGACCCTGCGCACGGGCGAGGCGCACTACTGGTCGCGCTCGCGCGGGCGGCTATGGCGGAAAGGCGAGGAATCCGGCCAGACCCAGCGCGTCATCGAGCTGCGGCTGGATTGCGACGGCGACACGCTCCTGTTGCTGGTCGAGCAGACCGGCGTCGCCTGCCATACCGGGCGTCGGAGCTGCTTCTTCCGCGTCTATCGCGAGGGACGCCTCGAGACGAGCGCGCCGGTGCTCGTGGCGCCGGGCACGCTCTACGGTACTTCGGGCAAATTCTGAGCGCGTCATGACCCCGCCATCCAGGCCTTCCGAACCTTCCGCGCAATCGCTGGGCGAGCCGGTGATCGTCGTCGGCCCGACCACGCGCTGCGGCACCAGTCTCCTGCAGCGATTGCTGAACTCGACCGGCCGGATCGTCATCTATGGCGAGAATTTCGGGCTGATGCAGACCCTGCCCGACATGATCCGCAACCAGGAGCGCGGCGGCACGACCAAGCGCAAGGTGATCGCGATCGCCCGCGACATGCTGCGCGAGCGCGCGGATTTCGAGGCGAGCAGCCTCTTTCCGCCGCTCGACGACTATATCGCCGGCCTGGGCCAGGCCTTTCGCGGTTTGCTCGGGGTCTATGCGGCCGATGCGGCGAAGCTCGGCTTTTCGCGCTGGGGCTTGAAGCATCAGATCCGCGGCCAGAACAGCTTCGCGCTGATGCCGCAGCTTCTGCCGGAAGCGCGCTATGTGATGATCTATCGCGACCTGATCGACGTGGCGCGCTCGGCCAAGGCGCGCTGGCCCGGCGACTTCAAGGGTCCCGAGGATTATCGGCGTTTCGCCCGCAACTGGCGCGACAATGTCGAGACCATGCGCTCGCTCGAGGGCGACCGATTCCTGCTGTTCAAATACGAGACCTTCGCCGTGGATCCCGAAGCTCACCTGAAAAGGCTCGAGAGCTTCACCGGGCTTTCGAACATCGATCGCGCGGTGATGACGCGCCGGATCAACGACCAGCCGCAATATCGCCTGGATGCAGGCGGCGCCGCGGACGCGGCCTATCGCAAGCCCGCCGCCCTGCAACCCGGCGAGGTCAAGCTCTTGCTTTCCGAAAGCGAGGCGCTCTATCGCGAGCTCGGCTACGGCGCCCGGCCCTAGAGTTCGCCGGTTACTTCGAGATGCGCAGCTTCGACAGGTTGGCCGCGACCGCCTGGAAGGCTTCCTGCAGCTCGGTCGCCGTCGGCGCGAAATAGTAGTAGGGCGCGTTCGGCTCCGTCGCCACGGCCTGCAGCAACGTGCCCAGGTTGGGATTGTCTTCCTCGAACTGGATCACGTAGAGCGCGATGCCTTCCGCCTTCACGTTCGCGGCAAGGCGCTTCAGCCGATTGTTGAGGTTGTTGCGCGTATTCGCGAGATCCGGCGGCGACGGCAGGAAGCCATGCGCGGAGTTGGTCGTGGTGCCCGCGTTTTCGCCATCGCTGAACCGGCCCATATAGGCGTCGCCATTGCCGCCGACGATCTGACCGTCGGTCAGCAGCACGATCGCGCGCTGCCGCGGGAACGGCACGTCCACGATCGCCTGGTCGAACGGAACGCCCGGCATGAGGACTTCCCACGCCCAGGCAAGACCCTGGGGAATGTTCGTGTTGCCGGACGGCGTAATCAGGGCGTTGATCGCGTCCTCGATCGTGTCGCGGTCATGCGTGAGCGGCGTGATGCCGTGCGAGAGGCAGGGCGTGCACTCTTCGCTTTGCGCGGTGTCGATGGTCGGCGCCGCCCGACGCCACCAGCTTGGCTGGTTCGGGATCGGGAAGCTCGTGCCGGCTGGCTTGTCCGGGTCGTTCTTTTGGTCGTTCCAGTAGGCGCCGTAGCAGTTCTTGTTCGTATTGTTCCAGCCTGAACCGTTGCCGCTGCTGGAATAGGAGCCGCTGACCGGTTCGCCTTCGAGAGGATCGATCGGATACCAGGCGAGCCATTGCTTGCCGCCGACCGTGGTCGGGCCGCGATAGATATCGGCGTCGTTGGCGTTGCTGCCGGTGCCCGTATCGCCGTTATAGCGGGCATAAACGCAGCCTTTCCAACCACTTGCCGGCGCCTTCAGCAGGGGCACTTCCGAGATATTGGTGTCGTAGATCAGGGTCTGACCCGTCGCCAGGGTCACCGGGTTGGTGAAAGACGTCAGGGCGCCGCCGGTGAAGGCGGAGACGGTCTGGGTGGTGTTGAGCGCCGTGTTGTAGGTCGGCGGCGTCTCGGCTGCCCAGTCTTCCGTCTTGATGTTCACCTTCGCGTTCCAGGGCACAAGACCGATATTGAGCAGATTGTAGGTCGTGCCATCGACCGTGAAGGTCGGCGAAACGGTATTGGTGCCGTAGAGAATCCCGACCAGATCGAGCGCTGCCGTGCGGGCCGCGGCGATCTTGGTCATCGGCGTTCCCATCGAACCCGACATGTCGATGCTGAGCACCAGGTCCAGCATATCGACCGAGCGCGTGACTTCGGTCTCGGCCGCGATCGTCATGGTGTTGTAGCCGAAGACCCGCATGAAGGTCGTCGGGATCGTGGCGGTGGCAGTCAGCCGCAGCACCGTCTGGTCTTCGTTGACCTCGATCACGGGCCCGGAAAGGTCGGCGTCCATGAAGCCTTCCGGGAAATTCGCGTCGAAATACATGTTGATGTCGGCGTCGCGATTCGCCGAGAAGATGTTCCGGCCGCCGGCCAGCGCCGCCGCATCGAGGGCCTCGCCCAGCTTCGCCTTGACCATGTAGCCGCGCGCCGTATCCGTCGCGAGGCCGAGCGCGCCGACCAGCGGGATGATCGCGGCGGCAAGGAAGGCGGCCACCGCGCCGCGCCGATTCTCGGCGAAGGCGGCGATCAACGCCTGGAGCTTGCGCCACCGGGCGGTGAAGGAATGTACGGGTTCCATTTCGTCCGTATAAACCCAGGTGTTAAAGAGAGCTTTAAGATCGCGAAGCATTTACAGAATATTCATCAAGATTGACCGATATCGACCATCGGTTAATTCCAACAATTCTCACCGAAGAGAAATTCACTTTAACTCCGCCTTAAGCGCGTTTGTGTTTGGCTGTCTCCCGACGACGCCGCCCGCCCGAGTTACCGGGCGCGGCGTATAGCGCACGGGTGCCACAGCAATGACCGAGGATCTCGGCTTTCTCTTCGTTCTGCTGATCTTCGCAGGCCTGCTGATCGCGGCTGCCATCGAGGACGCCTTGCATTTCCGCCTGTCGAACCGGATCACCCTCGCCGTCACCTTCCTCTATCCGGCCTATGTGCTGACGTCGCCGACCCCGGTCGCCTGGGGCACGGCGATCGTGCTGGCCGCGGTCGTGTTGCTCGTCGGGTTCGGCCTCTTCGTCGCCGGTTGGGCCGGCGGCGGCGATGCGAAGCTCTTTGCCGCCGCCGCCCTCTGGGCCGGCGTCGCGCACTTCCCGGAATATTTGCTGGCCACCACGCTCTTCGGCGCCGCCATTTCGCTCGCGATGATCGCGCGGCGCTACTGGTCGCGCCGGCTGGTTCTGTCGACCGGCGGCCCGAGCGAGCCGCCCAGGAAATTCGGGCAGTTCGAACTGCCTTACGGCGTAGCCATCGCGTTCGGCGGGCTCGCCACTGCCATGCTCTTGTCAGGAGTTTGAACTGATGTCGGCCCGCAATATCATTCTGCTTCTCGTTGCCATCATGGTGGCTGGCGCGACCGCCTATTTCGCGCGCGGCCTGATGACGCGGCCGCCGCAGCAGGTGGTGGTTCAGGCGCCGGCCCCGCCGCCCTCCACCGGCGCGATCCTCGTCGCCGCCGCCGACCTTCCGGCCGGCACGCTGCTGCTCGAAGAGCATCTGAAGTGGCAGCCCTGGCCCGAGAACTCGATGAATCCGAACTTCATCAAGCAGGCCGACGCCAAGCTCGAGAACTATGTCGGCGCAGTCGTCCGCCGCGGCATCAACAACGGCCAGCCGATCATGCCGTCGCAGATCGTGAAGCCCGGCGATCGCGGCTTCCTCGCGGCCGTGCTGAAGCCCGGCATGCGTGCGGTTTCCGTCGGCGTCGGCGACGTGTCCGGCATTTCGCATCTGATCCTGCCGGGCGACCGGATCGATCTCCTGCTGACGCAGACCGTGCTCAGCGACGGCGGCGGCGAGACTGCGAGCGGCGAGCGCCGGGCGGCCGAGACGGTGCTCGAGAACATCCGCGTGCTGGCCGTCGACACCACGCTCGACGATCTCAACAACAAAGCGATCGACGGCAAGACCATCACCATCGAGGTCACGCCGAAGCAGGCCGAGATGATCACTGTCGCGGTCGAGCTCGGGCGGATCGCCTTCAGCATGCGCGGCCTCGAGAACAACGGATTCGATCGAGCCATCGTTTCCAGCGGCAACGATGCGCAGGACACCGCGACGTCGGACGCGACCGACGCGACCGGCCCTGCGGATACGGGCGCCACGACGAGCATCGTCGTCGGCGGGCCGGAAGATTTCGGAGACGAGCTGGACCGGCCCTGGCGCGGCGAGGGCTACACGCTCGACAGCGAGGTCAGCCGTCTGATCGCGCCGTTCTCCGGCACGAAAGTTCATGTTTTCCACGGCAATCAGGCCGAGGAATTGACGTTCAAATAGGACACGACCGTGGGGGTCACACCTATGCGATTGAATAAGCTCCTGCTGGGGATCGTTCTGGTGCTTTCCATGGCACTGGGTACCAGCACCCTTCATGCGCAAGACGCCGTCGATCTCGCGGCGGGCGGCTCGATCTCGGTCGACCGCAATGAGGGTACGCTCATCCGCCTCAGCCATGCCGCCTCGTCCGTTTTCGTGGCGAATCCCGCGATCGCGGATGTCATGGTGAAATCGCCACGGCTCATCTATCTGCTGGGCCGACAGCCGGGCGAGACGACGCTCTATGCCGTCGACGAGTCGGAGAACGTCATCCTCAACTCGACGGTCGTGGTCAGCCACAACCTGACGCGCCTCGCCGGCGAGATGAACCGGCTCGTGCCGGACGGCGACATCCAGATCAGCTCGGTCGATGGCGGTCTGGTTCTCGCCGGTGCCGTTGCGACGGCGGCCGAATCCGAGGATGCGCGACGCCTCGCCCAGCGGTTCATCGCCGAAGGCGAAGAGGTGATCAATCGCCTGCAGGTCACCGCGGCGAACCAGATCAACCTTCGTGTCCGCGTCGCCGAGGTTCAGCGCAGCGTGGTCAAGCAGCTCGGCATCGACTGGAGCGTCGCGGCGGAGTACGGCGGGTTCACCTTCGGTCTCGTGACCGCCGGATTCGGCGCCAGCAGTGCCCTGCTCGGCAGCGTGCTGCAGCAGAGCAACACTTTCCCGGTCGGATATTCCAACGGCAATGTGGACGCCAACGCCCTGATCGACGCGCTTTCGACCGAAGGCCTGGTATCGCTGCTGGCCGAACCGAACCTGACGGCCCTCTCGGGCGAAACCGCAAGCTTCCTCGCCGGCGGCGAGTTCCCGATCCCGGTCTCGCAGGACACCGACACGGTCACCATCGAGTTCAAGAAGTTCGGCGTGAGCCTTGCCTTCACCCCGACCCTGATCGGCGGCCGGCGCATCAGTCTCCGCGTCGCGCCGGAAGTCAGCGCGCTTTCGACTGAAAACTCGGTCGTCGTCGGCAGCATCGTGGTCCCCTCCCTCACCACGCGGCGGGCGGAAACCACGGTCGAGCTCGCCAGCGGCCAGAGCTTCGCGATCGCGGGCCTCATCCAGGATCGCTCGCAGATCGACGGCGAGAAGGTTCCCGGTCTCGGCGACATCCCGGTGCTCGGCGAGCTGTTCCATTCCGACAACTTCACGCGGAACGAAACGGAACTCGTGATCATCGTGACGCCCTACATCGTGCAGCCGGTCTCCGCGCCGCGCCTCGCCGCGCCGACCGACGCCCTGGTGGGCGAAGAAGGCAGCCAGCGTATCGTCGCCGGGGCCAACACCGTCAGCACGACTCCCGTCCAGCCGCAGAACGCCCCCGTGATTGGCTCGTCCAATCCCGCCGGCTTCGTTCTGGAATAGGTGCCGCCATGCGATCCATCCTCATGAAGTCTACCCTGCTCGTTGCCGCTGCGCTGCTGCCGGCGCTCGTCTCCGGTTGCGACATGCGACGTCAGATCGACTATGCGACCTGGAAGCAGGTCGAGCCTTTCGCCGAGGCCTCGGCCGTGACCCAGGAGCTGTCGCACCGCGTGCAGTTCCGCGCCAATTCCGCCGAGCTCAGCTCGGCGGAGAAAGTCGCCCTGCTCGCCTTCCTCGAGCGCCAGGGCATCAATCCGGGCACCCGGGTCGTGCTCCGCTCCGAAACCGCCCACGAGGGCGAGGCGGCGACGGTCAGCGACCGTCTCGCGGTGCTCCGCCGCGTGCTGGTGGCGCGCAGCCTCGATGTCGAGATGGCGCCGCCGAGCATGAACGGCGCCGCCGAGGACGTGACCGTCACGGCCTACAAGACCGCCGTCGCCCAGATCGACTGCCCCGGGTACAACACCCCGATCGAGCTCGACCAGGAATGGCGGCCGATCAGCAACAACGGTTGCGCGAACGCGATCAATCTCGGGTTGATGCTGGAAAACCCGTCGGATCTCGCCGCCGGCCGCGACCTGCCGCCCGCCGATGGCGAGCAGCAGACCCTGTCGATCCAGCGCTATCGCACCGGCCAGGTGTTCGAACCTCAACTCGAAGACACCACACAATGATGAAGCTAGCCAAGAAGCAGAAAGTCGAGCCCAAGCTCGACGCGCAGCCCTCCGCCGGCAAGGTTCTCGCCGGCGGCGTGCGGCAGGACTGCATCGCGTTCGTCGCCGACAACGTGACGCATGACATGGTCAGCGCGACCTGCCAGCAACTGTTCGGAAAATCGCAGGTCCGCGACGGCGGCAGCCGCGAGGCGCTCGAGTATCTTTCGGCCGGCTCCGCGCCGAAGGTGCTGATCGTCGACATCACCGATGCGACGAAGCCGCTCAACGCCCTGCTGCCGATCATTGCGGCTTTCATCGACGACACGAAGGTCGTCGCAATCGGCACCATCAACGACATCGAGTTCTATCGCGAAGCGATCGATGCGGGCGTCGCCGACTATCTCGTGAAGCCGGTGACCTCGAAGGTACTGACCGCCTCGATCCAGCGGATCGTGGCCCCCACCACGGCCGCCACCGAGGATCGCAAGATCGTCGGCGTTCTGGGCGCCCGCGGCGGCGTCGGCGCGACGCTGGTCTCGGTCAACATCGCCTGGCTGCTGGCCGAGCAGATGCGCAAACCGACCACGCTCATCGATCTCGACCTGTGGCACGGCACCGTGGCGCTCGCCCTCGATATCGAGCCGACCCGCGGCCTGCGCGAGGCCCTGGAGCATCCCACCCGCATCGACAGCCTTTTCATCAGCAGCGCCTGCGCCAAGTTCGGCGACCGCATGCATGTCATGGCGTCCGAGGAAGCGGTGGACGACGACGTCCATTTCGAGGCCGGTGCGATCACCCTTCTGATCGACCAGGTTCGCCGTCAGTCGGATTACATCGTCATCGACGTGCCGCGCAGCTCGCCGCGCGCCCGCACGCGCGTGATGAACTCGGCGACCGACCTCGTCCTGGTCACGGACCTGACCCTCGCCTCGCTCCGCGACGTGCTGCGGATCCAGCAGCAGGTACAGATCCTCGCGCCGAATGCGCATGTGCTGGTCGTCGCCAACCGCGTCGGCGGCAAGGATGCGGCGCTGCCCCGCGAGGAATTCGAGCGCGCCCTCGGGCGCAAGGTGGACCTGATCCTGCACGAGGACCTGAAGGCGGCGCAGCAGGCGGCGAGCGCCGGCAAGCCGCTCGCCGCGGTCGCCCCCTCGAGCAAGACCGCGGTCGCCCTCAAGGACCTCGTCTCCCGCTTCGGCCAACAGAAACAGGAACGACGGCGCTGGATCCCATGGCGTCGCCGGACGGCGTAACCGATGATTCCAGAAGGTGCACAAGGACAGGCGACCAACGGCAACGGCGGGGATGCGGTGACCCGCATCGCGGCCGAGCTGCGTCCGATCATCAATGAGCGCTTCGCCGACAAGGACCGGCTCCTGCTGCCGCGCCAGGCGCTCGCCGTGGAGATCAGCGGCATCGTCGGGCGCGAGCTCGAGGAGCGTCGCGCCACGCTCAACATCCTCGAGCGCCGCAGCCTGATCGGGCTGCTGGTGGCCGAGGTCGCCGCGAAGGCCGAGGCGGAACGCCGCATCGCGGAGAGCCAGGCAACCCTGACCGAGGCGGAGACGCCGGCCCGGTCGCGCATGGCGGAGCCCGCGGACGGCCCCGCGCCCGCCACCCCCCGCTCCCAGGCGCCGGCACCCGACCCCCCGCCTGCGCTCGCGCAGGCACCGGTCGCGACGCACCAGATCGGCGCGCGCGCGAAGCAGGTGTCGTCGGCGCGCAACACGATCGAATCCGCCAAGAACCGGATCCAGCCGCTGGTGGTCGATCGGATCGACCTTTCCACGGCGGTGAAGCTCGACCGCGCGCAGCTCACGCACCAGATCGCCGAGCTCGTCGGCGAAGTGCTGGTCGAGCAGCGCATCCGTCTCAATCAGCGCGAACAGCGCGACCTCGTCGAGATCCTGCTCGACGACATGCTGGGCCTCGGCCCCCTCGAACCGCTGCTGGCGGACGAATCCGTGACCGACATCATGGTCAACGGACCGAAGCAGGTCTATATCGAGCGCCACGGCAAGCTGCAGCTCACGGACGTCAAGTTCCGCGACAACCAGCATGTCATGAACATCGCGACCCGCATCGTCTCGCAGGTCGGTCGGCGCGTCGATGAATCGGTACCGCTCTGCGATGCCCGCCTCATGGACGGCAGCCGCGTCAACATCATCATTCCGCCGCTGGCCATCGACGGGGCCAGCATCTCGATCCGTAAATTCTCCAAGAAGGGCATCACCCTCGACGTGATGGCCCGCCAGCGCAATATCACCGACCCGCTGGCGACCGTGCTCAAGATCGCGTCCCGCGCCAAGCTCAACATCCTGATCTCGGGCGGCACGGGCTCGGGCAAAACGACCCTGCTCAACGCCATGTCGCAGCTCATCGACAATGGCGAGCGCATCGTCACGATCGAGGACGCGGCCGAGCTCCAGCTCCAGCAGCCGCATGTCGTCCGTCTGGAAACCCGCCCGCCGAACCTCGAAGGCGAAGGCGAGATCACCATGCGCGACCTGGTCAAGAACGCACTGCGTATGCGTCCCGACCGCATCATCCTCGGCGAGGTGCGAAGCTCGGAAGCCGTGGACATGCTGCAGGCCATGAACACCGGCCACGAAGGCTCGATGTGCACCATCCACGCCAACCGGCCGCGCGAGGCGCTTACCCGCCTCGAGAACATGGTCGGTATGGCCGGCATCAGCCTGCCGGGCAAGGCCGTGCGCACGCAGATCGCCGCTGCGATCGACGTGATCGTCCAAGTGAGCCGCATGCGCGACGGCGTGCGCCGCATCACCCATGTCGTCGAGGTGGTCGGCATGGAAGGCGACGTCATCATCACCCAGGATCTGTTCGTCTACGAGTTCGAGGGCGAAGATTCGGACGGCAAACTCCGCGGCACCTTCAAGTCGTCGGGCCTGCGCCCCCACTTCACTCCGAAAGCCGCCTATTTCGGTCTTGATCGTCCGTTGCTCGAGGCCATGACATGAATATGGCGTTTTCGCCGATGGATCTGCTCATCGTGGCCGCACTCGCGGCCACGACCGTCTTGCTGCTGGGCGTTGCATTCGTCCTAAGATCGAACGAAAAACGCCAGCAGCAGCGCCGCCTGCGTCGCGCCCAGCGAGAGAGCACGGCGAGCGACCGGGCCGCCACCGTCAACGTGCGCCGCGACACCGGCGAGAGCCGCGTGCCGCTCCTCAACTTGATCGTGAACGCCGTGATGCCGAACCCGGCGAAGCTGCGCGCACGGATCGCGCGCACCGGCAAGCGCATCACGCTCGGGCAGTATTTCGTGACCATGCTGGTCATCGCCGCGGCCGTTTCCGCCGTGTTGCGCCTGGCGTTCGATCTCCCCGCGATCGCCTGCCTGCTCGCCGGCGTGACGGTCGGCGTCGGCCTGCCGCACATGGCGATCGGTTTTCTCGGCAAGCGCCGTTTGACCAAGTTCAACAACCTCTTCCCCGAGGCGATCGACCTGATCGTCCGCGGCCTGCGGTCGGGTCTCCCGGTCAGCGAATCGCTGAAGACCGTCGCCCGCGAGGTCGCCGATCCCGTCGGGCCGGAGTTCGCGCAAATCGCCGACTCCATCACTTTCGGCATGACCATGCAGGACGCGCTCTGGGCGGCGGCCGCGCGGCTCGACATTCCGGAGTACCGGTTCTTCGCCATCACGCTCGCGATCCAGCAGGAAACCGGCGGCAACCTCGCCGAAACGCTCGACAATCTCAGCAGCGTGCTCCGCCGCCGCAAGCAGATGCGGCTCAAGATCAGGGCGCTGTCGTCGGAAGCCAAGGCCAGCGCCTACATCATCGGATCGCTGCCCTTCGTGATGTTCGGCATCATCCTGGCGATGAACCCGACCTACGCGATGAAGCTCTTCACCGACCCGCGCGGCCTCATCATGGTCGGCTGCGCTTTCCTCTGCTACCTGCTCGGCATCAGCATCATGGCCAAGATGGTTCGGTTCGAAATATGATCAATCCGCTCGACTATCTGCCGCCCGGCATCGAGCCGGAGGCGCTGGTCACCGGGATGGCGGGCGTCTCCGCGTTCCTGACGGTGTTCGTCGTCTGGAACACGCTGGTGAAGCGCGAGACCGGCATGCGGCGCGCGCGCGAGCTCGCCACGCGGCGAGCCGCCATGCGCGATACCTTTCTCAACAAGCGCGCGCCGCACGGCAAGCTGCTCTCCACCTCCACGATGCGGAGCGTGGTCGACCGGCTGAAGCTGCTGCGCACGACCCGCGCGGAATCCGTGCAGATGCGCCTGGCGCAGGCCGGCTGGCGCTCGAACGACGCCCTCATCCGCTTCCTGTTCGCCAAGGTTACCCTGCCGGTGCTGTTCGGCATCGGTGCGGTGCTCCTGTTCGAGGTCGCGCGCTTCTACAACCTGCCCCCCGTCGGCCGGCTCGCCGTCACGATCGGCAGCGTGCTGCTCGGCTTCATGGCGCCCGACATCATGGTGAAGAACCAGGTCACCAAGCGGGCGCATCAGATCCGCAAGGGCCTGCCGGATGCGCTCGACCTGATGGTGATCTGCGCCGAAGCGGGCCTCAGCCTCGACTCCCTGCTGAAGCGCGTCTCCGAGGAATTCTCCAAGGGCTGCCCCGAGCTTGCCGACGAGCTCGCGATCACCTCGCTGGAGCTCGGCTTCCTGCCCGACCGCCGCGCCGCCCTCGTGAACCTGATGAACCGCACCAAGTCGCCCGGCATCCGGGGCCTGGTGAACAGCATGCTGCAGTCCGACAAATACGGCACGCCCCTCGCCCAGTCGCTCCGCGTCCTGGCGCACGAGTTCCGCGAGGAGCGCATGCTGCGCGCCGAAGAGAAAGCCGCCCGATTGCCGGCATTGATGACCGTGCCGATGATCGTCTTCATCCTGCCGCCCCTCTTCGTCGTGTTGATCGGGCCGGCGATCCTGAAGGTCATCGACGCTCTCTCTAAAATGTAGCGCGATACGGGATGGCCAGGATGGCCTCGAAAAACGACCGCACGGCACGAAACGACCGGATCCGGTGCGCCCCCGCTGGCACACCGGTCGACCTCGTTTTCCAGGGATCCGTCGACGCGGCGGGGACGAAGGCGCGTGGTCTGACGGCGATCCTCGCCACCCGCGCCGCGCCGCCGCTCGCCGGCCCCACCGGCCGGAGCGACATGGCACCGAGCGACAGCGCCGCCATCGATCGTCGCAGCGCGGGAACGCCGGCGGCGCGATTCAAGGGCGGCGCGGCGGGTTGCGGAAACGACCGCCCGGCATCTCGGCGCGCCGGCGCGACGTCGCACCAGGATGGGGCTCATGCGGATTTGGACCGGGAACCTGCGCGCGGGGCGCATAAAGGAAGCGCCCCGATCCGCGTGGGGGATCGGAGCGCTTGCGAGGCAGGCAGGAAAGCGGCCGGGGAAGCCGCCCCGACGAAGTCAGTTGATGCGCACGCCGGTCGCGATGAGGCTCGGCTCCACGCCGCCATTCACGTCGGCGAGCGTACCCGACGGCAGGGTCAGCCAGTTGCCGATCATGTTGAGCAGGTCGAAGCTGCCGCCGTCGCTGGAGGCGAGCTCGATCGCGCCGACATCCGCGACATAGATCGATGCCATCTGGCGGTGCAGCGGATCGGCGGTAACCGACGGCCCCATCGCGGTCTCGGTGCGCAGGACCCCGAAGGCCGGCCGAACCGCCAGCGCGCGCACGAAATCCATCTCCATCTGGGCGGCGTCGCGCGGCAGGATCTGATGCGCGGGCTCGGCCCTGTTCCCGCCCGTCTCGGCGGGCTCGGTCGTCGGATCGACGGCGGGCTCGCTTCCGGTTTCGGCCTGCGGGGCCACCTGCGGCGCGCCGCTATGCGGGTTCGGGGTGTCGAACGGGGCGGTATCGAACTCAGCGCTCGGCACCACAGCCGACGCCTCGGGCTGCGGGCTCGGCACGACGACGGCCGGGGCGCCATGGTGCGGGCTGGTGGCAGCGACCGGCGCTTCGGTGGGGGCTTCCGCGGGCGCTTCGATGAGCGGCCTCACCTGGATCGTGCCCTGGTCGACCGGCACCTCGAGGGTCCCCTGCTCGACCGGCATGGCCGGCGCGACGGGCGTGCTGATGGCGGCGGGCATGGCGGCGGCGGCCGGCACGAGCTCGGCCGGCAGGATTTGGCTGCCGCCCTGCGGCGCGCCCAGCAGATGCGCGCCAAGCGCAGCGGCCATGGTCCGCTCGTCGTCGAGGCCTTTCAAGGCGCTGAAATAGCTAAGATTCTTCTCCGCAGTTTCGTTGCCCACATCGCGCCCCGCCAGTTCGCGCGCGCGGGTGCGATCGCCGGCCAGGCCGATGGCGAGCGCCAGGTTCTGGCGCAGGCGCGGCGTCGCGGCGGGATCGGCGGCGGCCGGCTCGAGCAGCGCGATCGCCTCCGGGTAGCGGCCTTCCAGCACGAGCGAGAGGCCGAGATTGTTGATGATCTGCAGGTTGCCCGGCGAAAGCTCGAGGCCGGTCTTGTAGTAGGTCTGCGCGGATGCCTGGTCGCCGATCATGTCGTAGGCGACGCCGAGGCTGTTGTAGAGCCGGTAGTCCTTCGACATGTCGAGCGCCATCTCGAGCTCGGCGATCGCCTGCTCCGGCTGGTTCAGCCCGATCAGCGCCGTGGCGAGGCCCCGACGCGCCTCGACGTTGCCGGCGTCGACCTGGATCGCCGCGCGGAACGCCTCGGCGGCGCTCGCCGGCGAGCCGAGCTGCGTGAAGATCTGACCGAGCGCCAGCAGCGGACGGACGTCGTCCGGCGCCACTTCATGGGCGCGCCGATAGAGCCCGACCGCATTGACCAGATCGCCGCTGCCGCGGGTCAGGTCGGCGACCCGGATCATGGAGTCGGCGGTCACTTGCGGAGCTTGGGACGAGGGCGAGGTGGCGGCGCACGCCCCGAGGCTGAGCGCAACCACCGATACCGGCAGCAACTGCCGGATTTTGTCGAAGGATCGATGCATGGCGCCGAGATTAGCGACGCTATGGTTAGCGGAAGGTAAACAGGTCATGAGAAAAACCCGTTTTATTTCAATGCTGTTGCGACGCTTCACCCGAACGGAGCGCGGCACCGCGATCGTCGAGTTCGCCCTGGTGGCGCCACCGCTCTTCCTGCTCGTCATCGGCATGTTCGAAGTGGCCATGCTGATGTTCATCAATGTCTCGGTGGAGGGCGGCCTCAAGGAAGCCTCGCGCTGGGGCATCACCGGCCAGGAACCCACCGACGAGGACATGACGCGCGAGCAGCAGATCGTCCAAATCATCGAGAACAACACCTTCGGCCTGGTCCAGCTCACCTCCGACAACGTCACCATGTTGACCTACGACAGCTTTTCCGACGTGGGCAAACCGGAGCCGTTCGTCGACGCGCCGCCCTATAACGGCATTCGCGACGAGGGCGAGAGCTATACCGACGTCAACGGCGACGGCGAATATAGCGACGACCAGGGCCTGATCGGCGCCGGCCAGTTCGGCGATGTGGTGCAATACACCGTTCGCTATGGCTGGGGCCTGATGACGCCCCTGCTCGGCGATCTGATGGGCCAGGACGGCGTGATTCATATGTCGGCAAGCGTCGTCGTGCAAAACGAGCCCTATGGCTTCGTCGATGCCGATGACAGTGGAGACTGACGATGATGCTTCAAGTCCTGCGCCGGTTCCGGCGCTGCGAGGAAGGCCTGGCGGTGATGGAATTCGCCTTCGGGCTGCCCGTGCTGCTCATCATCCTGCTCGGCTGCTTCGATGCGGCGCGCTTCGTGCTCATCAATCAGAAGATGGCCCGGGTCGCCGCGCAGACCTCGGACCTCGTCGCCCAGCTCGACGTGGTAACCGAAAGCGAGATGAGCGACCTCTGGGTGTCCGCGACCGACACCGCCCTGCCCTTCGACATCGGCACGCAGGGGCGCGTGATCGTGAGCTCCGTCTTCCGGCCCTACTCGCCGGCGGACGCCGATCCCGAGATCGTCTGGCAGCGCCTGACGGCGCCGGGGTTGATTTCGATCAGCCGGCTCGGGGTGGAAGCCGACGAAGATCCGCCGCTGCCGACCGGGTTTTCGCTGCGCAGCGGCGAGAACGTGATCGTGGCCGAGGTCTTCTTCGACTACTCGCCGGTCTTCTTCGGCGAGATCTTCGCGGCGCGCGTTCTCTATTACTCGTCCTACAATCGGCCGCGCCTGCAGAACCTGACGGCGATTACCGACGACTGATGCCGGCCCGCCGGCGGCGGAGCGAACGACCGCCCGCCCGGCGTGCGGCCGACCGCCTGCGACGGCGCCGCATCGCCGGCTTTCGGGTCTGGGCGGGCGGGATCGCGGCCGCACTCCCGATCGCACCGGCTTTGGGCCCTGAAACGGGCACGAAAGCCGCGGCCGCCGGCCATTCCCCCGGCTCGAGGTTCCGAGGAACCGGGTCGCCGTCGAGAGCGTTAAAACCCCTGACGACCGTTCGCGATCACCGCGCAGGCGCTCGCGGCTCGAAGCCGGGCGACCTTCCTGCCTCGTTTCGTTATCGAACGAGTTCGCTCGAGACCAGGGACGAGACCGAATGCGCCGCAATACCTTCGCCGTTTACAAGCCGCCCGCCGAAGGGCTCCCCTATCTCGCGGTGATGGTCCTGCCGAGCGGCCGTGCCGCCGTCGAACCTTTTCCCACGCTGGCCGCCGCCGAACAGCACAACCGGCAGCTCGAAGCCAAACTTTATGGCGAGCGCCGGACACGCGCGCAGGCTGGGCGCGGCCGATAGCAGGCGCCACCGTCCTCACCACCCAAACCGCTGCGCTCCAGGTCGGCTATGCAGACGATCATCGTCCGGCGCGGATCGAGAGACATATCTTCGCTGATCGGCAATGGGGAGAGCACCGCCACCAAGCTGGCGCTCAGACCAAGCCACCCAAGGCACCTTCCATTCCGGAATAGAGGACGCCGCCGATCATCAAATTTCGCCCTGTCCGCGACGGGTCGAAATCGCCGTGGTGCGAAAACGCACGCGATCGCAGAAGCGGTCATACTCGGCGTAGATTTGGCGCGCCCGGCAGGAATTGAACCTGCGACCTACCGCTTAGAAGGCGGTTGCTCTATCCGCTGAGCTACGGGCGCGTCGCAGCGAAGGCCCCGTCAGTGGGTCCAGCGACCGACCCGATCATATCTGAAATTGTCGGCATAGGCCTTGGGGCGCACCGGCCGCTCCTTCGGCTCCACGAGCCGATAGGCGAGACCCTGCTTCTTGGCGAAATTGACCGCCTCCGCTTCGGTGTCGAAACGCAGCCGCACCTGCCGCTTCGTATCGCCCGAGCTGGTCCAGCCCATCAGCGGCTCCGTCGTCGCGCCCGCCGCGGGCTCGTATTCGAGCACCCATTTGCTGGTCCCGGCCAGGCCCGACTGCGTTGCCGTCTTGCTGGGCCGATAGATGCGCACCGCCATGGCCGAGATCCTCTCGCGATTGTCCGTGAGCCGGGCTGGTCGGGGCGACTGGATTCGAACCAGCGACATCCTGCTCCCAAAGCAGGCACTCTACCGGACTGAGCTACGCCCCGAGGCCCCGAAAGCCGTTGCTTTCTATAATCCTGGTGCGGTTTCTGCAACCTTGATGCCGGCGACCGAAATCCGAGAATCGGGCCAAAACGGGCTGGATCTGGCCAAACCGCGGCACATAGCCGAGCAGAGGAATCATAATTCTAAGGTCGCCGGTTCGAGCCGGTACGGCCGTCGCGACCACCGATGCCGCGCGCAATGCTTCGCACAAGACCAAGCGATCAAGGCGCGGCATTGCCGCTTTGCGCTGAGTCGTTCTAAGAATTCACTGTTTCCCGTCCGTTACGGCAATGTCCGTTCCGCGGATGATTCGGGAAAGCAGGCGATACGTTGCGGGACCGATTGCCAAATCTTTACCGGTCGGCCATGACACTCCGGGCTCCCGAAAGCCGGGCTTCCTGTTGTCGAATCCTCCGCACCGAGCGATGAGCGACGCATCCCTGAAAACGCCCAAGGTCTTCGGCATCGGCTTCCACAAGACCGGCACGACCAGCCTCGGCCAGGCGCTGGCAAAGCTCGGCTATCGGGTCTGCGGCGACGTCGCGACCGCCGATCCCGCGGTCGCGGATCGGGCGGTCGCCATCGCGCGCGAGCTCACGCCGCACTATGACGCCTTCCAGGACAATCCCTGGCCGATCCTCTATCGCGAGCTGCATGGGTGGTACCCGGAGGCCAAGTTCGTGCTGACCGTCCGCGACACGGAGGATTGGCTCGCCAGCATGGTCGGCTTCTTCAAGGACCGCCATTCGCCGATGCGCCGCTGGATCTATGGCGTCGATGCGCCGCGAGGCAACGAGGCGACCTTCCGGGAGCGCTACGAGCGGCACAATCGCGACGTGCTGGCGCATTTTCGCGAGCGGCCCGACCAGCTTCTCGTCATGGATTTCGCCAAAGGCGACGGGTGGGAGAAGCTCTGCCGCTTCCTCGCCCTGCCCGTCCCGTCGGTCGAGTTTCCGCGCGTGAAGCCGCTCGAGCCGCGCCGCAAGATGTGGCTCTAACCGCTCCGCCCGCCGACGATCCGACCGCTTTCGGGTCCTTGATTCAGGCCGCTCGCCAGGCCGTTCTGTTTGCGCGATAGATCGCATAAGATAATGCGATCTACGAAAAACCGGCGGAAGGCCATTGACCTAACTGGATCGAATGGCCTGCCGCTGATAAATTCTTATCCGTAGCAAGTGCTTGGGCGTGGGTATTGCGTGTGGGGACCAGGGGACAATTCGATCATGTTCGGATCGTTGCGAAATAAGGCGCACGATTCTCGTGTCGCCGTGGGGCAGCGCTATCGCAAGAGCGATGCGCCGCGTATCGTTTGGGAGGTGGCCCAGACCTTCAGCGGATCGGACGGCGTGTCCTATGCCGCGCTGATCTGCATGTCGGACCGCAGCCACCGCAAGACCGTCGCGACCGACGCGCTCAGCCGCGGGATGCAGTATCAGCTTCTCGCCAACTGAGCATCGACGGCGCCCCCGCGCGCCGGTTACGTAGTCGAGCCTGCAACAGCCGGCGCGAACGCGCCGCAGGAGTCTCCCTTGTCTAAAAGCATCCTCCCCATCGACGATCGCCTCTACGACTACATCCTGGCGAACTGGCTGCGCGAGACGCCGTTGATGCGCCGGCTGCGCGAAGAGACGTCGCGCATGCCCATGAGCATGATGCAGATCTCGCCCGATCAGGGGCAATTCATGGCGATGCTGGTCGAGCTCATCGGTGCGCGGCGCGCGCTCGAGATCGGCAGCTTCACCGGCTACAGCGCGCTCGCCGTCGCCTCGTCCATGGGGCCGCAGGGCCGTCTCGTCTGTTGCGACATCAGCGAGGAATATACCGCCGTCGCCCGTCGCTACTGGCAGGAGGCCGGCCTTGCCGACCGCATCGAGCTCAAGCTCGGGCCCGCGCTCGTCACCCTCGATGCTCTTCTCGCCAAGGGCGAGGCCGGCAAGTTCGACTTCGCCTTCATCGATGCCGACAAGACCAATTATGACGGCTATTACGAACGGGCGCTGCGGCTGGTGCGGCCGGGCGGCCTCATCGCGATCGACAACACCCTCTGGGACGGAGCGGTCGCCGATACCACGAAAACGGACGAGGACACGGTCGCGATCCGCCGACTGAACGCCAAGCTCCTCGAGGACGAGCGCGTCACGATCTCGCTGGTGCCGATCGGGGACGGCCTCACCCTCGCCCGCCGGCGATAGGCCGGGAAGCCTCGGAAAACTGCGGAAAACACGCCGCGATTCTTACCCTTTCTTAAGCGCGCGTTAAGCGCTCGTTGACGCTTGCGGCCCAGGCTTGGCCGATCAGCGAACGGTCAGGACGACCGTTCCTTCTCTCCAGGTAAGGAGACCCGCCATGCGATGGCACCGATCACTCATCCTGTCTGCGATCCTGCTCGGCTTCGGCGCTTCGGCCGTGACGGCCGAGCCCGCCTGCGCTCCGCGTAGCGACGTGGTGAAGGAGCTCGCCAACCGCTACAAGGAAATCCCGGTTGCCGTAGCCGTCGCCAACAACGGCAAGCTGCTCGAAGTGCTGACCTCCGGTACCGGCGGCACATGGACCATCATCCTCACCGCGCCGAACGGCGTGTCCTGCATGGTCGCCGCCGGCAAGGACTGGCAGGAGACCCTGCCGCTGGCACAGGCCGGCCAGGCGCTCTGACAAAGCAGGCGAGGCGGCGTCAGCCGCTATTGCCGAAGGCCGTGTGACGCACCCGGTCGCCCGGCCTGATGCCGAGGCGCGCGGCGGTTCCGCCATTCACTTCGAGTACCGCCGCGACATCGCCCTTCGAGGCGACGATCGCCGTCGATAGCGGGATCGTGCGCTCGGCGACCGATTCCACCGTGCCGTCGCGCCGGATGAAGATCATGTCGAGCGGGATGAGCGTGTTCTTCATCCACATCCGGACCTGCCGGTCCTCGCCATAGAGGAACAGCATGCCTGCATCGACCGCGAGCGATTCCCGATACATCAGTCCCTGCTGCCGCTGTTCCGGCGAGACCGCGATCTCGACCCGGAAACTCTGCGGGCCGCTCGCGGTATCGATGACGAGAAGGTCGGAATCGGCGCTCGCCGGCGCACGGCCCAGCGCCAGGAAGGCGATCAGGACGGCGCAGATCGAAGGGAACCGCATCCGCGCACTCTAGCAGGCGCCAAGCGGCGGACAAGGCGGCCGATCCGCCTTGACAAGCGGAAGCGCGGCGGCGAAGGCTCTTATCGACGACTCCCTCGCCGACATGCCGGCCCCACCCGAAGCGCAGCGACATGCCGGACCTATCCCAGGCTCATAGCGTCATTTTCGGCCTCGACCCGCTGTGGGTCAGCACCGCGATCCTCGTGCTGACCTACGGGGTCGTCATCACCGACCGGATCAACCGCGCGATCGTCGCGGTGATCGGCATGATCCTGATGATCCTGGTCGGCGTCATCGATCAGGACCAGGCGGTCGATGCGCAGGACTTCAACACCCTCACGCTCCTGACCGGCATGATGCTGCTCGTCGCGCAAACGCGCCGCAGCGGCATGTTCCAGGCGCTCGCGATCTGGTCGGCGAAGACGGCGCAGGGACGGCCCTGGGCGATCCTGGCACTCCTCACCCTCGTGACCGCGATCGTTTCCGCGCTGCTCGACAACGTCACCACGGTCCTGCTGATGGCGCCGGTGACCCTCGCCATCACGGCCGAGCTGAAAGTGCCGCCCTACCCCTTCCTCTTCACGCAGATCATCGCCTCGAACATCGGCGGCACGGCGACGCTCATCGGCGACCCCCCCAACATCTTGATCGGCTCCGCGACCGGCCTTTCCTTCAACGATTTCGTCATCAACCTCGCGCCCGTCGTGATCGTCATCCTCCTGCTCCAGATGCTGATCAACCACCTGATCTGGGGCCGCCGCATGACCGGCACCGCGGAAGCGCGCGAGCGCGTGATGGCGATGAGCCCGCGCGAAGCCATCGTCGACCGCCGGCTGCTCTGGCAGTCGATCGGCGTGCTCGGCCTCGTGATCGCCGCCTTCATCGGCGGCCATCACATTCACCTCCAGCCCGGCAGCATCGCGCTCGGAGGTGCTGCACTCCTGTTGCTGCTCGATTGCTGGCCGCGAACGCCCGAGGAGCAGACGCATCACGTGCATGGCATCTTCGGCGAGGTGGAGTGGATCACGATCTTCTTCTTCATCGGCCTCTTCGGCATCGTGGCCGGCGTCGAACATGCGGGGCTGCTCGACATCCTCGCGCATAGGCTGATCGAAACGACCGACGGCGATCTCGCCTTGACCGCGCTCGCCATTCTCTGGGGCTCGGCGCTGCTGTCGGCGATCGTCGACAACATTCCCTTCGTGGCGACGATGATCCCGGTGATTCAGAACATGGCGCCGGCCTTCGGCGGCCCCGACGGGCTGCTGCCCCTCTGGTGGTCGCTCTCGCTCGGCGCCTGCCTCGGCGGCAACGGCACGCTGATCGGCGCCAGCGCCAACCTGACGGTCGCCGGCTTCGCCGAGCGCGCCGGCGTGCCCTTCCGATTCATCACCTTCACCTTGCTCGCCTTCCCCATGATGCTTATGAGCATCGTCGTCGCGACGATCTATGTATATTGCCGCTATCTGACGGGAGGCTGAGCCATGGACCTGACGGGCGAACATCGTATCGCGGCGCCGCGCGACCTCGTATGGCGCGCGCTCAACGATCCCGAGATCCTGAAGCGCAGCATCCCGGGCTGCGAGGAGATCGACAAGATTTCCGACACGGAGTTCACCGCCAAGGTCACCGCGAAGATCGGGCCGGTCGCCGCGAAGTTCGGCGGCAAGGTGACGCTGACCGATCTCGATCCGCCGAACGGCTATCGCATCGTCGGCGAAGGCCAGGGCGGCGCTGCGGGTTTCGCCAAGGGCGGCGCCACCGTCAAGCTCGAGCCTGACGAGACCGGCCAGGAGACCATCCTGCGTTACGTCGTGCAGGCCTCCGTCGGCGGCAAGATCGCGCAGATCGGGTCGCGCCTCATCGACGGCAGCGCGCGCAAGATCGCCGACGAATTTTTCGGCCGCTTCGCCGAAATCGTCGCCGAGGAGAACGCCGCCGCTTCGGCGCCCGCCGCCACGGCCGAAAGCGCGGTGCCGCCCGCAGCCCCCCTTCCCCCGGCACCGTTTCCCGCCGCATCGGATGCCGCGCCGGATGCGCGGCCGGCGCCCGCCCCGGCGTCGCCACCCGCCCGCGCCCGCGGCCTGCCGGCCACGCTGTGGATCGGCGGGCTCATCGTCGTCGTGGTCGGCCTGCTGCTGATTTTCGGTCGCTGACGGCCGCCGCCGCCGCGCGGCCCCGTTCGGTCTTGACGTTGTTCGGCGATGCATAAAGACTGATTTGCAAGAAATCGCATTTCGGCCGCCGCCGATTTGCGCTTCCGAGATATTCGCCGGGGCGAACCGGCTGGGAGTGAGGCTGCGGGCCGGCAGAATCCGTGGCCGTAATCACGAGGGAGGATTCAATGCCCACCGCATCGATGACGGTGAACGGCAAGGCTGTTTCGGGCGAGGTCGAATCCCGGACGCTGCTCGTTCAGTTTATCCGCGACAAGCTCGGCCTGACCGGCACGCATGTGGGCTGCGACACCAGCCAATGCGGCGCCTGCGTGGTCCATGTGAACGGCAAGTCGGTGAAGAGCTGCACCCTGCTCGCCGTCCAGGCCGAGGGCGCCAAGGTCACCACGATCGAGGGCCTGGCCAATGGCGGCGACCTGCATCCGATGCAGGCGGCCTTCCGCGAGAACCACGGGCTGCAATGCGGCTTCTGTACCCCCGGCATGGTGATGAGCGCGCTCGATCTCGTGCAGCAGATCCCCGATCCCGACGAGCAGCAGGTGCGCGAATGGCTCGAGGGGAATATCTGCCGCTGCACCGGCTACCAGAACATCGTGAAGGCCATCCAGGCCGGCGCGAAAGCGATGAGGAGCTGAGCCATGGCTGATTCAGGCATCGGCGCTCGCGCGCTCCGCAAGGAAGACCACCGCTTCCTCACCGGGCAGGGCCACTACACGGACGACATCAACGTCCATGGCCAGCTCTACGCCTACTTCCTCCGCTCGCCCCACGCGCATGCCAGTCTCCGCAAGGTCGATACCGGCGGCGCCGCGAAATCGACCGGCGTCGTCGCGGTCTTCACCGGCGCGGACGTGGCTGCCGACAAGATCGGCGGGCTGATCTGCGGCTGGACCGTGACCGACCGCCACGGTAAGCCGCACAAGGCGCCGCCGCATCCGATCCTCGCGCATGAGAAGGTCCGTTATGTGGGCGATCATGTCGCGGTCGTGATCGCCGACACGCTGGCCAATGCCAAGGACGCGGCCGAGAAGATCGAGGTGGATTACGAGGTGCTGCCGGCCGTCGTCGATGTCGCGAAGGCGATGGATGCGAAGGCGCCGCAGCTACATGCCGACACGCCGCAGAACCTCTGCTACGACTGGCTGCTGGGCGATCCGGCCCAGGTCGACGCCGAGCTCGCCAAGGCGCATCACGTCGCGAAGCTCGATCTCGTCAATAACCGCCTCATCCCGAACGCCATGGAGCCGCGCGCGGCCATCGGCGAATACGACGGCGGCACCGACAGCTATACCTGCCACTCCACGAGCCAGAATCCGCATGTGCTGCGGCTCATCCTCTGCGCCTTCATTCTCGGCATCCCCGAGCATCGCGTTCGGGTGATCGCGCCGGATGTCGGCGGCGGCTTCGGCTCCAAGATCTTCTGCTACGCGGAAGAGGTCGTCTGCCTGTGGGCGGCGAAGAAGGTGCGGCGCCCGGTGAAATGGACCGCCGAACGCAGCGAATCCTTCCTCTCCGATGCGCATGGCCGCGACCACGTCACCCATGTCGAACTCGGCATGGACAAGGACGGCAAGTTCACCGCCATGAAGGTCGAGACGCTGGCCGCGATGGGCGCCTATCTCTCGACCTTCGCCACCTGCGTGCCGACCTATCTCTATGCGACGCTGCTCGCCGGCCAATACACCACGCCGATCATCTCCGCCAACGTGAAGGCCGTCTTCACCAATACCGCGCCGGTCGACGCCTATCGCGGTGCCGGACGGCCGGAGGCGACCTATGTGGTGGAGCGCATCGTCGAGGTCGCGGCGCGCGAGATGAAGATGGACCCCGCCGAGATCCGCCGGCGCAATTTCGTGAAGCCGGACCAGTTCCCGTACCAGACGCCGGTGGCGTTGCAATACGACTCCGGCAACTACGCCAAGGCGCTCGACGAGGCAATGAAGCTTGCCGACTATGCGGGCTTCGCCGGCCGCAAGGCGGAGGCCGCCAAGCGGGGCAAGCTCCGCGGCATCGGCTTCTCGGCCTATATCGAGGCCTGCGGCATCGCCCCTTCGGCGGTGGTCGGATCGCTCGGGGCCGGCGTCGGGCTCTGGGAGTCGGCGCAGATCCGTTTCAACCCGACTGGCACGGCCCAGGTGCTCACCGGCTCGCACAGCCACGGGCAGGGCCATGAAACCACCCTTGCCCAGGTCGTCGGCGACATGCTCGGCCTGCCGATCGAGAACATCACCGTGGTCCATGGCGACACCTCGCAGGTCCCGTTCGGCATGGGCACCTACGGATCGCGCAGCCTCGCGGTCGGCGGCTCGGCCGCGGCGAAGGCAGCGGACAAGATCATCGCCAAGGGAAAGAAGATCGCCGCCCACCTGCTCGAAGCCTCGGTGGACGACATCACCTATGCCAAGGGCACCTTCCGGGTCGCCGGCACCGACAAGACGAAGTCGATCGGCGAGATCGCCTTCGCCGCCTATGTGCCGCACAACTATCCGAAGGACCTGGAGCCCGGGCTCGACGAGACCGCCTTCTACGACCCGGCGAATTTCACCTACCCCGCCGGGGTCCATATCTGCGAGGTCGAGATCGATCCGGATACCGGCGTGACGAAGATCGCCAATTGGGCGGCGGTCGACGATTTCGGCAAGGTCGTGAACCCGAT
>CAZMUZ010000031.1:0-33707 GCA_964569315.1 uncultured Rhodospirillaceae bacterium | reverse complement strand
CGGTCCGGTCGGTCGGGCGGCGGGAGCGGAAAGGCGCCGTTGTTGCCGCCCCGCACGCCGCCCATATTGAACGGCATGACCGAGCATTATTCCGACGACCTCATCCGCCGCGTCCTCACCCAAGCCAAGACCATCGCGCTCGTCGGCGCCAGCGCCAATCCGGCCCGACCGAGCCACGGGGTGATGCGCTACCTCCAGCGCGAAGGCTATCGCGTGATCCCGGTCAATCCCGGGCTGGAAGGCCAGACCCTGAACGGCGAGCGCGTCTATGCGCGGCTCGCCGACATCCCGGAGAAGATCGACATGGTCGATATCTTCCGGAACTCGGCGCAGGCCGGTGCCGCGAGCGACGAGGGTATCGCCATCGGCGCTCGCGTCATCTGGATGCAGCTCGACGTGCGGGACGAGGCCGCCGCGAAGCGTGCCGAAGCGGCCGGCCTGACCGTCATCATGAACCGCTGTCCTGCCATCGAGATTCCGCGGCTCGGCATCGGCGGACCGGAGTAACGACCCGGTCGGCGCCCGCCCGCAGCAGGGCTGGCGCCCTCCCTGGCCCCCGATCGAAGCGAGCCTACTCGGCCGCGACCGGCGCCGGCGCGACCGGCGCGCGGCGATCGCCCGGCAGGCCGAGGGTGGCGAGGAAGACGATCCCGGCCATCGCCGACAGCACCAGCCATAGGGTGGAAAGCCCGCCCGCACCGTCCGTGACCAGCGCGATGAGCTGAAGCGCGATCGGCGCGGTGCCGAAGGAAACCACGTATTTGACCCCGAAGGCGAAGGAGCGATGCCGCTCGGGGGTGAAACGGGTCAGCATCATGTTCTCGGCCGGCAGCAGTCCGGTGCTGAGCACGACCGAAAGGGTCGCGGCGGCGACGAGCGGCAGGCCGGCCGCCGCCGCCAGCAGCGCCAGCAGCGGCACCTGGAACAGGAAGGCGCAGACATAGACGAGCTTCAGGTTGTAGCGATCCGCGATATGGCCGCCGAAATACTGCACGAGACCCGCGACGCCGTAGACGATCGCCACCATTGCGCCGATGCCGAAGCTCCCGTCCCCGAGCATATCGCCGAGCCGGTCCTCGAAATGCTTCGGGAGGGCCGCCTGGGTCGCCTGGAAGACGATCCCCGAGAGCAGCATGGCGAAGAGCAGGATCCCGACGGCGCGCACCATCTGCGCCCGGCTCGGCGGCTTCTCGTTGCGCTCGACCTCGAAGCCTTCCGCCAGGTGGCCGCTCCGCATGAACCACAGCATGGCGAAGCCGCAAAGGATGGCGAGCGCGCCCGGCATGACGAAGGCGGCGCGCCAGCCCACCAGGTCGATCAGGGCGCCGGTGACGAGGGCCGCCGCCGACACGCCCACCGCACCGAATATCCCGTTGAAGCCGAGCGCCTTCCCCTGCGCCCGGGCGTTGCGCACCAGCCAGGCGATGCCGACCGGGTGATAGATCGCGGCGAACAGCCCGACCCCGGCAAGACCGATGGTGAGCTGCCGCGGCCCGTCGGCGAAACCGCAATAGATCGACGCGGCGCCGATGCCGAGGAAGAACACCACCATCATGCCTCGGGCCGACCAGCGGTCGGCGAGCCAGCCCGACGGCAGCGCCCCCGCCCCCACCAGCAGCGAGCCGAGGGTCCAGAGCGCGATCAGCTCGTGATAGGGCAGGTTCCAGTCCTTCTCGAGGGCCAGAACGATCACGAAATAGATCGAGGTCAGGAAATGGATGAAGAAGTGGCCGACGGCCGAGAAGCCCTGCGCCAGCCGGAAGGACGGTTTCTGCATCGACCTTGGTCCTGTCGGGCTGGCCCGGGTTCAGCGATCGCCCGCTAACCGCCCCTCGCCAATCTGCCACCGGCAACCGGCACCCTCAACATCGACCCGGCCCCCGCATAGCTGCTCCGCGAAGGCGCTTGAAGCGCCCGCAGGCGTAACCGAATGGCGCCGGAGCGCGACCCTCGAGGCCGGTCGGGAAGTCCGAGCGGCAGCGCCCCCGATCGCCACGAGCGCTCGGGCAAGGCGCGCGGCGGCGGGAGACCCCATGCACACTTCATTTTTTGGATGAAGAAAAGCCGCCTATCTCGTGCTGAAACAATATATTTAATTGCAACGAGTTACGAAGTTATCTTAATCTTACTTTTCCGAGTTGGCCTTATGACGTAAAGTGAATTCTGAAGTGGGGGAATGCCATGAGCACAGCAACCGTCATCAAATTGGAACCCGTCCGGGAAACCGGGAACCGGCCCTCGCCGGCGCAGCTTCGCTGGCTGGAGCGCGGCCTCGATCAGCCCGGCGGGAAGCTGCCGCTGTTCGACGAATGGGGTCAGCGCGTGGATGAGCGCACCGTGCGGCTCTGCATCGATCGCGGTTGGGCCGAGCCGTGGTTCACCAATCCGCTGAAGCCGGATTGGCTGGTGTGCCGCCTGACCGCGGACGGCCGTACCGTCGCCAGCCGCTGATCCACCGGCCGGCGCCGCCCGCCGCATGCGGCACGAAAAGTTCGAGATCAAGGTCGGCAACGACGATCCCGGCCAGTCCACCAGCCTGATCGGCTGGCGCTTCCGCACCGGCACGCCCGGCCCCCGCCTTCTCGTGACGGGCGCGGTGCATGGCGACGAGGTGACCTCGACCGGCGCCCTCTGGTATGTCGCGGAAGGGCTCGCCGACTGGGTGACCGGCGGATCCGTGACCCTGATCCCCTGCGTCAACCAGCTCGCGGCCCGGGCGAGCCAGCGGCTGGTGCCGCATGAGAACATCGACCTCAATCGGCGGTTCCCCGGAAGCGCCGAGGGCGGCCTCGCCGACCGGCTCGCCGCGGCGCTGGTCAGGCTGCTGGCAAAACACGACGCGCTGATCGATGTCCACACCGCCGGCTGGTCGGTGCCTTTCGTGCTGCTCGACCATTTTTCGGATGCGGGCCTCGAGGCGCGGGTCGCGGCTTGGGCGGCCACCTCCTCCCTTCCGGTGATCGGGGAGATGCCGGCGGCCCTCTCCGATCTCGCCGGGCTCGACCGGAGCTGGTCCGCCTGGTCGGTGAAGCTCGGGAAGCCGGCTGTCACCATCGAGCTCCCGGGCTTCCATACGCTCGACCTGGTCGGCGCCTATACCGGCGCCAACGCCGTGCTGAACATGCTGAGCTCGGCGCCGAGGCTGCGGTCGCGCGCCAAGCCGAAGGGCCGGATCGCGCTGCGGCGCCATACGGTCCATGCCGGCCAGGGCGGCCTCTTCGAATCCGAGCGAAAACCTGGGGACCGGGTAAAGCGGGGCGAGCGGATCGGCTATATCCGCAGCTTCGCGGGCGAGAAGCTTGCCATGGTGACGTCGCCGAAGCCGGGTCTCCTCATCGAGCTGCAACCCATATCGGCCGTCCATGTCGGCCGCCGCCTCGCGACCCTTGCCGTCGAGGATCGCAGCTCCCGCTGAGCGGGTACCGCAGCTCTTGCGGCCGGGCGACGGCGTTAACGCTCAGTTAACGAAGATTTACCACTGTTGCCCGATACAATGAGGCTGGCTTGCCTTCCATGTCCGGAGGCTCCTCCGACCTGATCGACTACCGATCACTTTTCGAGGCGGGCCCGGGGCTTTTCCTCGTCCTCGACCCCCGTCTGACGATCCTCGCCGTCAGCGACGGCTATTGCCGCGCCACCGGGACCGAGCGCGAGAAGATGCTCGGCCGCGGCATTTTCGACGTCTTTCCCGACGATCCGAGCGATCCCGGGGCTGCGGGCACCGCCAAGCTGCGCGCCTCGCTCGATCGGGTGGTCGCGAGCCGCTGCCCCGACCGGATGGCAGACCAGGACCATGCGGCCCCGCTGCCGGATGCCAAGGGCGGCGGACCCGAGGAACGCTGCTGGTCGCCGCTCAACCTGCCCGTGCTCGATCGGCAGGGCGCGCTCGCCTGGATCGTCCATCGCGTCGAGGACGTGACCGACCTCAGGCGGCTGCGGCGCGAAGGCGAGGCACAGGAAGAAGCCGCCGATGCCCAGCGCTTGCGGATCCATGAGCTTCAGGAGGCAAACCACGCGCTGGCGCGGCAGATCCGCGACAATGGCGAACTCCAGCTTCGCGTCTCGGAACGCAATGCCGAGCTTCGCGCCGAGATCGGCGAAAGGCGGAAGGCGGAGGAGGCGCTGAAGAACACGACGGCCTTCCTCGATACGGTCATCGAGAACCTGCCCGGCATGCTGTTCGTGAAGGATGCGGTCGATCACCGCTTCGTGCTGTTCAACCGGGCCGGCGAGGAGCTTCTCGGCTACAGCCGCAGCGAGCTCATCGGCAAGAGCGACTACGACTTCTTCCCCAAGGACCAG
Organism: uncultured Rhodospirillaceae bacterium; assembly: GCA_964569315.1. GTDB lineage: Bacteria > Pseudomonadota > Alphaproteobacteria > Dongiales > Dongiaceae > CADEFF01. The sequence goes on along the minus strand of CAZMUZ010000031.1, from coordinate 29,405 downwards.
GCCGACCAGTTCGTCGCGCGCGATCGCGCCATGATCGAGAGCGGAGGGCCGACCGTAACCCCCGAAGAAAGCATCACCACGCGCTACAAGGGCGTGCGGACGCTGCGGACGGTCAAGATTCCCGTGCAGGACGCCGAGGGAAGGCCGCAATATCTGCTGGGTTTTTCCGAGGACATCACCGACCGCAAGGCCATCGAGCAGCAGCTCCATCAGGCGCTGAAGGTGGAAGCGATCGGCAAGCTCACCGGCGGCGTCGCGCACGATTTCAACAACCTGCTTACCGTCATCATCAGCAGCGTCGAGCTTCTGGACGAGCGTTGGGACGGCCGCGATCCCGAAGGCCGCAAATATCTCCGCAACATCCTGCAGGCGGGCCAGCAGGGCGCCGAGCTCACCAAGCGGCTGCTGGCTTTCGCGCGCCGCCAGCCGCTGGAACCCCGTGCCGTCAACGTCAACAGCTTCGTCACCAACATGAAGCCGCTGCTCGAGCGCACACTGGGCGAGCATATCGACGTGCGAACCGAGCTCGGCGCCGAGCTCTGGGAGGCGGAGGCCGATCCGAATCAGGTGGAGGCCGCCCTCCTCAACCTCGCGATCAATGCGCGCGATGCCATGGACAACGGCGGCCAGCTCACGATCGAGACCGCAAACCTCGAGGTCGGCGACAGCGAGATCGACGGCTATGGCGAGCTCGCGCCCGGCGCCTACATATCCCTCGCGGTGTCCGACGATGGCTGCGGCATGGCCCCCGAGGTGCTGGCCAGCGCGATCGAGCCCTTCTTCACGACGAAAGACGTGGGCAAGGGTACCGGCCTCGGCCTCAGCATGGTGTTCGGCTTCGCCAAGCAGTCGGGCGGGCACATGACGATCGCGAGCGAGGTCGGCCGCGGGACGACCGTGCGTCTCTATCTGCCGCGCATCCGGACCGCCCGGCCGCCGGCGGACCGGGCCGCATTCCGGGCCGTCGAGAACGTCGGCCGGGGCGAGCTCATTCTCGTCGCCGAAGACGACAACGCCGTGCGCGAAATCGCGGTCAACATGCTGGTCGCCATGGGATACCGCGTGGCGGAAGCGGCCAACGGCCAGCTCGCCATCGCCGCCTTCGAGCGGGCCAAGCCCATCGACCTGCTCTTCACCGACGTCATCATGCCGGGCGGCATCAGCGGCCCGAGCCTCGCGCTGGAACTGAGGCGCCGGCAGCCGGGCCTCCGGGTGCTCTACACGTCAGGCTATACGGAGGACACGATCCTGCATCAGGGAAAGCTCGACGAGGGCGTCATGCTGCTGAACAAGCCTTACCGTCGCGACGAGCTCGCCCGGAAGATCCGGGCGGCCCTGACCGCCCCGACCGGCGAATAGCGGCTAGTCCTTGCCCGCATCCCGGTTCGGGTTGAGCACCCGATCGTCGGAGCGACGGTGGCCGCTCTTCTCGCAGATGAGCTTTCCGTTGTCGTTGCGAATGTTGCCGTCGCAGTTGCGCAGATCGAGCGAGGCTTTCCGATAGTCGCCGTTGTCGCGCCGGCATTCGGCGGTCAGGACGTGGTTCTTCACGCGCTCGTCGCGACAGCTGCTCCGATAGCTGCCGCCGGGCGCGTTGGAGAAGAGATCGTCGAACCAGCCGGCGAGCTGAACGGGTTCGGCAGTCCTGCTGCCCGCCTCCGCCGGGGTCGCGGCGATCCAGCCCGACAGCGCAAGGCAGGAGAGAAAGAGCAACCAGCGTCCGAGCATCGCGACCTCCATGTTCCGGCAGCGCACCGCCGCACGTTGCGCCGCCGACCTGTACCAACTCGCCTGCCATAGACATGACCGCTCGCGAGCAAACGATCAAGCGGCCGGCGGCGAGGGGGAACTTCGCCGCCGGCCACCTGTCCGGCGCTCCGGTTGAGTCCGGTGCAGCCTAGTTTTTGCGGCACCTCAGCTTTCCGTTCTGGTTGAAGATGTCGCCGCCGCACTGCCGGAGATCCAGCGCGGCCTGGCGATATTCGCCGTCATTCTCGCGGCATTTCGCGCGCAGAACGTAGCCGTCGACGCGCTCCTGCCGGCAACTGTCGCGGAAACTCCCGTTGGGCACGCGGCCGTTGTTGTAGCGGGCCCAATTGTTGTTGCCCCAACCGTTGTTGGACCAGCCGTTATTGCCCCAGCCGTTATTGGGCCAACCGTTATTGCCCCAGTTGCTCCAGCCGCGGCTTTCGCATTCCAGCCGGCCGCCATTGTTCCTGAGGCCCGCGGGGCAACGGGTGAAATCCAGCCCTGCCCGGTTCCAGCTTCCGTCATGCCGCCGGCAATCGGCGCGCAGCGAATTGCCCTGCACCTCGACGTTCTTGCAGCTATTCACCCAGCTCCCGCCAGGGAGCCGGTTGTAACGATTGCCGTCGCCACCGTAGTAGCCGCCCCAATAACCCTGATTGCGCGAGCCGTCATGGTCGGCTTGCGCAGGCACGGCTCCCAGCAGGCCCAGTATGGGAAGCGCGAGAATCAGAGAAGTCAGTGACCGCCGTCGCATGAGAGTCTCCCAAGGTCGTTTCAACGCGAGTTGTCGATATCGGCTCTCACGGGCGAATTACGGCAGGATTGTGGAATTGCCGCCTCGACGACCCAGGCCCGCGCGATGTCACGGCAATGTGATAGCGGGGGCGAAGCGGCGCCGGCGGCCGGATCGACGGCGCCGGGGCACCGGTATAGGGTGGAGAAACCCGTCAACGCAGCCGGAGTTTCGCGCAAATGCGCCGTCTGATTTTTGCCCTGATGATCCTTATGACGCCGGCCTATCTGGTAACGCCTGCCTATCTGGCGCTGGCGTCGGAACCGGCTCGTACAGGGACGCTCTACAAGAATCCGGACTGCGGCTGTTGCGACGAGTATGCGCGCTACTTACGGGATCACGGGTTCCAGATCGACGTGATCGAAACGGCGACGCTGGACCGGATGAAAGCGGAGCACGGCATTCCCGCGGAGCTTGGCGGATGTCACACGACGCTGATCCAGGGCTATGTCGTGGAAGGCCATGTGCCGGTCGGCAGCATCGAGCGGCTCCTGAACGAGCGTCCGCAGATCGCGGGAATCAGTCTTCCGGGCATGCCGTCGGGCTCGCCCGGGATGGGCGGCGCGCGCGAGGGGCCCTTCGAGATCATGTCGTTCGGCAAGGGCGAGCCCGCGCTCTTCGCGATCGAATAGCCGCGCGGTCGCGAGACCGGATGTCCTAAAGCTCTATGGTTTGACGGACGCGAAAGAAATCCTTCCAGGGATCGCGCTTCCGCCGTGCGAGTAGCTTCGGGAGATCCGCCGTCCGGTACTGGTCCGAGCGGAGCTTCGTCGAGAGCTGCTCCCATTCGATCGGAACCGATACCGGGGCGCCGGGACGCGCCCGCGTGGAATAGGGCGCGATCGCCGTGGCGTCGCGTTGATTGCGCAGATAGTCGACGAAGATCCTTCCCTTCCGCGCCCGCTTCATGGCGACGGCGACGTAGCGGTCCGGCCGCTCCGCCGCCATGCGCTCGGCCAGCAGCTTCGTGAAGTTCCTGGCGACCGGCCAGGCAACCGGAGGGTTGAGCGGCGCCACGACATGCAGCCCCTTCCCGCCCGTCGTCTTCAGGAAGCTCCGGAGGCCGAGCGCCGCCAGCCGGTCGCGCACATCCCGCACGCCGTCGATGAGCGCGCGCCATTCGACGGACGGATCCGGATCGAGGTCGATCGTGATTCGATCGGCGGATTCGATGTCGCCCGGCGGCGAGCCCCAGGGATGGATCTCGAGCACGCCGAACTGCACCAGGGCCACCAGCCCCGCGGCATCGGCGATGGAGACGTAGTCCGCCATCCCTTCCGAGGTCCTTACCGGCATCGGCTCGATCGCCGACGGCATGCCCGGGGAGAGATGCTTCTGAAAGAAGCAGGGCCTGCCCTGCCCGTCGGGGCAACGAACGATCGAGAGCGGCCGGCCCTCGACATGCGGCAGGATGAGCCCGGCCACCGCGAGATAGTACTCCGCGAGTTCGCGTTTCGTCGGGCCGTCCTTGCCATAGAGCGGCTTCTCGGGATGGGAGAGCCTGACGCCTTCGATGACCGTGTCGCCGCCTTTCGCCGCGGGACCGGCGGCCCGGGGTTTCGGCGCCTTCGCCGACCGGCGAAGCGGTGCGGATTTCGCGGCCGGCTTCTTCCGCGCGAGAAGGGTGGCCGGACGTTCCGCGGTTTCGTCGGCGCGACCGGCGGGCAGGCTGCGCTCGCGTCCGATCGACGAGGCGAGCTTGTCCTCGCGCAGGCCGACGAAGGCGGCCTGCCGCACGAGATCGTCGCGCGTCCAGTTGGAGAACTCGACTTCGGCCACGAGCTCCGGCTCGACAAAGCGCGCACCCCGGCGCCCGGCTGCGTCGATCGCGAGGAACGGGCTCTTGCTGCGCTCGAGCGGCTTCAGCCGGCGCCTCAGGTCGGCGCCGCTCCGGTCGCTGAAACCGGTTCCGACGCGGCCGGCGTAGCGTAACCCGCGGTCGGTCATATAGCCCAGCAGCAGCGAGCCGATACCGCGATTGCCGGCCGTCGGCAGCGTATAGCCGCCGATGACGAATTCCTGCCGCTCGCGGCATTTCGACTTGAGCCACGCGAGGCTGCGACCGGAGCGATAAGGGTCGGCGGCACGCTTCGACACGAGCCCCTCGAGCTTCATTTCGCAGGTCCGATGATACACCGCCGGCCCGTTAGCGAAATGCTCGCTATAGCGCAGCGGACCCCGGGCGTTCCCGAGCAGCGCCGCGAGCATTTCCTTGCGCTCCCGCAGCGGAAGGGCGCGCAGGTCGCGCCCGTCGAGATGCAGCAGGTCGAACAGCATCAGCATCAACCGGTCGGTATGGCCGTCGGACAGGGCTTGCTGCAGCATGCCGAAGTTCGGATGTCCCTCCGCATCGATCGCGATCGCTTCGCCGTCGAGCAACGCCCGGCCGGCGGGGAGTGCGGCAACCGCCGCCGCGATTTCGGGAAACCGCACATGCCAGTCGAGGCCGCGCCGGGTGAGGAGCTTCACGCGGCCCGACTCCAGCCGCGCGAGAATCCTGTAGCCATCGAGCTTGATCTCATGGACCCAGCCGGCGCCATCGGGCGGGGAGGCCACGCGGGTGGCGAGCTGCGGCGGTACGAAACCCGGCAAGGCCGCGCGCCTGGCCTTCTCGAGGATCTTCGAGGCTGCGGCCTTCGCGAGCAGCGGCTTCGCCCGGCGTCGGGATTTTACCGCCCGGGCCTTCCCTTTCGCCGCCGGCTTCTCTTTGCGTGTCTCCGCCTTGCCGCGATTGCTGTTCCAGGTCGGCCCCTCGGCGGCGATGCCAGCCATGTCGAGCCCGGAAACCACGCTCCGCGTCGCCCGCTCGAGCAGCCGATCGCCGCCGCCCCGCTCCGCCGCCTCGTCGCCGCCCTTGATGAGCAGCCAGTTCTCGTGCCGGTCCTTCGGCGAGCGTCTGCGCATGCGCACGAGATTCCATTCGCCCTCGAGCCGCTCGCCATGCAGCAGGAATTTGAGCCTGCCCTCGCGATACATCTTTCGCGGATCGCCGACCGGCTCCCAGGTCCCCCGGTCCCAGAGCATGACGGTGCCCCCGCCATACTGGCCCTTCGGAATCACGCCCTCGAACTTGCCGTACTCGATCGGGTGATCCTCGACATGCACCGCGAGGCGCTTGTCCGCCGGATCGAGGCTCGGACCCCGGGTCACGGCCCAGCTCTTCAGCACCCCGTCGAGCTCCAGGCGAAAGTCGTAATGCAGCCGGCTCGCGGCGTGCTTCTGAATGAGATAGCCGAAGCCGGCCCGTGCTTTCTTCCTGCCGCGCGGCTCCGCGGTCCTGGCGAAATCGCGCTTCGCGCGATAGCGCCCGAGATCGCCGATCGGCCTGCGGCGTTTCGCGGCCCCGGTCATGCCCGGCGGCGCGTCTGGCTCCGCTTCGCCGTCGGCTTCTTCGCCTTCCGCGCGGACGCGGCGCTCGCCGCCTTCCGGCCGCCGTCCTTGCCGAGGCTGCGCCGCAGGGCCTCCATGAAGTCGATCACCTCGCCGCTCTTCTTCGGTTCGGGCTCGACCTTGACGCGCTTGCCCTTCATGCGCCGATTGATCAGCTCGCGGACCGCGTTTTCGTAGTGATCCTTGAACTTGGCCGGATCGAACTTGCCGGCCTTCTGCTCGATGAGCTGCTTGGCGAGAGCGAGCTGATCCTTGTCCACCGTCACCTTGTCGACGTCGGCGAAAAAATCCTCCGCTTCCTTGAGATCGTTCTCGTAGCGGAGCGTCTCCAGCATCATGCCCTTGCCGCAAGGTTGCAGGGCCGCGATCCGCTCACGCCCGCCGACCACGATCTGACCGAGACCTACCTTGCGCGCTTCACGCAGCGCCTCGCGCATCACGGCGAAAGGCTCCTGGGCCGCATCGCCGTCGGGCACCACGAAGAACGGGTCGTCGAAATAGATCGCGTCGATATCGTTGCGATCGACGAACTGGACGACCGAAAAGCTGTCAGCTGATTCCAGCTTGAGGTCCTTCAGCTCGTCGGGCTCGAGCAAGACATACTGGTCCTTCGCATATTCGTAGCCCTTGACGATGTCTTCGCGTTCCACCGGCCCGACGCCCGGCACCACATTCTGATGCCGCACGCGCTTGCCGGTCGGCTTGTGGATCTGGTGAAAGGCGACGTCGCCCTGCCGGTTGAGGGCGGAGAAAATCTGCACCGGCAGCACGACCAGCGACAACCGGATCGCGCCTGTCCAATAGGGTCTTGGTGCCATGTTTCTCTCCTTCGGGGATGCAAGGCTCCCGAGCCCGGCCGCCTCCAGGGGCGCCCAGCGTTAACGCAAGCCGCGGTGGCCGGTTCCGACGGGTTCCTGCGGGGCGGCTGCCGCTATCTGACGCTGGGGCGCTGCAGCATGAACGGAAACACCGGCGGCTGCGGCTCGGCGGCGGCCGTAAAGGGCTTGGCCGCGGGCTGTTCCGTGATGATGAGGAAATAGAGCGGCCGATCCACGACGCCCGTCGCGGCCAGCCCTTGCGCGCGCTGATAGGCCGCGATTGCGGCGCGGGTGCGCGGTCCCGCCACCCCGTCCGGCGTGCCAGTGGCGAAGCCGAGGGCCCGCAGATGCTCCTGCAGCTTCCTGACCTCGGTGCGCGTCAGACCGCCGGCCGCAGGGTCCGGCGCCGGCGCAGGCTGGGCGAGGTCCGGCATGGGCTTCGCGCCTGGCACGACCGTCGGCACCGTCGACGCGCCCTCGCTTGCGCCGGGTGGCGCCACCGCAGGTGCAGCATCGGCGGGTGCGGATTCCGTCGGCGCCGACAGCGCCGCCGTCTGGGAAGACGCCGGCGCCGGCATCGGCGCGACATCGCCGTCGGCGCCCGCCTCGACAAGGTCGTCGCTTGGCGGGTCGAAATCGGTTGCGCCGATACCGGCATCCGTCGTCGCAGGATCGTTCTCCACGGATGCCGGCAGGGCGGCGCTCGGGGCGATCTCGGCGAGCTTCCCCCATTGCGCCTCGGCCGCGGCCCACAAGGTCTCCGCATTGCCGCGCAGCGCAGCGCCGTCCATGCGCAAGACCGCGACCGCCCCGATCGCGGCCAGCAGCACCGATGCGGCGAGCGCCCAGGCGCCCGCGCCCAGCAGCGTCGGGATCTGCGGCCGGATGACGGCAGGCGCCTCCGGTGCCTCCTCGCCGGAGCCCTCCGGACGGGCGAAGGCCGGGCTTCGGGCCGGCAGGCTCGCGACGTAGCCGCCGAAGGCATCGGCGATCGCCACCGCCAGGGCGCCGTCGCGCACGAGATAAACCTCGTCAAGCCCGGTTTCCGCCGCGATCTGGAGCTTCGCCGGCCGCAAGGGCGGTGCGCGATGGTGGCGCGCGAACCGATCCACCATCTCGCTGGCGGTCGGCGGATGCACGGCTTCCCGGGTCGCATCTCCGCCATCGGGGCGTTGCGATATCGTTCGCCCGGTTTCGTCGAATGCCGTCATCCGGATCTTCCGGATGTCGAGAATTTCCAGGTTCGAGCCCGGCTTCAGCCGGACCAGGAACAGAGGATAGAGGAAGAGATCCTCGCCGCGGCCGTTGCGCAGGCGAAGCGGGTCGATGTCGGTGTAGATCCCGTCGATCTCGATGGTAGGAAAGGTAACGGTGTGGGCGGGATCGCTCTCCGTGCCGCGCCACTTGAACCGCCCCGACGAAGGCTCGGGGTCGCCGGTAAGGTCGCGCACGGCGCCGCTCGCGCGAAACCGCTCGAACTGCCGGCCCAGTTCGGCGAAGGCGCGACGGCTTTCCGGCAGAACCTCGAAGCCGATATCGAGCGCCGCCGCCTCGAGCTCCTCGCGCAGAACCTCCCTCTGCCGTTCCAGCAGCGCCGCCGTGCGGGCGAGACTGCGCATCCTGCTCCGGAACAGCAGCGCGAGTCCGAGCCATCGGCCGCGGCGAAGCCGCGTCGCCGCGCGCTCGGCGGCGGTCTCGGTCCAGGCGAGATCCGTCCGCAGGTTGCGTCGCGATTCGATCAGGGCATTGGCGGCATCGGCAAGCGCCTGCAGATCGCCGCCGCTCGACGGTGCGGAAATCGCCGGGTTCGACAACATCGAATCCGGCGAGCCGCGCGAAAAGGCGCGTCGGTCATCGAACGGATCGTCATCCGAACGAAAGCCGTCCTGCGACGAGTCCGGTACCGATGGATCGCGCATGCGGGGGCCACCCCGCTCGATGCGGCCAAGCTCCCGCTCGCGCTCGCTCGCCGCGCGGCGATAGCGATCCGCGACGACATCGGTCTGCGGCATATCGCGGCCGTCGTTTGCGGGATCTCCGACCATGAAGCTCACCTTGGAGGGTCGCAACGTCCGGCCGCCGCCTGCAGCAGCCCGCCCCCTTCGACGGACGCAACACACGGCGCCCGACCGGCGGACCCGACCCGTCCGGCTGTCGACTCTACCGGCGCACAACCTGGCCAGTTGGGGCGAATTTGGGGCCTTACGCCGCTGGCACCCCCGCCCGCCGCATGCCGCCAGAGCCGGCCGCGGCTCCGGGCCGGCCTAGCTTGAAGTCCTGCAGGGTCGCGCCGGTTCCCCGGCGGCCATCGCATCCGCTTCCGGCGGCGGCGCAAAAACCAGGAGGGCCGCCCGCCGCGATCGGTAGCGCAGGGGCGGCCGGAGCCGCGCAATCTCCCCGTCGAGCGAAACCCTGAGGCGTCGGCGACGCGACAAAACGTCGAGCGACGGCGTTCGCAGCATCTCCAGATCGGGCGTCGCGGCCGGACCGCCGAGCGCCGTTCGCAGCGCCAGCCAGAACATGCCCCACCGGCTCATGGCCTGCGCGACATAGACGCAGAGGTCGCCGCCGTCGAGCCGCGGCCGCTTTCCCATCCGCAGGAGATCGAGCTGATACTCGTTGTTGCCGACGAAGAGGCAGGGCGTGCGATGCACCGCCGCCCGGCCGGCGGCGACGATCCGCAGGCGGCGCCGGGGAAACCGCCAGAGCGCGCGCAGGAAGGCAAGCGGGGTCGCGATCAGCCTGCTGCGTCCGGCGAAACGCATTTCACGCTCCACCACCATGTCGGGATAGATGCCGATCGAGGAATTATTCACGAAGATCCGTCCGTTCACTTCCGCAAGATCGACCCGGGCGATCGCGCCCGCGGCCACCGTGGCGAAGGCGCCTTCGATGTCGATCGGAATCCCCAGATCGCGGGCGAAGTGATTGAGGGTGCCGAGCGGAAGCACGCCGAGCGGAATGCCGGTATCGGCGATCAGCGCCGCAACCGTGCCGATGCTGCCATCGCCGCCGGCGGCGACGATCGCGTCATATTCGCCGCGCTTGGCGGCGTCGCACGCGCGTCGGGCGCAAGCCGCAAAATCGGCACCGCTCGCGAGGACGAGATCGCCGACGACCGGCTGCAGCCGCTCCATCGCCGCCGAAAGCGTCTCGCGCGCCGCGTCGGGGCCGCCGAGCTTCGCCACCGCGCCGCCGCCCGAATTCACCAGCACGCAAATTCTCATGTCGCACCCAGGCGGTTCGCGAGCCGCTATCCCCGCGGCCTCCTGACGATATAAGCTGCGGCGTCCGCTTCGTCAGCGTCGTTCCCTCTCTTCCGAAAGGTCAGCCGTCATGGCTTTGACGTTCTACTACGGCTCCGGTTCGCCCTTTGCCTGGAGAGTCTGGCTGGCGCTCGAGCACAAGAAGATCCCGTACGACTTCGAACTGCTTTCCTTCGATCGCGGCGACACCATGGCGCCTGCCTTTCGCGCGATCAATCCGCGCGGCATGGTGCCGACGATCGTCGATGACGGCTTCGCGCTCTGGGAATCGAGTGCGATCCTGGAGTATCTGGAAGAACGCTACCCCGCGATCCCGCTCCTGCCGAAGGATGTGCGGGCCCGCGCGACGGTGCGTCGCGTCGCGGCCGAAGCCGCGCATTCCCTGTCGCCGCTGGTCAACAGTCTGTTCGAGGCGACGCTGTTTCATGACGGTCCGCCGGTACCGGCCGAGCTCGACGAGCTTCGCCGGAAGTTGCTCGATGAGCTGAACCGCTTCGAAGCGCTGCTCACCGGCGATTACCTCGCCGGCGAGCTCTCGCTCGCCGACATCACGACCTTTCCGCATCTGCGCCTGATACGGCGGGTCGAGGAGCGTCAGCCGGGCAACGGCCTCGGCGACCGGATCCCGCCCCGGCTCAAGGCCTGGATGAAGCGGATCGAAGCGCTGCCCTGCTATGAGAAGACGATTCCGCCGCACTGGAAAGGCTAGCTCGCCGCCGGCTTCCAATAGCCGCGCCCGAGGGGTTCCGGGCGGCCTGCCCTGCGCCGCTACCGCGGCAGCCGGCCCTTCCCGCTTGTTCGCCAGTCGGTTCGAGCCTAACGTTCTCGAGGCTGGAGATTTGCGGATTTAAACCATGCGCTTCCATGAATTTTGGCCTCTCTATCTCGCCAGCCACGCGAACCGGGGCACGCGGGTAGCGCACTATCTGGCGACCTGCATCGGGATCGCAGGCGCCGCCCTCGCCCTATCGCCGCTGGCGCCCTGGTGGATGTTCTGGGTCGGCATCGCCGTCGCCTATGCCGTCGCCTTCACCTCCCACTGGACGATCGAGGGCAACAACCCGGTCACCTGGAACTCGCCCCGGCTGACGCTGCTCGGCATGGCGGCGGATATACGCATGTGCCTCACCGCCCTCGCCGGCGGCATCGGCGACGAGTTCCGCCGTTACGGCATGGCCGAGAAGGCCGGACCGCTGGCGCCCGGCCATGCCAGTCTTCCGCGCCTGCTCCGCAACATGGCGATCGCCTGCGCCATCGTGGCGCTCTCCATTCCGGGCTATCTCGCCTTCCTCAATATCTCCGAGAACTTCCACACCGTCGTCGCCGGCGAACTCTATCGCTCCGCGCAGCTCACACCGGAGGAGCTTCACGACTATGCCGGCGAGTACGGCATGAAGACGATCGTCAATCTCCGGGGCGCGCACCACGGCAGCGCCTGGTACGACAATGAGCTCGCTGCGGCGCGGAAGCTCGGCATCGCGCATGTCGATTTCGACATCTCCGCGAACCATGAGATGACGCAGGATCAGGCCGTCGCGTTGCTGCAAGTCCTCGAGACGGCGCAGAAACCGGTGCTGGTCCATTGCGAAAGCGGCGCCGACCGGAGCGGCCTTGCCGCGGCGCTCTACCTCGCCGCCATTGCAAAACAGGGCGAGGAAGCCGCCGAACGCCAGCTATCGATGCGCTATGGCGACATCGGACTCGCATCGCCCGCCGATCGGGCCTGGGAGAAACTCGAATCCTGGCTCGGTTTCTCGGACTCGTGACGCCAGCCAGGCCCCGGCTGCTTCGCCGCTCCCTTCCCGCTTCGCCCCCTCCAGCGCTGTGCCGGCACCCATGATTCGCACGAACGACGAAATCCCGGTTGCGTGCGACCTGCTGGTCGTCGGCTCCGGCGCGGCCGGGCTGTCGGCGGCCATCGCGGCACGACATCACGGGCTCGAGGTCGTCGTCGCCGAGAAGGCGGCGCGCTTCGGCGGCACCACGGCGCTCTCAGGCGGCGCCGTCTGGATTCCCTGCAACCGCTTCGCGCAACGCGATGGCATTCCCGACAGCCTCGACGCCGCGCGCCGATATCTCGAGGCGGAAGCCGGCCCCTATTTCGACGCCGCGCATGTCGATGCCTATCTCGCGGCCGGGCCCCGCATGGTCGAATTCTTCGATCGCCACAGCGCGGTGAAGTTCGTCCCCGACCATAGCTTTCCCGACTATCACCCCGACCTGCCGGGCGGACTGCCCGGCGGACGGTCGCTCTGGGCGGAGCCCTACGATGCGCGCGAACTCGGCGACGCCTTCGCGCTGCTCGCGCCCCCGCTGCCGCAATACACCTTTCTCGGCATGGGCATCGGTTCCGGCGTCGACTATCGCCATTTCATGAATGCCCAGCGCTCGCTCCGGTCCGCCTTCTACGTGGCACGTCGCGTCCTCGAGCATGGCGTCCACAGGCTGCGCTACGGACACGGCATTCGCCTCTTCAACGGCAATGCGCTCGTCGCGCGGATGGCGCGCACGGCGTTCGATCTCGGCATTCCGCTGCGGCTCTCCAGCCCGGTCCGGTCGCTCGTCGTGGAAGAGGGCGCCGTGCGCGGCGCCGTGTTTCGCACGGAGGACGGCGGGACGCGATCGATCTCCGCCCGCCGGGGCGTGCTGCTCGCCTGCGGCGGGTTCCCGAGCGATGCCGCGCTCCGCGCCAGCTATCTCTCCCCCTTCCAGATCCATTCCCTCGCGCCGGCGGAAAACGACGGCGACGGGCTGCGGCTGGCCGAGGCCGCCGGCGGCGCGATCGTCGCCGCTGTCAAGACACCGACCTACTCTGCGCCGGTATCGCATATCCCGCGGCCGGACGGGACGGAATGGCTGATGCCGCATTTCGTGGATCGCGGCAAACCCGGCATCATCGCCGTGACCGCCGCCGGCCGACGCTTCGTCAACGAAAGCGACTCCTATCAGGACGTCGCACACGCGCTGATCCGCGAGCAGGTCGACGGACGCCGCAACAGCGCTTTTTTCCTCTGCGACCATCGGGCGATCCGCCAATACGGCCTCGGCTACGCCAAGCCCTTTCCCGTGCCGCTGGGGCCGCATGTCCGGTCGGGCTACCTCCTTCGCGGCGACACGATCGCCGCGCTCGCGAGGGTCTGCGGGATCGATGCCGCCGTGCTTCAGGCGACGATCGAGCGTTTCAATGCGGATGCGCGCAAGGGCGTGGACAGCGAGTTCGGCAAGGGCAGCTCGGCCTATAACCGGTTCCAGGGCGATGCCGCGCATCGTCCGAATCCGGGCCTTGCCCCGATCGAGACGCCGCCCTTCTATGCCGTGAAGATCGAAGCCGCCGACATGAGCACTTTCGTCGGCCTGCGCACGAACCGGCACGCGCAAGTGCTGGACGACGCTGGCCGCCCCATCGCCGGGCTCTATGCCGCGGGCAACGACGCCGCCAGCATCTTCGGCGGAAGCTGCCCCGGCGGCGGCGTCACCATCGGGCCCGCCATGACCTTCGGCTATATCGCGGGCTGCCACGCCGCGGGCGTGGAGCCCTGACGGCGGCTATATCGCGGGCCGCTACGCCGCGGGCGTGGAGCCTTGACGGCTCGCAACCGCGATTGCGACTCTCCCGACGAAGCCGCTACTCTCGCTCGGGCGAGGGGGAAGATCATGGCAGGCTTTGCGGACGGCGTGTTCGCCGCGCTGATCGATCCGATTATCATCATCGGCGGGTTGATCGCGGGCTTCGCGGCGGATCGCCGGCGCTGGGTCGTCTTCATGGCTGTCGTCTGGGCGATCGTGCTCGGCGTCGTCTTTGCCGCCATCAGCCCCGATTTGCAGTCGCTCCCATCGATCGCAACGCGAATGGCGCAGTTCGCCATCGCCTGCCTCGCGATCGGTGCGGTGGCCTTCCTCGCGAAGACCCTCGTCCGCCGGCGCGACCGCGGTGGCGACGCGGACGACGCGGCCGCGCCCGACATCGACCGCCGGCCGTAGCGTTCCGACCGGTCGACGGCGCGCCCGCACCCCGACGCCGGCGGGTATCATGACGCCGCAGGAACCCGGATCGTTGCCCGGGCATTGATGGCGCGAGCCCAATGTCGCCCAGGCAGGCCGCGCTTGTCCCTTCCCCGCCGCATCGAAGGCTATGCCGTCGTCTCGGAGGACGGGATGCTGGCGGACGCCTCGGGCGCCTTTCCGCCGGCCCTCAAGGTCGAAGCGGATCAGCGTTTCTTCGAGCGAGGCCTGGATGCCGCCGATGCGGTCGTGCATGGGCGGAATTCGCATGAGCGCCAGACACGCTCCGCGCTTCGGCCCCGTCTCGTTCTCACGCATCGCATCCCGGCGATCGGCCGCTCGACGCGAAACCCGCGCGCCCTGTTCTGGAACCCGTCGGGAGCCTCCTTCGAGGACGCCTGGAATGCCCTGGGGCTGGGTGCGGCGATCCTTGCCGTGATCGGCGGCACCGAAGTATTCGGCATGTTCCTCGATCGCTATGACCGCTTCTACCTGTCGCGCGTGCCCGGCGTCAGGCTTCCGGGCGGGCGACCGGTTTTCCCCGGCGTGCCGCGCAGCGCGCCGGAAGCGATCATGGCCGAGCATGGCCTCGCGGGCGGCGATCCGCAGATGCTCGATGCGCGGCGCGGCGTCACCGTGACGCCCTGGAATCGAAAGACCGCCCCAGGAAGCTAGACCCGCTTTCGCACCGTTCCCGTCCGGGCGCGTGTGGACGGGTGCCGCAGCTCATATCGATGGCGGCGACGCACTCGCAGGCGCGTCCCCGCACGGCGACGACGTTTCCTTCGTGGCCGCTGCAAGGGGAATGACGGGATTCCAGTTATATCGACGACGATCTCAATCTACGTATTGAGGAACCGCTGTCAGCAATTCGTCGCCGCTAGTGCCAAAATTCCTGGCGACGCGGATTGTGATTTCGCCTGCCGCGGCAATTGGAATAGGGTCCTTGTCAATGCACCTCATGAGAGGAGGCTGCTATGGGTCAACCCACACCCTATCTCTGCAATTTGCTGGACCGCGACGGCAGGCCATCGACGTCGGTCCAGATTACCGCGAAGACGGACACCGACGCGATTCTGATCGGGAACACGCTCGAGCGCGACCATCCGCATTGCGCGGGTTTCGAGATTCGAGCGGGCGATCGTCTGATCTATATGCGGAAATCCGAGCCGAACGCGGGATACCCGCCCGCCGCGGCGTAGAGCTGCACCAGGGATGGAAACTCAGGCCCCGCTCGACGGGGCTTTTCTTTCGACCGGTGCCGTCAGACTGCCCGTTTTGCCGCAAATCCGTATCGAGCGGCGTCGATCCGGAAATCCGCAACCGGTGGGAACCGGCACGAGCCGCCGACGTTGGATGCCCAAGTGCCGACCGCCGATCCCCTCGGTCGAGCGCTCAGCGGGCCGAGACGGATCCGCCACCCCTGGCACCCGTCGCGGCCCGCATTTCTCTCGCCATCCCGTGCGCGCTGTAGCACAGCGAACGCGACGTCCCGCGTTCGCCTGCACGAAGCCGTAGCCGCGAACGCTCGGGCACTCGGAACAAACCACCCTTGCGGTCGGTTCGCCTCCCTATGTCGCCACACACGGCATCGACAAGGCGGAAGTCAACGATCGGTCGAGCTCCATCGATGCCGCTATGCGCGATGAGTCCGGGGCGGCACCTATCGGCGCATGATCCATGGTTAATGCCGCCGACATCGACGCCTGGCGCCGGCAGGGGTCCTTCTGCCGGTTGGCCACCGAAGCGGCGTTATCGGCCGCCCGGTAACCATGTTCGGCGGCGCGTTTCGTTGGCCCGGCGCGGCGCGACCTAACGCTTGTGAAGGAAAACCAACAACTTACGGTAATATTGGAGAGGGAACTTGCGCTTGCCGGCTCCAGCATGAAGCGCCGCGCATTCCCCAACATTCAGCGAAAATTTACCTTACCGCGGGGTTAAATTCCTAAATGGGGAGTCGACCCGGCGCGAACATCTTTTATGATTAGCGAAACACTAAGAAACTCGCGGAACGTTTAGCGCATTGGCACACCGAGGAGAAAAACATGGGTCACTCTCTTCGCTATTCCTGTCAGCTCACCGACTATGATGGCCATCCTCTGGCGGCAGTGGCGCTCACTTGCGAAAACGACCACGAAGCCATCCGCCACGGTCGCAGCTTCGCGGAATCCTGCTGCGATTGGAAACGCTGGGAAATCAAGCATAGCGGTCGCCTGGTGCATCGCCAGGAGCGATCGCTCTAAGGCTGCGCTGCCCCGCAAACGGAGAGCGATTCCTCAACTATCACGAGGAACGGTCTTCCGCGGCGCCATGATACGGGGCGTCGGGACGACCCGCGCATCGACACGATCTGCCCCGTCGCTCTCCCGCGTAGCGCGGACAGGCCGATCCGCGGCGGCGCTTCGTAACCGGCATCTCGGCGATATAACCCGGCGCTAGTTGTCCTTGCCGCCCATGCCCGGCGAGTTGCGCTCGGGGATCTCGACACCGGAATTCTGGTGCCGTTCGCCGGGCGCGCGCCCGACATCGCGGAAGCGATTGCCGCAGAAGGTTCCCGGGATGTGATAGACGACGTCGCCGCACTGCACGGACGTGCGTGAATGCTGCGAACCGCTGCAGGCGGGAAAGACGACAGCCATCAACGCGATAGCCGCAGCGACTGGACATATCCTGCCGGGTGACTTCATCTCCGGTAGATGGAAGGGAGCCGGGCGGCGATCAAGAGGGATGGGAAGCATCCATCGGCCGGCTCGCTCGAGGGACCGCCTCGCCACTCTGCGCGAGGCTTCTACAGCTCCCGGATCGAAGACTCGACAACCGACTTTATCCGGTGGATGACCATACCCGATGGGACGGGATGTTCCCGCCTCCGCCTGCGGCCTCATTTCCTTCCGTGTGGCGCCGTGCGCGCCCATCTGCTTCCCTTACGGATGGAATAGGTTCCTTGGCTATCGAAGGAGACTGGATCATGCTTCGCCGTTCCTTCCTCGCTACATGCTTGGGCGCCGGGGTCGGCTCGCTCATCGCGATCTGCCCTGCCGGGGTAGCGCCGCTTGCCGACGCATCCATCGGCGATATCATCCTGACCGAGCTGGAGCGAAGGCTGATCCAGAGCTACTACCGCTCCCGATACGAGGTCTGGACGATCCAGGGCGGCAACAATCGAAAGCACAAGGGTCTCCCGCCGGGCATTGCCAAGAAAGGCACCCTGCCGCCCGGCATCGCAAAGCAACTCGTTCGCAATGGCAGCCTGCCGCCCGGCCTTGCCTGGCAACCGCTGCCCCCCGATCTTGCGGTGCAATTGCCGCGCCGTCCGGCGGATCAACAGATCGTGATCGTGGACGACAGGGTGATGCTGGTGCGTGCAGCCACCAACCTCATTCTCGATGTGCTGACCGTCACCGCGATCGACGCGCTGAACGACTAGAGGCGCCGGTCCGCATGGCGCGGCACCCGTGTTACGCCCGCGCCTACGGATGCTGGCGCGTGCGAGCCGTTTGCAACAAGGGCGGCGCTTATAGTTAAGACGAGCGGATGGGCTTCGCATGCGAATTCCCAGAGAATTACATCGAATTACATTGAATGCCCTTGCTTCCGGCGCCTGGGCTCTCTCCAATGCTCAGGTTTCAGGCCCAACTTGGGAGTGGCAAATGAAAAAGATCCTGACCTGTGCGGTGGTAGCGTTCTTCGCGCTATCGATGGTGGCGAGTTCGGCGATGGCTGGGAAGGGCAACGGCGAGACGCCCGGCGGTCATGGCGGCGGCGGCTTCGGCAACTCCGATGGCAACAAAGGCGGCGTGTCGGGTGCCAATGGAAATCAGGGCAATGACAAGAGCGTCGGCAATGCCGGCCCCGAGGAGCGCTGAGCTTCTCTCATAGCCGTGCAACGGATGGGAACGGGCCCCCGCGGGGGCCCGTTTCTTTTTGCCGATGACCGGCATGGGGCAGTTCCTGGACCCGCAGTTCGCCGCCCGGCCATCGGAACGGCCGGAACTAAAGTTGCCCGCCGGGTTCGATAATCCGGGATTATCGCCAACTGTGCCAAAATCGCGATCATGTTGCACGGAAAGCCTATGCCTCGGACACTAGTCCCGTTCTGCCCCGTTCGCGTTCTCCCGGAGGATGTCATGGCCCAAGCTTTTCGTGCGTCATGCGTTGCCGTACTCGGGCTCGCGCTACTGCTGATGCCGGTTGCAATGCCCCAACCGGACGGATCGCCCGCCTTCGCCGCCGGAAATGGCGGAGGCAATGGCGGCGGTAACGGAGGGGGCCACGGCGGTGGAAACGCCGGAGGCAATGGCGGCGGCAATGCGGGGGGCAATGGGAACGGTCATTCCGCCAGCGCCGACGCCGGAAAATCGCTGGGCAAGGACACGGCGCCCGGACATGATCCGGAAAAGGCGCGCGGCGCAAGTGCCATCGCCAAGTCGGATCCGATGCATCCGAGCAACCTCGGGCGGCTGAACGGATTCGCCAACGCATCATCGGTCGCGCTCGCCAATACCAGCGACACCTCTGCAATCGGCGCGATCTCCAAGACCTATCGCGACATGCTGTCGGACTATCTCGGCGCCACTCCCGACGATGCAGCCGCCCCTTCGCTGGACGACCTCGCGGCGGCGCTCGCGGCGGCGGCCAACAAAGATCTGTCCGTCGAGCAGGTCAGCGCGATCAATGATCGCCTGGCGGCCGAGAACCCGGACGATCCGAATTTGAGCGGGCTCGCCAACCCCACCAACGATCCCGCCATCGAAGCGGAGAACCAGGCGCTTGCGGCGGACCTTGCGGCCCGCGCCAATGAGGTCGAGGCGCATAGCCTGGGACAAACGATCGGCGATCTGGTGTCGTCCATCTTCTGAGCCGCTCGCTCGCCGGTGGCGGTGTCGCTGCCGAATTGCCGGGACCGTTCCGGCGCATGCCACCTGCCCTCACGGGCGCAAAACCGGTCGTGCAACCCGCTCCTCGTCGCCATCGCGGCTGACGAGTGCGGCGTGGAACGAGGATTTACTGCGTTCGGCGTCGCGACATTTCTCGGACCGGAGAGCAATTCTCTTCCCCGGGACGTTATCGAGTTCGACGACAGCATCGATCTGAGCATCCCGACGCTATCGGCGTCTCTGCCGGCGTCTCCCGAGGAAACGTCCTATCTCCTTCGGATAAAGTCCGTTGGCTAATCGCTGCCGCCTCATTAGTCCGCGAGGGGGCTTGGCGCCCGACGAGCGGTTCGGCAATGTCGAACTCGTCGTAGCCGAGCGGGAGCAGATCGAGCGAAACCCGGCAGAAACCGACAGAGTATAAGGGAAGTGCGAGGGCTGAAGGGAACGGGACCGCGCGAAGGCCGCCAGGGAATGGTTGCCTTTGATGTCCGCTCTCCCGCCAGTCCGCGCTGGAAAATAGATCGCGCTTGCGGCGGGCCTTCGACGCCATGTCAAATGGCGAAGCGCAAGCCCGAGATCGTTTCGATAACAAACAGGGGGCGGCTATGGCAATCGCTTGGCTCGGCTCGGAATTCGTTCCGAGCGGCGACGAAACTCCGGAGGTTGGTTCCCGACAACGGAGATCGCGCGGCAATCGGCGTGTCATCGTGGCCATCGCCGGAACCGTCGCGCTGCTGTTGCTCCAGGCTTGCTCGCTGCCGGAAAGACTGCATGCGGTGCCGACGGATAACGAGGCCGCAGCCGAGATCGCCGGGATGCCGGGAGTGCGCTACTGGCAAAAGACCGATTTGGAGCGGCTGACCGAGGAGAGCGTCAGCGCGTATGAGACGGAGTTCGCGGCATGGACCGCCGCCGGCAATGCCGGTCCGATGCCGCCGGCGAGTTTCCTGGCCATTTCCGGCGGCGGCGAGAACGGTGCCTACGGCGCGGGCCTGCTCGTCGGCTGGACCGAAGCCGGTACCCGGCCGGAATTCAAGCTGGTCACGGGCGTTAGCACCGGCGCCCTGACGGCACCTTTCGCCTTCCTGGGTCCCGCCTACGATCCGCAGCTCAAGGAGGTCTATACCACCATCAGCGCCAAGGACGTTCTGGAAGAACGCGGTTTCCTGGCGGCAGTGTTCAATGACGCCATGGCCGATAATGCGCCATTGCAGCTTCTCGTGGCGAAATATGTCACCGACGACATGCTCGAGGCGATCGCCGCAGAGCACAAGAAAGGCCGCGTCCTGCTTATCGGCACGACAAACCTGGATGCAAGGCGAGGCGTCATCTGGGATATCGGAAAGATTGCCGAATATGGCGGGCCGGGAGCGCTGGAGCTGGTGCGCAAGCTCCTGGTCGCATCGGCCGCCATTCCCGGTGCATTTCCGCCGATGATGATCGATGTGGAGGTGAACGGGACGAAGTACCAGGAGATGCATGTCGATGGCGGCGCCAGCGCTCAAGTCTTCGTCTATCCGCCGCAGTTGCACCTGGCGGAGCTCTCCGCGGAGAGCGGCATAAAGCGGGAGCGGCACATGTACATCATCCGCAACGCCCGCCTCGATCCGGATTGGGCGGATACGGAGCGGCAGACGCTCACCATTGCCGGGCGCGCCGTGTCGTCATTGATCCAGACCCAGGGCACGGGCGATCTGTACCGGATCTACGCCATCGCCGAGCGCGACGGCGTCGATTTCAATCTGGCGTATATTCCGGCCAGCTTCGACGTGCCGCTGCCCGAGCCGTTCGACCGGCACTATATGGTGGAATTGTTCAAGCTCGGCTATGAGCAGGGGCGGGCCGGCTATCAATGGCAGAAGGAGCCGCCGGGACTTTGATTTCGCGGCGCTAGATTTTCCGTCCGCCCGCCTGCTCGATGAAGCTGACGACATCTGTCAAAGCTCTCGCGCCGCGCAACGCCACCCCATCGCGCGCTCCGACGGCGATCATCCGGGGCCGTAGTCCAGGGGCAGCGAATGCTGATGTCGACTTTCTGTTGAACTGAGGCGCTTCACTAACGCTCGCTGCCCACCGGGGTTCACAACGCAAACTCCAGACCGCCCGCCTCGTCGGTATCGGTCTTGAGATGACCCGAGCGAATGGCCTTCTTGAAGGCTGCGAAATCTCGCTCCACCTGATTCGCATATGCCTTTGCGAAGAGCGCCAGCGCATCATCGATGCGATCGTTCTTGCCGAGATAGCCCGCGATCATCGCAGCATCGCCGGCCTTGGCGTGAGCCCTAGCCAACGCCCATCCGCACATCGTCGCGTAGGCCGCGAGCGTCTTTGCGCGAAACGTCTCGACCTCGGCGGCGACCTTCATGTCGCGAAGCTGCCGGACATAGTACTCTCGGCCGTCCGGTACCCGCAGGCAACCGAGGAAAATGTCGCTGGCCGCCTGCATGAGACGCTGCCCGTTCACGACACGCTCGCCCTGGTGCGAATACCGGCTTTTGCCCTTCGGCGTCTCCAGTACGGAACGGCGCGCTTCCTTCGTCTGAAGAAACAGAGGGTCGTCTTCGTCGGCGAGATACAAGCTCACATAGCAGCGCGTCCCGACGCTGCCGACTCCAACAACCTTCACCGCGACGTCTTCCGGGCGATAGCGGTCCAGCAACGCACGGCGGTCGGCCGGTAGCGATTCTTTGTATAGCCCAATGAAGCCCCGATACCGCCGGTCCCAGTCCCGATGCTGCGTCTGTTGGAAATGATAGATCATGGGCGGGTTGTCCGCGATCTTGCGCCGTCCATCGATAACTTTGGTCAGCTTGGGGAACACCGACTCGGAACTGCGAGAGTGCGCCTCACGCGTCTTTTCATTCAAGCGGTCGACGATGTCCCTATCCTTCCTGAAGGCCTCGATCAGGTCCTTGAACCGGATCTGGGTGTACCACATATCGAGCGTCTTGGACTCGGCATAGTCGGACATCCGTTCGCGGTACGAAGCAACAGCCGCCCTGACCGCGTTCTCGGCCGTCGCCTCGGAGAAGGTCATATGGCGCGCCGCAACGACGAAGCTGGCCGCCAGGCGTTTCAGATCCCACTCCCATGGCGCCGGAAACGTTTCGTCGAAATCATTGATGTCGAAGACCAGCGTGCGCTCGGGCGTGGCAAATCCGCCAAAATTCATCAGATGGCAATCCCCGCAGGCCTGAACGACGATGCCCGAGACGGGCGAGGCCGCCAGGTCGCGCGCCTGAATCACGGCGGTGCCGCGAAAAAAGGCGAACGGCGATTCCGACATTCTCCCATAGCGCACGCGAATGAGGCCGGGAATCCGATCGGCATTGGATTGATCCAGCAGCTCGATCGGATCATAGGCCCGGCTTCTTGGCTTCCATTCCGCATGTCGGCCGCGAGAGCAGTGCTGCCGCAGCCGCTGCCCCTGTTCGCGCCTCTCCACGCGGCTTAGGTGCTGAAGTTGGTTGATGGGTGTGCCACTCTTGCGTTCGACTGGGTTTTTCATTTCATCACCTCGCTGTCTCCCAGGTGACAAATCTGCTCGCCGCGACCGTGAGGGCGTCGCTTAACTCGGTCGTGGCCCCGCCATCGAAACCGTTTGACTCAAGGATTCGCATTCCGCCCGACCGTGGGGAAAACGGATCCCGGGAGGAGACGCGCCGACGCGGCTTTGCATGGCCCGGTGGAACGGGAGGGGTAAACCCTGACCGGCCTACGCGAACCGTCGCCGTGTATGAGCGGCGGCCCGGGAGCGGGGCCGGTTGGAAGTATAGGCAGCGCGGCCGCGAAGCCATAGCCGAGTCAGCCGGTGAGCATCCAGCGTACCCGCCCCCCTCGCCCTCTCGTGCATGGGCAAGCCATCGCCGGAGCTTCAAAATGGCCGGAGATCGGAAACCCGCCTGTAACCGAAAGGGCAGCGACAGGCTGACCGGCGTTGCCCGTCTTCGTTATTTGGCTTGTTTCCGCGGAAATCGATGGTCGGAGCGGCGGGATTCGAACCCACGACCCCCAGACCCCCAGTCTGATGCGCTACCGGGCTGCGCTACGCTCCGACCTGCCCGAAGGCGGCCCCTTATAGCGGCCGGGCGGGAGCCGCGCAACGCCTCGCGGGGCGGTAAAAGCCGGGCTAGGCTGAGCGTGGCGGCGGAGGCTTGGCGCCTCGCCCCGGCTGGAGGCCTGGCATGCCGACGCCCCGCACCATGGCCCTGACGCCGGCCCTCGTGGCCCGCGTTCATCGCGACATATCGGATCCCGGCCATTCCGTCGGGCTCGAGCGGCTCACCGAGGCAGACTACGAAGCCCTCCTCGAGGATCTGCTCCGCCCCGCCCATGCCCGCGACGGCGTCTGGGTGTTCGCCTATGGCTCGCTGATCTGGAAGCCGGTCTGGCCGGTGGAGACGCAGCGCCCGGCGCGGCTGCATGGCTGGCATCGTGCCTTTTGTCTCCGCATCGTCCGGTTTCGCGGCACGCCGGAATGTCCGGGGCTGATGATGGGGCTCGATCGCGGCGGCTCCTGCCGCGGTGTGCTGCAATGGATACCGGGGCCGTCGGTGCGGCAGCGCGCGGGCGAGCTGGTGCGGCGCGAGCTCAGCATAAAGCCCCCGACGAACCGTCCGCGCTGGGTCACCGTCGAATCCGGAGGCGAGCGCCTGCCGGCCATCGCGTTCGCGATCGACCGCAAAGGCCCCGCCTATGCCGGGGCACATTCGCCGGAAGAGATCGCGAGCATCCTCGCGCGCGCCTGCGGCCATTGGGGATCGGGCGCCGAATATCTCCAGCAGACCGTCGCGCATCTCGAGGCGCTCGACATCCACGATCCCTATCTCTGGCGGCTGCAGGGGCTCGTGGCGCAGGCGATCGAGGCGAGCGCATCCCGCGACGGCGCGGCACCGCCACCGCGCTGACGCGCGCGCTCATCCGCGACCGCGAGCCCCCTCGGGCCCGGCAGTCGGGCTAAAGGCCGAGTAGCTTCCCGAGCCGGTCGCGCAGCTCGACCAGATCGTCGATCGCGAGATCGAGCTGGGTGCGGCGCTTGATGTCGCGCGCCGCGGCCACGGGCTCCGCCGGCGGCGGGGGTGTCGTTGCAGGGCGCAGCGGCTCGGCAGCCGCCGCCTCGACCGGCGTATGGACGCGCGACTTGAGCGCACCCTCACGCATCAGCTTCTGCACGCCCTTGATCGTGTAGCCCTCTTGATAGAGAAGGCTGCGGATGCCGCGCAGGAGGTCCACGTCCTCCGGCCGGTAGTAGCGCCGGCCGCCGCCCCGCTTCAGCGGGCGGACTTGCGGGAACTTGGTTTCCCAGAAGCGCAGAACGTGCTGCGGCACGTCGAGCTCGTCGGCCACCTCGCTGATGGTCCGGAAAGCGCTCGCGGATTTCTCGACGCGGCGCTGCGGCGCGGTTGCCTGCTCGCGTTCGAGGGCGGCGGCGATCTCCGCCGCTCGCTGTGGCGTCACGGCCATTATTCGACCTCTTTGGGCGCCGTCTCGGCGCTGCCGCCATTGACCCGGTGCTTCAGCACATGCGAGGCCCGGAACACGAGGACCCGTCGCGGCTTGATCGGCACCTCTTCGCCGGTCTTCGGGTTACGGCCGATGCGCTCGCCCTTCTGCCGCACCATGAAGGTGCCGAAGGAAGAAATCTTCACCGTCTCGCCCTTGGCCAGGGTGTCGGAGATCTCCTTGAGCACCGCTTCGACGAGATCCGCGGATTCGTTCCGCGATAGGCCGACTTCCTGATAGACCGCTTCGCTGAGCTGAGCCCGCGTGACGGTTCTGCTCATTTCCCTGTCCCCCGCATACTTCACCCAAAACGGTAACGTGGCGGGAGAAATCAGTCAATTACAGAGGGATGCCGGAAACTGTTGAAAGGATGTGGCGACTCGTGCCCCAGGGCTCTCGAATCCACCTCTTTCCGACGCCATACTGGGGCCCCCCACCTACCAGCGCACGAGGGCGGAACCCCAGGTGAAGCCGCCTCCCATAGCCTCCATCAGCACCAGATGACCCGGCTTTATGCGGCCGTCCGCCTTGGCTTCGGCGAGAGCGAGCGGAATCGAGGCGGCGGAGGTGTTGGCATGGCGGTCGATCGTGACCACCACCTTCTCCGCCGGAAGACCGAGCTTGGCGCCCATCGAGTCGATGATCCGCTTGTTCGCCTGGTGCGGAACCAGCCAGTCGATATCGCTGCCGGTCACGCCATTGGCCGCGATGGCGTCGTCCACCGCCTGGGCGAGCTTGGTGACGGCGTGGCGGAACACCTCCCGCCCCTCCATGCGCACCTGCCCCACGGTCTTCGTCGCCGAGGGCCCGCCATCGACATAGAGCATGTCGTGGAACCGGCCGTCCGAATAGAGATGGGTCGACAGGATACCGCGATCCGAGCCATCGCCCTTGCCGGGCTCGGCCCTGAGCACGACCGCGCCCGCACCGTCGCCGAACAGCACGCAGGTGCCGCGATCGTTCCAGTCGAGGATGCGCGAGAACGTCTCCGCGCCGATGACCAGGGCCGATTTCGCCTGCCCGACCCTGATGAAATTGTCTGCCACGGCGAGCGAATAGACGAAGCCGGAGCAGACCGCCTGGACGTCGAACGCGATGCCGCGCTGCATGCCGAGGGCCGCCTGGACCCGGGTGGCGGTCGCCGGAAAGGTCTCGTCCGGCGTGGTGGTGCCGAGGACGATGAGGTCGAGATCGGCCGCCGCCATGCCGGCATCCGCGAGGGCGCGCTCGGCCGCGTAGAGCGCAAGGTGGGAGGTAAGCTCACCCTCCTTCGCGATATGTCGCTGGCAGATGCCGGTGCGCTGCCGGATCCAGTCGTCGGAGGTGTCGAGCCGCCTGGCGAGCTCGGCATTGGTGATCACCTGGCTCGGCAGATAGGACCCGCAGCCGACGATGCGAGACCGGATGACGCTCACTTGCCGGCCGCCTGCGGGATGGCGACCGCGCCCTGGCCGATATCGGAGAAGTCCTCGGTGATGCGGGCGATCGCGCCGTGGACGATCATGTCGGCGGCGACGCCGATCGCATTGGCGAAACCGAGCGCGTCCGTGCCGCCATGGCTCTTCACGGCGATGCCGGTGAGGCCGAGGAAGATCGCGCCGTTGTAACGCCGCGGATCGGTGCGCAGCCGAAGCGCGTTGAGCGCCGGGCGCGCGAGGAGGAATCCCAGCTTCGACAGGAAGGAGCTGCTGAAGGTCGCACGGAGGAATTCGGCATAGAGCTTGGCGGTCCCCTCGATCGTCTTGAGCGCGATGTTGCCGGTGAAGCCGTCGGTCACCACCACGTCCACCGTGCCTTTTGCGATGTCGTCGCCCTCGACGAAACCGTGGAAGCTGCCCGGGAGCTTGATCTCTCGCAGCAAGGCGCTCGCCTCGCGCAGCGCCTCATGGCCCTTCTGGTCCTCGGAGCCCACATTGAGGATGCCGACGGTGGGGCTCACCACCCCCAGCACCGTGCGCGCGAAGACGTTTCCCATCACGGCGAACTGCACCAGGTTTTCGGCGTCGCACTGAACGTTGGCGCCGAGATCGAGCATCACGGTCTCGCCGCGCATGGTGGGGAAGAAAGAGGCGATCGCCGGCCGCGTGATGCCCGGCAGGGTCTTCAGCACGAACTTCGCCATCGCCATGAGCGCGCCGGTGTTGCCGGCGGAAACGACGCCGGCCGCCTCGCCTTTGCCGACCGCGTCGATCGCGAGCCGCATGCTGGAGCCCCGACCGTTCCGCAGCGCCGCCGAGGGCTTGTCCTCGTTCTTGATCGCATGGTCGGCATGGCGTACCTCGCTGACCTTCGCGAGCGCGCGATAGCCGGACAGCAGCGGCTGCACCCGCGTCTCGTCTCCAAAAAACAGGAAACGCGCAGCGGGAAAACGCTTGCGGGCGATGTTGGCGCCCTTGACGACAATGTCCGGAGCTCGGTCGCCGCCCATGGCGTCGAGCGCGATCGTGAAACTGGCGCTCACTTTTCCGCCTCCAGGCGGAACCGACCGATGGGTCAGGCTGCCTTCGATTCGGTCACGTCGCGGCCGTCATACTGGCCGCAGGACGCGCAGACATGGTGCGGACGCTTGAGTTCGCCGCAATTCGGGCACTCGATATGGGCCGACGATGTCAACGCGTGATGCGAACGCCGCATGTTGCGCCGAGACTTCGACGTCTTTTTCTTGGGTACAGCCATTTGGTTTCTCAGCTCCGCGGGGGAATCGCCAGTCGGCGGGTCAGACTTGTAACGAAATTCGCCGGGTCCGGCAAGCCAAAGCCGACGCCGGACAAGCCACAGAGAATCAAGGGTTTTCGCCGGTTTTTCGCAACTTGGCGAGGTCCGCGAAGGGGTGCGGGCGGGCTTCCCCCTCGCCCACGGGATCGTCGGCCCAGCCGGGCGCGGCCTCCGGCGCCCGCGGATAGGGATCGATCGCCACGGCGAGCTGCTGCGCCACGGCCTCTCCCAGATCGATCGCACCCCCCTCTACCGGCTCGGGCGGCTCGGCCCCCTCGAGCGATATGGTCGTCTCCCGCACCTCCGGTTCCGCCCCCGGATCGATCTCGATAAAGCTCATCTCGAAGCTCTCGGCGACGGACGCCGGCACGGGCGCAAGGGTCACGACGCAGCTCTGGACGAGGTCCGCCTCGAAGCTTCCCTTGAGCTCGATCCGCCCGCCGCCCCGACGGCGGAACTCCACATCCGCCACCAGCCGCGACAGCGCCAGCAGCCCCAGCCTTTCCGCAAGCTTCCCGCGCTCGGCCGCGTTGGCTTCGAGGCGGCGCGATTTCGGTTCACGACCGATGCGCTCGGCGCGGATGGGCCGCGAGAATTCGGGCGTCGGAGCGGGATGGTCCATCCGCCAGGCTCCTCGAGAACGTCGGGAATGGCGCGACAACGCGATTCTAGGAGGCGTGCGCCGCGGGGGTCAATCGAAAGGCGGCTTCGGAAAGCCGACCCTGCCCGCGCGGAGCGAGAGGTCGTCGAGTTCGTCCAAAGCCGCCGCCGCCTGGCGCACATAGCCGGCCATCGCCGCAACCGACCCAGGCGGGCTCGCGAGAGTGCCATAGAGATTGCGCGAGAGCGCCGCCTCGAGCGCGGCATTGCCGGCCTCGTCGAGGCCTGCGTCATAGGCGGCGATCCGGCCATAGAAGGCCTGCGCCATCTGCTTGATGCGCCGTCCGACGCTGAGGTCTCCCACGCCGATCTCGCGCAGGCTCTCGTCCATGTCGGCGAACATCACGTCGAATACCGCCTGGGCGAGTGCCGCCGCCTCCCCATCGCGCTTGAGGCGGCGGAGCAGCAGGTGGTTATGCAGCGAGATCAGCTCGAAACGACCGTCGAGCGTGTCCGGCACGGCGCCGCCCCGATAGAATTCCGGCAGGCGGGACTGTGCAACCACCGCGTCATAGAGGCTGCGGGCCTCGGGAATCGGCCGCGTCCGGCCGGTCAGGCGGCTCCAGAGGCTCATGGGCGACATCCCGCGCCGATCGGCCGGGCCGCCTTGACAGGGCGCGGTGCGGATGGAATTTTGCGCGCCGAAGGGCCGGCGCTTCCCCGGCCGGAGAGAGGCCCATGCCGAAGGACTCCCGCACGATGATATTGCGCCGCGGCACATACGGAATCGCCGCCCTCGGCGTGGCCGCGACGCTCGCCGCCTGCCAGCCGCGTATCGACACCCGGGGCAACCTGCCCGACGTGGACAACGTGGTGAAGATCAATCCCGGCGAAGACAATCAGGATCTGGTCGCGGACCTTTTGGGAACGCCCTCCTCGGTCGGCACCTTCGACGACCGCACCTGGTATTACATCAGCACCCGCACCGAGACGATCGCCTTCTTCAAGCCGGACGTGGTCGATCAGGAAGTGTTGATGGTCAAGTTCGACGACGCCGGAATCGTCAGCGACATGAAGATCTACGGGCTGGAGGACGGCAAGGTGATCGAGCCGAGCGAGCGCACCACGCCCACGCTCGGCCGCGAAATGACGGTGCTGCAGCAGCTCATCGGCAATCTCGGCCGCTTCAACAAGGATAATAGCGGCCAGAACGCCGCGCCGGGCGGCCTGCCGCCGATCTGATCCCGCGCGGAATCGTCGCGCAAAACGAAGCCCCGGCGGATCGCTCCGCCGGGGCTTTTCATTGCAGGTCGTTCCCGTCGTCACGCCGCCAGGATCGCGAGCAGCAGCAGCGCAACGATATTGATGATCTTGATCATCGGGTTGACGGCCGGGCCGGCGGTGTCCTTGTAGGGATCGCCCACCGTGTCGCCGGTCACGGCCGCCTTGTGGGCGTCCGAGCCCTTGCCGCCGTGATGGCCGTCCTCGATGAACTTCTTGGCGTTGTCCCAGGCGCCGCCGCCCGAGGTCATCTGGATGGCGACGAAGAGGCCGGTCACGATCGTGCCGAGCAGCATCGCGCCCAGCGCCGTGAAAGCCTCGGCCTGTCCCGCGATCGCGTCGATCACGAAATAGAGCGCGATCGGCGCCAGCACCGGCAGCAGCGAGGGGATGATCATCTCCTTGATCGCCG
>CAZMUZ010000030.1:0-33840 GCA_964569315.1 uncultured Rhodospirillaceae bacterium | reverse complement strand
GAACGAAATGATCGACGATCCCTCGCAGCGCATCGGCCGGCCGCGGCAGCTCTATACCGGCCACGGCCAGCGCCCTTACCTCGCGATCGACAAGCGCCGCTGATTATCGGGGTCGTGCGGCGCGGGCGGATCCGCCCCGCGCCTAGGGACGCGGGACCTCGCCCGGTCGCACGCCCGCGTCGGGCGCGCCCGCCGTCGAGGTCCATTCCTTGAGGAGGGTGAAGCCGAGGGCGAGCAGCACCGGCCCCAGAAATACGCCGACGAAGCCGAAGCCGAGAATTCCGCCGATGACGCCGAGCAGCACCAGGAGGAAGGGCAGCCGGCTTTCGCGGCTGATGAGATAGGGGCGCAGGATGTTGTCGACGCCGCTGATCACGAGCAGGCCCCAGATGGCGAGGAAGATGCCCCAGCCCGGTGCGTGGGTATAGAAGAGCCAGACGGTCGCCGGGATCCAGACCAGCGGCGGACCGGCCGGAATGAAGGAAAAGATGAAGGTCACGAAGCCGAGCAGGAGCGCGCCCGGCACGTCGGCTATCCAGAAGCCTATCGCCGCCAGGGTTCCCTGCGCGATCGCCGTGCCGAGCACGCCATAGACGACGCTCGAGATGGTGCTGCCGCCGACTTCGAGCAGGTGTTCGCCGCGGCCGCCGGCGAGGCGCTTGGTCATGGTGGAGAGCTGCGCCGCCGCCTCGCGCCCGTCGCGATAGAAGAAGAAGCAGGCGAAGACGCTGAGCGTGAGCTCGATGGCGGCAACGCCGATCCCCGCGCCGCCTTGCAGCGCCCAGTCGCGGGCACGCCCGAGATAAGGCTCGACCGCGGCCGCGAGCGCCGCGCCGTCATGGGTGAGGCTCTGCCAATAGCGGTCGATATCCGGGCCGAGCAGCGGGATGTCGTGCACCCAGGCCGGTGCCGCCGGCAGCCCCTCCTGCAGCAGGAGCCGGATGACGCTGAACACGCCGGCGACATGGTCCGCGAGCGTGATGCCGAGAAAGGCGAGCGGCACCACCAGGATCAGCGCGACGAGCAGCGTCATGAGGCTTGCCGCGAGCGTCACGCGCCCGCCGACCCAGTGCAGCAGGCGGCGATAGAGCGGCCAGGTCGAATAGCTCAGAATGAGCGCCCAGATCAGCGCCGAAAGGAAGGGCTGCAGCACGACGAGGCAGCCGGCGACGAGCAGCGCCAGCAGGGCAAGCCCGCCGAGGGCTTCGAGGCGTCCGCTCAGCCGCATCGCTGTTCCTGCGTTGCCCGGCGCCGGGCCTTGTCGCCGCGCATGGTCAAGAGCGCTGGATCAGCTCGATCTTGTAACCGTCCGGATCCTCGAGGAACGCGATCACGCTGCCCCCATGTTTCATCGGCCCGGGCGGACGCGGGATCTTGACGCCTTCCTTCGCCAGCCGCTCGCAGGCGCCGTAGATATCGGGAAGCCCGATCGCGAGATGGCCGAAGCCGGAGCCGATCGTATAGGGCTCCTTCTGACCCCAGTTGTGGGTGAGCTCGATCACCGTGTTCGCGCGTTCGTCGCCATAGCCCACGAAGACGAGGGTGAACTCGCCGCTCGGATAGTCCTTGCGCGAAAGCACCTCCATGCCGAGCAGCCTCGTATAGAAGTCGATCGATTTCTCGAGGTCGAAAACGCGGATCATGGTGTGGAGCAGCCGCGCTTCCGTCCGCGCCGCGGCCTTCTGGGACATTTCGTTCATGCCGAGCTTCCCCTGGTTCTGCAGCGGAGAGCGCCATCCTAGCCCAGCCCCGCCGCAGGGTCACCTGCGGCCCGCGCCCGCGCCGCCAGCAGATCCGCGACGATGCCGGCAGCCCGCTCGCTGGGGCGCGCATCCCCGAGCCGTCGCAGCGCCTCCCGCTGCCCCGCCCGCTGGCGGTCGCCAGCGGTCGGATCCCGCAGCAGCGTGAGCAGCGCATCGGCGAGCAATGCCGGACGGCACCGCTTCTGCAGGAACTCCGGCACCACCTCGCGCTCGGCCAGAAGATTCACCAGCCCGACGAAAGGCACCCGGAGCTGTCGCCCGACCAGATAGGCGGTGACCGGATTGCCGCGATAGGCAAGCACGGTCGGCACGCCATAGCGCGCAAGCTCGAGGATCACAGTACCCGAGGCAGCCAAGGCGACGTCAGCGGCGGCAAAGCTCTCATAGCGGACCCGGTCGCCCGCGAGGACGACCGGCGGCCTTGGCCATGCCGCGGTCTGTTCGATTACCGAGCGCTCCAGCTCCGGCAAGGTGGGCAGGACGACGCGCAGCGCCGGGACGTCGCGCTGCAGGCGCTCGAGGGCGGCGCCGAAGATCGGAAGATGATGGCGGAGCTCGGACCGCCGGCTGCCGGGCAGCAGGCAGAGCAGCGGTGCGGTGGGTTCGATCCCATACCGTTCGCGAAAGCCGGCGGAATCGCGCGACGCGATCGGAAGCTCCAGCGCCGGATGCCCTACATAGCTGCAGCGGACCCCGGCCCGCTCGAAATAGGGCGGTTCGAAGGGCAGCAGCGCCAGGAGATGATCGACGAGGCCGACGAAATGCCGGACCCGTTGCGGCCGCCAGGCCCATACCGTCGGGGCGACGTAATGCACGAGCGGAATGCCCTTCCCTCGCAACCGCTGCAGCAGACGCATATTGAAGCCGGGCGCATCGATGGTGAGGACGAGGTCGGGGCGCGTCTCGCACACCGTCGCCGCTGTCTCCGTCAGCCGTCGAACGAGACGCGGCAGATGCGGCAGGATCTCGAGTAACCCCATTAGCGACAGCTCCCCCATGGGAAAGCGGCTGAGGAGGCCCTGGGCGGCCATGCCCGACCCGCCGATGCCGTCGAACCGCACGCCCGGAAGACGGTGCGCCAACGCCACCATGAGCGCCGCCCCGAGCCGATCGCCCGAGGGCTCGCCCGCGACGAGAAAAATTCTCGGCGCTGCGCCGCGCCCCGCGCTATCCGATGCGCCTGTCATTCGCCGTCGGGCGCCAGCCCGACGAGGAACATGTTCGCCGCATCGGCCGCTTTCGTCATGGCGGGCAGATCGACGACGAGCGATCGCCCGGTTTCGAAGGCGATGCCGCTGAAGCCGCCCACCGCCGCGCATTCCACGGTGGCGAGGCCGAGGGTCGGCGGGTCGGCGCGCGCATCCTGCTGCGGCTTCGCCATCTTGACGAGGATTGCCCCCGGCCCGCCGCGCCGGAGCGCGCTCGCCCGGCGGATCAGCGCATCGGTGCCTTCGGCCGCCTCGACGGCGAGCACCGCCCCGCCCTGGACGACGACCGCATGGCCGATATCGAGCCGGCCGACCGTCCGCGCCGCCTCGACGCCGAGCTCGATGTCGCGGGCCTCTTCCGGCGTCGGCCGGCGCCGGCCGAGCGGCCCGACGGCATCGACCGTGCCGAGCAGCTCCTGCACGGCCATCACCCGGAAGCCATCGCGCTCGAAACGCTCCACCACGGCGCCGGTGATGGCGTCGTCGCCGAGCCGGCCCTGGAAGGCGAGCCGCATGAGGATCTGCGCGCTCGTCCAGTCCGGCCGGATCGCGCGCAGCGACGGCCGATGCACCTTGCCGACGAAGACGATCGCGTCGGCCTCTTGTTCCCTCATGAGGCGCAGGAGGCGGCCGCCCTGCCCCAGCTTGAGCACGTGCTGGGCGTTGGCGCGCAACCATTCCGGCGAGGCCTGCCCCTCGAGCCCGACGACGAAGCTGTCGATTCCCTGCGCGCGGCACACCGAAACGAGCCTGTCCGGCAGCGGCCCGTCACCCGCGACGATCGCAAGCCGCCTCGGCCTAGCGGCGTCCATGGTTGGGACCGGGACGCCTAGCGGCGTCCATGGTTGAGGCCCGGCCGGCACAGCGCGCGGTCGCTGTCCGCCTGAACGAAGCCGATCATGCGCATGGCGTCCGGCGTCTTGCCGAACTGCTTCGCCGCTGCGGACAGCCGCTCGGCGAACATGCCGGTTTCCTCGAACAGCACGCGATAGGCCTCGCGCAGCGTGGCGATGGCGTCCCGATCGAAACCGCGCCGCTTCAACCCGACGACGTTCAGCCCCGAGAGATGCGCGGGATTGCCGACCACCATGCCGAACGGGATGACATCGCCATCGACGCCGGTCATGCCGCCGATGAAGGCGTGATCGCCGATCCGGACACGCTGATGGACGGCTGAAAGGCCGCCGATCACGACATTGTCGCCGATCGTCACATGGCCGGCGAGCGTGGCGCAATTCGCCATGATGACGTGATCGCCGATATGGCAATCATGCGCGACATGAGCGCTCGTCATGAAGAAGCCGTGGTCGCCGATCGACGTTCGCCCGCCGCCTTCCCGCGTGCCGACGTTGATCGTCACATGCTCGCGGATGATGTTGTTGCGGCCGACGACCAGCTCGGTGTCGTCCTCCGGCTTGTGGCCGAGAAACTGCGGCGGTGTGCCGACGCAGGCGAAGGAATGGATCGCCGTCCCCTCGCCGATGCTCGTCTTGCCCTCGATCACCGCGTGATGGCCGACCCGCACGCCCGCATCGAGCGTCACGCGCGGCCCGATGATCGCATAGGCGCCGACCGTGACGTCCGGCGCGAGCCGCGCCTTGCCGTCCACCACGGCCGTCGGATGGATCGACGCCATTATTCGTCCCGGATCATGGCGGTGATGACCGCCTCGGCGCAGACCTGGCCGTCGACCTTCGCCTCGCCGGCGAATTTCCAGACGTTGCCGCGCTGCCGCTCCTTGCGAACCATGATGCGGAGCTGATCGCCCGGCACGACTGGGCGCCGGAAGCGCCCGCCATCGACCGACATGAAGTAGACGAGCTTGCCTTCGGCCTCCTTGCCGAGCGTATGCGCGACCAGCACCGCCGCGGTCTGCGCCATCGCCTCGATGATGAGCACGCCCGGCATGACGGGTTGGCGTGGGAAATGGCCCTGGAAATGAGCCTCGTTGATTGAGACGTTCTTGATGCCGATGGCGCTGACGTCCGCGATCAGCTCGATCGCCTTGTCGATCATGAGGAACGGATAGCGATGCGGAATCATCTCCATGACCCGCAGCACGTCGATCGCGTCGACCGTTCGTCCCTCGCCCCTTGTCTCTGTCATGGGGTCGTTCTCCTCAGCACATATTCGCGATAGCGGCCCGGAAGATCGGGCCGAACTTTGCCCCGCCTCATCCTAGACGCCGACGCGAGGGTCTGTCAGCCGCCCCCGCGAATCCTCGGCGCAGGGGAAGGCCGGCGGCGGGGACCGGCGAGATGCGCTATTGGGCGGCGGGAACCGCGACGCTCGGCAGACGGGCATTCAGCATCTTCAACGCCTCTTGGGTGATGTCGAGGTCGTTGGCGCTGAGCGGCACCATGGCCTTGTTGAGCACCAGCGTCAGGCTGCGCTGCTTGGCGATTTCCGAGAGCACCTGACCGAGGCTCTGGGTCACCTGCTGCATGCCGGAGTTGAAGGCCTTCTCGAGCGCCTGCTTGCGCTTGTCCGAATCGACGCGGAGCTGCTCGATCTGCTTGCCGAGCTCGTCGCGCCGCTTGAGGAACTCCTCCTGGGACAGGCTCGCGCGCTCTTGCGAAAGCTTCTGATCGGCGTCGCGCAGCTTGTTCTCCTGCGTCACCAGCGCGGCCTGGTAGGTGTCGCGCTGCTTGTCGATCTGGGCGCGGACGGCTTTCGCCGCGCTCGACTCGCGGAGGATGAGGTTGACGTCCAGCACGGCGACCACCAGCGGAACCTGCTGTTGCTGCGCCGAGGCGGAAGTCGGCGCCAGAATGGCGATGGTCGCGGCGAACGATACCAGGACGGCGATCGCCGTCCGGCGGAACATGCTCAGTTTCATGACGACCTAGAATCTGGTGCCAATGCTAAACTGGAAGAGTTCTTTCTCGTCGAAGTCTTCCTTTAGGAGCGGGTACGCCAGATCGACCGCGAGCGGCCCGAACGGCGACCGCCAAGTAATGCCCGTTCCCACGGAGAGGCGCAAGCTCATTTCGTCGACGGCGGTGCTGACATCGGCGTCCGTATGGCCGATCGAGCCGAAGTCCGAAAACACCCGGGCGCGGATGCCGTATTCCTCCGGCAAACCGACCGGGAAGGCGAGCTGGGCGGTTCCGACGTAGTAAAGGTTGCCGCCGAGGAAGTCGTCGGTATCGAGATCCCGCGGGCCGAGGCCGCCGATCTTGAAGCCTCGGAAGGAGTTGCCGCCGATCACGAAGGAATCGCTGATCCTGACGTCCTGTCCCAGGCCCTTGATGTGGCCGGCCTGACCTTCGAGGCTGGCCGTTACGGAATCCGTGACCGGATAATAGTAGCCGGCGAGCGCCACGGACTTGAAATAGCGCACGTCGCCGCCGAGCCCGGCAAGCTCGTTGCTGAACTGCAGATAGTAGCCCTGGTGCGGATCGAACCGGCTGTCGCGGCGATCGTAGGTCAGGTCCGACCCGATCGACGAGATGTAACTCACGCCTTCCTGTTCCTGAATCGCGAGCGAAGCGTCGTTGTCGACGTCGAAGATATCGTCGCGGCTGAAACGGTAGCGCAGGGTCTGGCGCAGATACTCGCTGACATTGTAGCTGCTCCGCAGCGCGAATCCGGTGCGACTCTGGTCGAAGTTGCTCTCGGAGCGGTTGGTTTCGGTCCGGAATATGTCGAAGCCGGCGCTGAGATCCCGGTCCAGGAAGTAGGGTTCTGTAAAGCTCAACTGGATCTGCGAATCGCGTCCCGAAATCGAGAGATCGAGCCGCAGATCCTGGCCGCGCCCGAGCAGGTTGCGTTCGCGGATGTTGATCTGGCCGAGCGGGCCGGCGCTGGTCGAGAAGCCGATACCGAAGGTCAGCTCGCCGGTCGACTGCTCCTCGACGGCGACGTTGATGTCGACCTTGTCGGGAGCGTCGGCCGGCCTGGCCGTCACGTCCACCTTGCTGAAGAAACCGAGATTCTGAATGCGTTGCCGGCTGCGCTGCAGCTTCGCGCTGTTGAATGCGTCGCCTTCCGCAAGGCGGAACTCGCGCCGGATCACCTCGTCCAGCGTGCGCACGTTGCCGGTGATGTCGATCCGGTTCACGAAGACGCGCGGACCCTCTTCGACGACATAAGTGAGGTTGATGACCGGCTGGTCCTCGACCATGGTCCGCTCGAGCCGCACGTCGATCTTGACGAAGGCGTAACCGAGCGTGCCGATCGCCGTCGTCATGTCGTTGACGGTCGTGTTGACCTCCGAGGAATCGTACCAGTCGCCCGGATCGAGCGTGAGATACTGGCGCAGGCTCTCCGGATCGAGGTCCTTCAGCGAGGATTGGATATTGGTTTCGCCGACCTCGTAGCGGACGCCTTCGTCCACCGTGAAGGTAATGAAGAAGGACTTCAGGTCGGGCGAAAGCTCGGCGACGGCCGAGACCACCTCGAAATCGGCGTAGCCTTCCGACGTGTAGTGATCCTTCAGCGCTTCCTGGTCGGCGGCGAGACGGTCCGGGTCGTAGATGTCGTCGCTCGAAAGGAATCGGTAAAAGGCGGTTTCCTTGGTCAGGATGACTTCGCGCAGATCGCCGTCGCTGAAGGCCTTGTTGCCGACGAAGTCGATCCGCTCGACCACCGTCAGGTCGCCCTCATGGATCTCGAACACCAGGTTGACGCGGTTCTGGTCCAGCGGGATCACCTTGGGCTCCACGGTCGCCGCGTAGCGGCCGGCGCGCCGGTAAAGCTCGAGGATTCGCTTGGTGTCGGCCTGGACGCGGGTCTGGGTATAGACGACGCGCGGCCGGAGCTGGACTTCGGACTGCAACTGGTCGTCGTCGATCCGGTCGTTCCCCTCGAACGCCAGCTCGTTGATGATCGGGTTTTCCTTGACCGTGACGACGAGCGCGTCGCCGTCGCGCCGGAAGGTCACATCGGCGAAGAGGCCGGTTCCGAAGAGATTCTTGAGGGCCCGGTCGATGCTCTGGGGCTCGAACGGATCGCCGGGCGCAATTCGCATGTAGGAGCGAATCGTCTCGGGCTCGATACGCTGGTTTCCCTCGACGCGGATATCCGCGATCGGGCGACCGTCGAAGAAGTCCTGCGCCAGCGCCGGGATGGCACTGAAGAGCAGCCCGAGCAGCATAAACGCGCGGGCCGCCGCCCTCGACCAACTCCGCAAGCCCCTGCCCCCTCAGAAATCCGCACTACCGACTGCGCCCGCGTGGGCCCCGTCTACCAAGGGAGGGTGACGAGGTCGTTCCAGGTCGCAAAGATGAACAGAGTCAATACCATGGCCAGCCCGATCCGCAAACCCCATTCCTCCGCGCGCTGGCTCAGGCGACGCCCGCGGAGACCTTCGATGGCGTAGAAGGCGAGATGCCCGCCATCGAGCATCGGCACGGGGAACAGATTGAGCAGGCCGAGATTGACCGACATGAGGGCGGTGAATCCGAGCAATGCGACCAGACCGTTGGTCGCGACGTCTCCGGACATCTTGGCGATTCGGATGACGCCGCCCAGCTCCTCGCTCGACCGGGTCCCCGAGATGATCTGGCCGATCGATTTCAGGATCATCGCGGTGAGTTGGTAGCTGTGCGTCACCGCGGCGGAAACCGCGTCGATCGGGTCGTATCGTACGAGCTCGCCGGCACCCGTGCTCTGGATGCCGAGCCGGCCGACGCGCTGCGTGTTGCCGAAATTGTCGGTGATCTGGATCACATGCGGGCGCGCTTCGAGCGGGATGCGCTGGCCGGCGCGCTCGATCACAAGATGCAGCGGTTCGTCGAGTCCGAGCTCGATCGAGGCGACGATCTGCTCGAACCGGGTGATCTGGCGGCCGTTCATCTCGACGATGCGGTCGCCTGGCTTGATCCCGGCTTCGGCGGCGGCCGAATCCTCCACCACCTGGCCGACCTCGTTCGAGGAGAATTGCTGGCCGTAGGTCATGAAAAGGACCGCGAAGATGATGACCGCCAGCACATAGTTGGCGATCGGGCCCGCGGCCACGATGGCGGCACGACGGGCCAGCGGCTTGTGAAAAAAGGAAACCTTGCGTTGTTCCGGCGTCAGCGGCTGGGCTTCGCCCTTCTCGTCGCGCCCGGCTTCGCCCTCGCCGAACATCTTCACATAGCCGCCGAGCGGCAGGGCGGAAACCTTCCAGCGGGTTCCCCTGCGGTCGGTAAAGCCGAAGAGCTCGGGACCGAAGCCGACCGAAAACACCTCGACTTTCACCCCCGCCCAACGGGCGACCAGGAAATGGCCGAGCTCGTGGAAGAACACGACGACGGTCAAAACGAACAGGAAGCTCAGCAGGTAGTGCGGCAACTGGGTGACGACATCCCACATGGCAGAGTCCGTTTTTTCGATCGACCGCTTGGCGAACCGGCTCCGGGCCCGCGGCTGCACCCGGAAGCGAGGCAGGCAGAAGCTAGGGTAGGCCCCCCCGATTTGCAAGTATGACGCCGGTTCGACGGCACGGATAAGTTAATTGGCTTCAGGCGGTTACCGCGTTCGGCGCGGCAATTTGCCCTAAGGAAACAACGCAGCCCGGTCGGCGAGAATCATGATCGCGGCAACCGCGAGCACGACCGCGACCAGCCCGTCGACCCGATCCAGCACGCCGCCATGGCCGGGAATGAGGCTCGAGCTGTCCTTAACCTCGAATCGCCGCTTTACCGCCGACTCGAGGAGGTCGCCGCCCTGCTCGATCAGCGCCAGGAGAACGCCGAGCCCCATCATCGCCCGCCCGTCGATCCCGAGCGAGAAGCCTGCGGCGAGCCCGACGAGCGCCGCCGCCACGCAGCCGCCCGCGAGGCCGGCCCAGGTCTTTTTCGGGCTGATGCTGCGGGCCAGCTTCGGTCCGCCCACCGCTCGCCCCACGAAATAGGCGGCGCTATCGACGGCCCAGACCAGAACCAGCAGCCACAGGCAGAGGGCGAAGCCGCCTTCGTTGCGCAGCCACACCAGCGCGATCGCCGGAAGCCCGACGTAGACGAGGCCGGAGAGCGGCCAAAACGCCGATCGCGGCGGGCGGATGAAGAGGAGCGCCAGGCCCGTCAGCAGGGCGCCCGCCGCAAGCAATCCGACACCGGTCGCCGGGCCGGCGCGATCGGCGGCGAGGATCGCGAGCACGACGATGCCGAGGATCGCGGCGCCGAGACGGTCGAACCGTCCCGCCCCCGTCATCGCGCTCCATTCCCAGCTCATCGCCCCGCCGACGAGGGCGACCAGCAGCGCCCAGAAGGGCGAGCCTGCCCACAGGGCGGCGAGCGCCACCGCCATCAGGACGGCGCTGGCGATGACGCGCTGCAGGAGGGGACCGCTCAAAGGCGAGACCGTCGGGTCAGCGGGTGCTGCCGTAGCGGCGCTCGCGGGCCTGATATTCGCGGATGGCCTGCTCGAGATCCTCGCGCGCGAAGTCCGGCCAGAGCTTGTCGATGAAGACCAGCTCGGCATAGGCGGACTGCCAGAGCAGGAAATTGCTGATGCGCTTCTCCCCGCTCGTGCGGATGACGAGATCGGGATCCGGCATGTCGGCGGTGGCGAGGTGATGCGCGAACACCGTCTCGTCGACGGTGGCAGGATTGAGGTTCCCGGCCGCCGCCGCCTCGGCGATGTGCCGGGCCGCCGCCGCGATCTCGCCGCGCCCGCCATAGCTCAGCGCCATGGTGAGGTTGAGCCGGCGATTGCCTTCGGTAAGGCGCTCGGCCTCCTCGATCAGCCGGACGATGGTCGGGCTGAAGCGGTGGCGCTCGCCGATGATGCGAAGCCGGATGCCGTTACGATGGAGCGAGTTGATCTCGCGCTCGAGATAGAGCCGCAGGAGCTGCATGAGATCGTCGATCTCGGCGGCCGGGCGCTTCCAGTTCTCCGAGGAGAATCCGTAGAGCGTCAGGTAGGAGATGCCGAGCTCCGCCGCCGCCGACAGGGTCCGCCGCACGGCTTCGGCGCCGCGCTGATGACCGGCAATTCGCGGCAGGCCGCGTGCCTTCGCCCAGCGCCCGTTTCCGTCCATGATGATGGCGACATGGACCGGCGCCAGAGACCCCGAGGATGACGGCAAGGCTTCCATGCGTCAGACCTGAAGGATCTCCTTTTCCTTCTGGGCGAGCATCTCGTCGACCTTGCGGATGTGCTCGTCCGTCAGTTTCTGGATCTCGTCCGCGCGCTGCCGATGCTCGTCCTGGGAGATCTTGCCGTCCTTCTCCATCTTCTTCATCGCATCCATGCCGTCGCGCCGGACGTTGCGCACCGCGACCCGCCCCTGCTCGCCATATTTGTGCGCGATCTTGGTCAATTCCTGGCGCCGTTCCTGGCTGAGCTCGGGGATCGGCACGCGGACGAGCTGGCCGTCGCTCACCGGATTGAGGCCGAGCCCGGCATCCCGGATCGCCTTCTCCACCGAGATCACGAGCCCGCGGTCCCAGACCTGGACCGAAATGAGGCGCGGCTCCGGCACGTTGACGTTGCCGACCTGGTTCAGCGGCATGTCGCTGCCATAGGCCTTGACCACGACCTGGTCGAGAAGATGAGCGGAAGCCCGTCCGGTGCGGAGGCCTCCGAACTCGCGCCGGAGCGCATCGAGCGCACCGTCCATCCGGCGTTTAAGCTCGGCAATCGTCTGTTCAGCCACGGCTAGTCCTCGTCGGTTATCGTCGTGAAGGTGCCCCGGCCGGCCAGCACGTCGGCGAGCGCGCCGTCGCGCTGGATCGAGAAGACCAGGACGGGAATTCGGTTCTCGCGCGCGAGCGAGATCGCGGAGGCATCCATGACCTTGAGGTCCTTCGACAGCACGTCCATGTAGGTCAGCCGGTCGAAGCGCGTCGCCTTGGGGTCGCGCTTCGGATCGGCCGTATAGACGCCGTCGACCTTGGTGCCCTTGAGGATCGCCTGGCAGCCCATTTCGGAGGCGCGGAGCGCGGCGGCCGTGTCGGTGGTAAAAAAGGGGTTGCCGGTGCCCGCGGCGAAGATCACCACCCGCCCCTTCTCCAGATGACGCTGCGCCCGGCGGCGGATGTAGGGCTCGCACACCGTGGACATCGGGATGGCCGAGAGCACGCGGGTCTGCACCTCGAGCTGCTCGAGCGCGTTCTGCAGGGCGAGGGCGTTGATGACGGTGGCGAGCATGCCCATGTAGTCGGCGCTCGCGCGTTGCATCCCCTGGGCCGCGCCGGCGACCCCGCGGAAGATATTGCCGCCGCCCACCACGAGACAGACTTCGTAGCCGAGCCGGTTGGCCTGGGAGATTTCGCGCGCGACGCGGCCGACCGTCTCGGGGTCGAGGCCAAACTCGCGAGGACCCATGAGCGCCTCGCCGGAGAGCTTCAGCAGCACCCGGCGATATTTGGCCTGCTCTCCGCGAACTTTTGCCGCGGCGGCAAGCTGGTCCGGCATGGCTCCTACCCCTTCTTGCTATCGGCCCGCGGCCGGGGATGCCGCGGCATGATACTCCAGAGGATGGCGACGGCCATACAGCGTTATGGCCGCCGCGCGCGGCTATCGGCCGAGCTGGGCCGCCACTTCCGCCGCGAAGTCCTTCTGCTCGCGCTCGATGCCCTCGCCCAGCGCCATGCGG
Organism: uncultured Rhodospirillaceae bacterium; assembly: GCA_964569315.1. Lineage (GTDB taxonomy): Bacteria > Pseudomonadota > Alphaproteobacteria > Dongiales > Dongiaceae > CADEFF01. The sequence continues at coordinate 21,340 of CAZMUZ010000030.1, read as the reverse complement.
ACGAAACCGGCGAGCTTCACCGGGGCGCCGATCGATTTGGCGGCAGCCTCGACGACCGCCTTCACGCGGCTCTCGTTGTCCACGACATAGACCTGCTCCAGCAGCACCACTTCCTCGTAGTACTTGCGGATGCGGCCCTCGACCATCTTGGCGATGATCTCTTCCGGCTTTCCGGAGGCGCGCGCCTGGTCGGCAAGCACCGAACGCTCGCGCTCGAGATCCCGGGAATCGACGTCGGCGATGGCGAGCGCCTGCGGGTTCGCCGCGGCGACATGCATCGCGAGCTGCTTGCCGAGGGTCATGAGCTGGCCCGCATCGCCGGTCGATTCGAGCGCGACCAGCACGCCGATCTTGCCGAGGCCGGGCGCCGTCTGGTTGTGGACGTAGGTGGCGACGATGCCGTTCTTCACCGAAAGCCCGGCGCTGCGGCGCAGCGTCATGTTCTCGCCGATCGTGGCGATGAGCTGGGTCAGCTTCTCGGCGACCGGCTTGCCCTCGCCGGGGTAGGTCTGCTGCGGCAGGGCCGCGATGTCGGCGCCCGCCTCCACCGCCAGCGTGGCTACCTTGCGGACGAAATCCTGGAACTGCTCGTTGCGGGCCACGAAATCGGTCTCGGCATTGACCTCGACGAGCGCGCCCCTGGCACCGGCGGCATGGGCGCCGATCAGACCTTCGGCGGCGACGCGGCCCGCCTTCTTCGCGGCCTGCGACAGCCCCTTCTTGCGGAGCCAGTCGATGGCGCCCTCGAGATCGCCCTGGGTTTCGCCGAGCGCCTTCTTGCAATCCATCATGCCGGCGCCGGTCTTTTCGCGCAGCTCCTTGACGAGCGCTGCAGATACCTCGGCCATAGCTACCTCTTTTCTCGCTTCTCGGGGTCGAAACAGGAAATGGTCCCGCGGCAGCCCGGTCGCAACGGTGCCGCCGCGGGCGATCGGAGTTACGCGGCCGGCGGCGCCGCCGGCTGCTCGGCGGCCGGAGCCTCGGCCGGGGCGGGCTCGACTGCGCGCTCGGCCGGCGTCTCTTCGGCTTCGCCGATGTCGGTGCCGGTCGCGATCGCTTCGGCCTGCAGGCCGTCCAGCACCGCATCCGAAACGAGGTCGCAATAGAGCGCGATCGCGCGGATCGCGTCGTCATTGCCCGGGATCGGATAGGTGATGCCGGTCGGGTTCGAGTTGCTGTCGAGCACGGCCGCCACCGGGATGCCGAGCTTGTTGGCCTCGGCGACCGCGATGTTTTCCTTGTTCGTGTCGATGATGAACAGGATGTCCGGACGCCCGCCCATTTCCTTGATGCCGCCCAGCGCGCGATCGAGCTTGTCGCGCTCGCGGGTGAGCTGGAGCAGTTCCTTCTTGGTGAAGCCGGTCTGCGAGCCACCGAGCTTCTCCTCGAGGTCCTTCAGCCGCTTGATCGAGTTGGAAATGGTCTTCCAGTTCGAGAGCATGCCGCCGAGCCAGCGGTGATTGACGTAATACTGACCGCAACGCTTCGCCGCCTCGGCGACCTTGTCCGACGCCGGGCGCTTGGTGCCGACCAGCAGCACGCGCCCGCCGCCCGCGACCACGTCGCGGACTGCTTGCAGCGCCTGATAGAGCATCGGGACGGTCTGCTCGAGATCGAGGATATGGACGCCGTTGCGGACGCCGAAGATGTGCGGAGCCATCTTCGGATTCCAGCGGCGGGTGTGGTGGCCGAAATGCACGCCAGCTTCCAGAAGCTGGCGCATGGTAAAGGTCGGCATTGCCATGCGGGTCGTTCCTTTTCCGGTTGTGCCTCCGCGGGACCTGGGAAATCCGGGAAGCCCGGACACCGGAGCGACTGGCGGGATGTCTCCCCGCACGAAGCCGCAGTCTCGCGTGTGGATTTGGCAGTTGCGGGCGGGTTTGTAACCTTCGAGGCCGGGAATGGCAAGGAGAAACCGGCTGACGGGCCACCCATCGCGATTTCCGTATCGTAGAAAACTCCGTTTACTATCAGTTATTTATGGGATATCTCTCGCCCGAGTGCGCGTTCGCAGCGTCTCGGGTTTCGGCCGGCGGCCGATCCGGCCGCGCGCGAACACGCGCGATCGCATTTCCGCATCGGAGAGGGGCATGAGACTGAAGGGACGTCGGATTCTGGTCACGGGCGCGGCGCAGGGCATCGGCCGCACCATCGCGGAAATGTTCCATCGCGAGGGCGCGCGCGTCGCCATGCTGGACCGCAACGAGAAAGGCCTGGCCGAGGCCGCGAAGCCGCTTCGTCCGCAAGCGATCCATGTCGCGGCCGACGTGAGCAAGGAGGCGGAGGTGAACGCCGCCATCGACGCCGCCTGCCGCGAGTTCGGCGGCCTCGACGGGGTGGTGAACTGCGCCGGGGTGGATCTCGTCCGCCCCTTCGGCGAAACCTCGCTTGCCGACTGGTCCACCGTGTTCGACGTGGACCTGACCGGCCCCTTCCTGATCTGCAAGGCGGCGCTGCCGGCGTTGCGTAAACAGGGCGGCACGATCGTCAACATCGCGTCCGCCGCGGGCTTGCGGCCGCTCGAGCACCGCACCGCCTACTGCGCCGCCAAGGCAGGGCTCGTCATGTTCAGCAAGACGCTCGCCGTCGATCTTGCGCCGGACAATATCCGGGTCAACGTGATCTGCCCCGGCATCACCGACACGCCGCAGTTCCGCGTGGAGTACGAGAACGCGCCGAATCCGGACGCGGCGCTCGCCGAGATCATGTCGCTCTATCTCATCAAGCGCGTGGCGGACCCGAGCGAAATCGGCGCGGCCGCCCTCTTCCTCACCAGCACCGAATCTTCCTACATGACCGGTGCTGCGATGGCCGTGGACGGAGGCCGCTCCTTCCACTGAGGGTTCGGCAACGCCGTCGCGCGCCGCGCGCGACGGCGGCGCGGCTCAGATCTCCTGCACGTCCACGATGCCGGGGATCGCCTTGATCGCGGCGCGGGCCGGTGCGGAGAGCGCGTAGCTCTCTTTCAGCGACAGCTCGACCTCGCGCGCGGGCGCGAGCTCCAGCACCAGCGATACCTTGCTCCGTCCGCGCCCGTTGAGCTGCAGCAGCTTCTTCAGGCTGTCGATCGGCGCCGCGTCCTTGATGAAGACCCGGAGCCCGACGGCGGCCTGCGCCGCGGCCTGGTCCAGCGACTGGATCGACTGCAGCGTGGCGCGCATGCCCTCGGCCTCGGAACGGATATCCGCGGCGACCGACAGCAGGACCATCTTGCCCGGTTCCATCAGGTCGCGATGGGCCGCCAGTGCCTCGCTGAACACCATGACCTCGTACATGCCGCTCGCGTCGGTGAGCTGCAGGAAGGCGAAGCGGTTGCCCTTGGCCGAGGTGCGTTCCTGCTTGCCGACGACGATGCCGGCGAGCTTCGCCCGGTTGCTGCTGCGCCCCTGGAGCCAGCGCGCGATCTCGCCATAGGGAATCGCCTCGAGACGCTTCAGCGTCGTCTCGTAGGCGTCGAGCGGATGCGCCGACAGATAAAACCCGATCGCGGCGAACTCGTGCTGCAGCCGCTCGATGGACGGCCAGTCGGAAACCTCCGGAAGCTGCAGCCGCGCAGCGTCGGCGAGGCCGTTGCCGAACAGGCTCACCTGCTGGCTCGTCCGCTCTTCCGCGGCCACGCTGGCATGGCGGATGAGCTGCTCGACGCCCTCGAAGATCCGGCGCCGGTTCGCCATCAGCCGGTCGAAGGCGCCCGCGGCCGCGAGGCTTTCGAGCTGCCGCTTGTTGAGATGCCGATGGTCGATGCGGCGCGCGATGTCGCCCAGGTCCTTGAAGGGCCCGTTCGCCTCGCGCTCGGCGACGAGCGCGTCGATCGCCCCTGCCCCGACGTTCCTGACCGCGGCGAGCGCGTACCGGATCGCGAGCTTGCCTTCGGCGTCCTTCTCGACCGTGAAACCCGACCGGGAGCGGTTGATGTCCGGCGGCAGCAGCGAGATCTGCAGCCGGTCCAGCTCCTGGCGATACATGTTGAGCCGGTCGGTGTTGCCGAGATCGTAGGTCATCGAGGCGGCGAAGAACTCGACCGGGTGGTTCGCCTTGAACCACGCCGTCTGATAGGCGACCAGCGCGTAGGCGGCCGCGTGGCTCTTGTTGAAGCCGTAGCCGGCGAACTTGTCGACCTGCTCGAAGATCTGCTCGGCCTTGGCCGGCGGCACGCCCCGCGCCGCGGCACCGTCGATGAAACTCTTCCGCTGCGCCTCCATCTCCGCCTTGATCTTCTTGCCCATCGCGCGGCGCAGCAGATCCGCGCCGCCCAGCGTAAAGCCGGACAGCTCCTGCGCGATCTGCATCACCTGCTCCTGATAGACCATGATCCCGAAGGTCTCCTTCAGGATTCCCTCGAGCGCCGGGTGCAGGTAGTCCGGCTCCTCCTGCCCGTGCTTGCAGGCGATGTAGCGCGGGATGTTGTCCATCGGGCCGGGACGGTAGAGCGCCACCACGGCGATGATGTCCTCGAACCGGTCGGGCTTCAGGCGCCGCAGCACGTCGCGCATCCCCGAGCCTTCGAGCTGGAACACGCCCATGGTCTCGGCCCGGCCCATTTGCGCATAGGCCTTCGGATCGTCGAGCGGCAGGCTCGAAAGATCGACCGCGATGCCGCGCTCGGCCAGGAGCTCGGCCGCGCGCACCAGCACGGTCAGCGTCTTCAGGCCGAGGAAGTCGAACTTCACCAGCCCCGCCTGCTCGACATATTTCATGTTGAACTGGGTGACCGGCATGTCGGATCGCGGGTCGCGATAGAGCGGTACCAGCTCCGCCAGCGGCCGGTCGCCGATCACGACGCCGGCGGCGTGGGTCGAGGCGTGGCGATAGAGGCCTTCGAGGCTGGTCGCGACCTCGATCAGCCGCTTCACCTGCGGATCCTCCTCCTGCATGTGGCGCAGCATGGGCTCGCCCGCGACGGCTTGCGAAATGGTGACCGGATTGGCCGGGTTGTTCGGCACCATCTTGCAGATCCGGTCGACCTGCCCGTAGGGCATCTGCAGCACGCGGCCGACGTCGCGAAGTGCTGCGCGCGCCTGCAGCTTCCCGAAGGTGATGATCTGCGCCACCCGATCGCGGCCGTAGCGCCCTTGCACGTAGCGGATCACCTCGTCGCGGCGGTCCTGGCAGAAGTCGATGTCGAAGTCCGGCATCGAGACGCGGTCGGGGTTGAGGAACCGTTCGAAGAGCAGGCCCCAGCGCAAGGGATCGAGGTCGGTGATGGTGAGCGCCCAGGCGACGACGGAGCCGGCGCCGGAGCCGCGGCCCGGTCCGACCGGGATGCCCTCCCGCTTCGCCCACTGGATGAAGTCGGCGACGATGAGGAAATATCCGGCGAAGCCCATGGCGATGATGGTGTCGAGCTCGAAACTCAAACGCTGGCGGTAGGGCTTGGCGCGCGCCTCGCGCGCCGCCTCGTCGCCGAGCGGCGCGATCCGCTGCATCGCCTCGAGGCGGAGCTCCAGCCCCTCGGTCGCCTGGCGCCGCAGCTCTTCCTCCGCCGGCTCGCCGTTCGGACCGACGAAGGGCGGCAGGATGGGTTTGCGGGCTTCCGGCATGTAGGCGCAGCGCTGCGCGATCACGAGCGTGTTGTCGATCGCCTCCGGGAGGTCGGCGAAGAGGGCCCGCATTTCCTCGGCCGACTTGAAACGATGCTCCGGGGTCTCCCGCCGGCGCGCTTCCTGGCTCACATAGGCGCCGCCCGCGATGCAGAGCAGCGCGTCATGCGCCTCGTACATCGCGGTATCGGCGAAATAGACGTCGTTCGTCGCCACCAGCGGCAGGTTGCGGCGATAGGCGAGGTCCAGCAGCGGCTCCTCGATCCGTCGTTCCGCCGCGCTGCCATGACGCATGAGTTCTACATAAAGCCGACCGGGAAACAGCGTTTCCAGCTCCCCGAGCGCGGCTTCCGCGGCCGGTGCCTGGCCGTCGGCCAGCAGCCGCCCGACGATGCCCGAGGGACCGCCGGAGAGCGCGATCAGGCCGTCCGTCGAGCCCGCAAGGGCTGCCAGGGGAAGCTGGGGGTCGTTCCCCGGTTCGCCCTCGAGAAAGGCCCGGCTGGAGAGCTCCATCAGGTTGCGATAGCCGGTTTCGTCCTGGACCAGTAGAACGAGGTGGTCCGGCTTCGGCTTGACCCCCGGGCGCAAGACCGCCCCCTCGCCGCCGTCGCGCCGCGCGATATTGAACTGGCAGCCAATGATCGGCTGGATGCCAGCGTCCCGCGCGGCGAGCGCGAATTCGAGGCCCCCGAAGAGATTGCCGCTGTCGGTAATGGCCAGCGCAGGCATGGCATGCCGCCGGCAAAGCTCGACGAGCTGCTTGATCTTGAGCGCGCCTTCCGAAAGCGAATAGGCGGAATGGACGCGGAGATGGACGAAATCGGCGTGCGACATGGGCCCATGATTCCATAGCCCGCCCGCCAGAGCATCCCCGGGCTGCGGACGTGGCGCATTCGCTCGGCCCCGGTCCTGTGGAAAACCCGCCCGACTGCGACTCGCACGCCGCAGGCGACGGGCGACCGCGTTCCCCCGGGAACCGGCCCCTCCCGACCGGGTTCCCTTCCCAGCCGGCGAGCACCGGGTCGAGGGAGGTGCGCCAAGGCCCGGTTCCCTTTCGAGGATGATGTCGATGGCCCCACATCGCCCCGTTGCGACCCTCGCGGCATCGTTTTCCCCTGCCCTTCCCCTCGCGGCAGGGCAGCGCCATGGCTGAGGTCGAGCGGAAGCGCCCCGCGAACGAGCCGCCGGCGGGAGATCGCGACCCCACCCCGCTTGCGCAGGAACTACCCGACATGCCGCTGCCGAACGATCCGCGGCTCGTCGTGCAGTTCGGGTTGTTCATGCTGGCGCTATTCGCCGCGATCTACGTGGCGTCGGACATCGTCCTGCCTGTCGTCATCGCCTTCATGCTGAAGCTCTTGCTGCAGCCGGCCATGCGCCTTCTCGAGAAGCTTCACCTCCCGCGCAGCATCGCGGCCGCCCTCCTGCTCGTCGGCTTTCTCGGCACCGTGTTCGGTTTCTTCGCGATCATCTACGCGCCGGCCGGCGAATGGATCGGGCGCATGCCCCAGATGATCCCGGAGCTGGGCGAGAGGCTGAAAGTGCTCCGCGAGCCGATCGAAGGGATTCGCAATTTCCTGCGCTTCGCCGAAGAGATCACCAGGATCGATCCGACCGCCACGACGCTGGTCGTGCCGACGCCGGTGCCCGCGACGACGCCGGGGCCGGACCAGACCGCCTCGGCAATCTCGGTGGCGCTGGTCTCCAACACGGCGGCCTTTGCGGCAGGCCTCTTTACGACAATCCTGCTGCTCTTCTTTCTGCTGATCTCGGGCGATACCTTCCTGCGCCGCCTCGTCGAGATTCTGCCGAACTTCAAGGACAAGCGGCAGGCCGTGGATATTTCCCAGCAGGTCGAGCGGGATATCTCCGGCTACCTTCTGACCATCACGATGATGAACGCCGCGGTCGGCATCGCGACCGGCCTCGTCATGTGGGCCTGCGGCATCGATGACCCGATCCTCTGGGGCGCGATGGCCTTCCTCGTGAACTATGTGCCGATCGCCGGACCGCTGGTCGGCATCGGGATCATCCTGCTGGTCGGCCTCGCGAGCTACGAGGATCTCTGGCGGGCCCTGATGCCCGCGGCGGGCTATCTGGTGATCCATCTGCTCGAGGGCGAATATGTGACGCCGATGGTGCTGGCGCGACGCTTTACCCTTAACCCGGTGCTCGTGATCCTGACCCTGATCTTCTGGTACTGGATGTGGGGCATACCGGGCGCGATCATCGGCGTGCCCATGCTGGCCATCACCAAGATCGTCTGCGATCGCGTGCGGCCACTTGCAGCATTGGGCCATTTCATCGGCGGCGAGCGAACGGTTGCGCCTGCCGGCCCGGCAGCCGGCTAGGCCGGGCGAACCACGCCTTCGGCGATCGACAGCACTCGCGTCATCCGCTTGGTGAGCTCGAGATTGTGCGTCGCGATCAGGGCCGCCAGCCCGATGTCGCGCACCAGCTCGGCCAGCATGGCGAAGACCTCGTCGGCGGTATGCGGATCGAGATTGCCGGTCGGCTCGTCGGCCAGCAGCAGACGCGGGTCGTTGGCGAGCGCGCGGGCGATCGCCACGCGCTGCTGCTCGCCGCCCGAGAGCTCCGCGGGCCGATGCGTCTCGCGGTTGGCGAGACGGACGCGGGCCAGCAGCGCATGGGCGCGATCGGTTGCCTGCCGGCGAGAGACGCCGGCGATGAGCTGGGGAATGATGACGTTCTCGAGCGCCGAGAATTCCGGCAGAAGATGATGATACTGGTAGACGAAGCCGATGGCGGATCGGCGCAGCGCCGTTCGGCGCGCGTCGTCCAGCATGTCTGCGCGGGTGCCGTTGAGCCTTATCTCGCCGCCCTCCGCGGGCTCCAGCAGCCCGCACATATGGAGCAGCGTCGATTTGCCCGAGCCGGAAGGGCCGATGAGCGCCACCGTCTCGGCCCGCTGCAGCGCGAGATTCGCCTCGCGGATCACCTCGATCCGGGTCTCGCCCTTGCCGAAGCCGCGGGTGACGCCGCGAAGCTCGATGACCGGGCCGTTGGGGGCGGCGTCATTCATAGCGGAGCGCTTCCACCGGATCGAGCCTCGCCGCGCGCCATGAGGGGTAGAGCGTGGCCAGCAGCGAGAGCCCCAGCGCCATGCCGGTGACGGCGAGTACTTCTCCCGGATCGACGATCGCCGGCAGCTTCGAGAGGAAATAGATCTCGGCGCTGAAAAGCTCGGTCCCGGTCAGGGCCTGGAGCCATTGCCGGATCGTCTCGATGTTGTCGCAGAAAAGCAGCCCGAGACCGAGCCCGGCGAGCGTGCCCACCACCCCGATGCTGGCGCCGGTCATGAGGAAGATGCGCATGATCATGCCGCGCGTGGCACCCATGGTGCGCAGGATGGCGATCGCCCTCCCCTTGTCCTTCACCAGCATGATCTGGCCGGAAATGATGTTGAAGGCGGCCACCAGGATGATCAGGGTCAGGATCAGGAACATCACGTTCCGCTCGACTTCGATCGCCGTAAAGAAGCTCGAATTGGCGCCCTGCCAGTCGAACAGGCGGAAGCCCGGCCCCAGGGTCTTGAAGAGCTCGCCCATCGGGCGCGACAGATTGTCGGGATTGTCGACCATCACCTCGAGCGCGTTCACTGCCTCGGGCAGCTTGAAATAGAGCTGCGCCGCTTCGAGCGGGATGTAGGCAAAGCTGTTGTCGTACTCGTACATGCCGATCTCGAAGATGAGGACCACCTCGTAGGTCTTCATCCGCGGCAGCGAGCCCATGACCGTGGCTTGCCCCTGCGGCGTGATCAGCGTCACCTGCCCGCCGACCCCGACCCCGAGCCGCCGTGCGAGACGGGAACCGAGCGCGATGACGTCGGTGCCTTCGAACTTTTCGAAGCTACCCTCGACGATATTGTCCGCAATCACGGAATGGCGGCTCAGATCCTCGCCGCGCATGCCGCGCACGAGCGCGCCCGCGGCCTGCGCGCCGGCGGTGACCATCACCTGGCCCTCGATCAACGGGGTGACGTTGCGGATCTCCGGCAGGCCCCGCAGCGCCATGGCGACGTCGTCATAGTCGGGGAGCGGCCCCTCGACGGACATCACGGAGATATGGCCGTTGAGCCCGAGGATGCGGGACATCAGCTCCTCGCGAAATCCGTTCATCACCGACATGACGATGATGAGCGTCGCGACGCCGAGCGCGATGCCGAGCAGCGAGAAGCCGGCGATGACGTTGATGAAGCCCTCGCGCCGCCTCGCGCGCAGATAGCGCATGGCGACGAGACGCTCGAAGGCCGAAAACATGGGCTGCCGGTTCTCCGTCCGGCTCAGGCGCCGAGCCGCGCGAGCGCGGATTCGACCGAAAGCTCCTCGCGTTCGCCCGAGGCCCGGCGCTTCAGCTCGACCGTGCCTGCGGCCACGCCGCGGGGACCCACCACGAGCTGCCAGGGCAGCCCGATCAGGTCCATGTCGGCGAACTTGGCGCCCGGCCGCTCGTCGCGATCGTCATAGAGCGTCTCGATGCCGCGCATCAGGAGGTTGCGGTAGATCTCCTCGCAGAGCTTGGTGGTGGCCGCGTCGGATGTCTTGAGGTTGATGAGGCCGATGCGGAACGGCGCCACGCTCTCGGGCCAGATGATGCCGGCTTCGTCGTGGCTTGCCTCGATGATCGCGCCGACCAGACGCGACACGCCGATGCCGTAGGATCCCATCTGCACGGCGACGCTTTCGCCGTTCGGGCCGTTCACCTTGGCGCCGAGCGGCTCCGAATATTTCGTGCCGAAATGAAAGATGTGCCCGACCTCGATGCCGCGTGCCTCGAGGAGCCGGTCCGCCGGCACCGGGCATTTGGCCGGGTCGTGCTTCTCGTCGGTCGCCGCATAGAGCTTCGTCCATTGCGCCACGACCGGCTCGAGGTCGTCGTCATAGTCCATGTCCTGGTTGAGCACGTCGAAGGCGAGGAAGTCCTTGTGGCAATAGACGGCGCTTTCGCCGGTATCGGCCAGGATGATGAATTCGTGGCTGAGGTCGCCGCCGATGGGCCCCGTGTCGGCCGCCATGGGGATCGCCTTCAACCCCATGCGCGCGAAGGTACGCAGATAGGCCACGAACATCTTGTTGTAGGCCCGGCGCGCGCCGGCATAGTCGATGTCGAAGGAGTAGGAGTCCTTCATGAGGAATTCGCGGCCGCGCATGACGCCGAAGCGCGGGCGCACCTCGTCGCGGAACTTCCACTGGATGTGATAGAGGAGCTTCGGCAGCTCCTTGTAGCTCCGCACCTCGCTCGCGAAGATGTCGGTGATCAGCTCCTCGTTGGTCGGGCCATAGAGCATCTCGCGATCGTGGCGGTCCACGATGCGGAGCATCTCCTTGCCGTAGTCCTCGTAGCGACCGGATTTCTTCCAGAGGTCGGCCGACTGGATGGTCGGCATCAGCACTTCCTGGCAGCCCGCCCGGTCCTGTTCCTCGCGCACGATCTGCTCGATCCGCTGCAGCACGCGGAAGCCGAGCGGCAGCCAGGAATAGATGCCGGCGCTCGCCTGGCGAACCATCCCGGCGCGCAGCATCAGCCGGTGCGACACAATCTGCGCCTCGGCGGGCGTCTCCTTGAGCGTGGGCAGAAAATAGACCGAGCGGCGCATGAAAATCCTTGATCTTTCAGGCTATTGCCGCAGCGCGTTGCGCGGGCGCGGTGACTTTAGGCAATGGCCCTGTCGCTGTCCATCGCGGAGGGCTTCGCAGGATGTCGCATCGGGGAACCTCCCGCCCGCGCCGGCGTGGGCGGCGGCGAGTTCGCTTCGTCCCATGGAACGCCGCGATCGCTTCGGTTCGGCCAACGATGTCGCGAGGCGGAAGCGTCGAGAGCCTCCGCGGGGATCGGCGTCCTGTCGGCTCGCCTATGGCGCGGGTGCCGGTTCCGGCGCCGGCTGCATGGCCTGCTGGCAGGCGGCGGCGAGCGCGCTCGACTCGGGGTCGGTCAGCGGCTTGCCGTTGAAGGTCACATTGCCGTTCATGTCGACCATCGCGACGCCGATGCCGGCATTGCCTTCATACAGCGCCGAATTGGCCGGCAGATGGTAACGATCCTGCAGATCGACGGAGATTAGCACCGGGATTTCCGGCGGCAGGGCCAGCGTCGGCGTCCCCGGAAGGTCGGCCGGCGCCACCGCATTGCCGTGGGCGTCGACACCGGGCTGATAGGCCACGTCGGCGGCGGGCTGGTGCTTGACAACCTGCGCGCAATCTTCCCTGCTCATTTGCACAATCGAATCGGCGGCAAATATGGGGGAACTCGTCGAAAGGACGAGGAGGACGGGGATCGAGAGGCGGCGGATGATCATGTCGCTATGCTCGCTTTCCAGGCCTTAAACAAACGTCAACCGGAGGGCGTGCGGAAGGAAACCGGCCCGGCCGGCGGTGCATCCAGGGGGATTTTAGCGATGCTCGAACAACTCTTCGGCCTCAGCCAGCACAATACCACGCTTCGGCGCGAGATTCTCGCCGGCGCGACGACCTTCCTGACGATGGCCTATATCATCTTCGTCAACCCGCAGATCCTCTCCGCGACGGGGATGGACCAGGGCTCGGTCTTCGTTGCGACCTGCCTCGCCGCCGCCTTCGGCAGCGCCTTCATGGGGCTCTATGCGAATTACCCGGTCGCGCTCGCGCCCGGCATGGGGCTCAACGCCTACTTCACCTACGGCGTCGTGCTCGGCATGGGCCATAGCTGGCAGGTGGCGCTGGGCGCCGTCTTCCTCTCCGGCGTGATCTTCTTCGCGATCAGCGTGACGCCGGTGCGCGAGTGGATCGTCAACGCCATCCCGATGAGCCTGAAGATGGCGATCTCGGCCGGCATCGGCCTTTTCCTCGGTATCATCGGGCTCGAGGCGGCCGGAATCATCGTCGATCACCCGGCGACGCTGGTCACGCTCGGCGATCTCACCGCCTGGCCGCCGATCCTGGCCGCGGTCGGCTTCGTGCTGATGGCGGCGCTCGATTCGCGTCGCATACCCGGCGCCATCATCATCTCGATCCTCGTCGTGACGGCGATCGGCGTCGCGCTCGGCGTCAGCCCCGCGGGCGGGCTCTTCTCGATGCCGCCGAGCATCGCCCCCACCTTCCTCGAAATGGACATCGCGGGCGCGCTCAATCTCGGCCTCGCCGCCATCATCTTCGCATTCCTCTTCGTCGATCTTTTCGACAATACGGGCACGCTCATCGGCGTCGCGCATCGCGCGGGCTTGCTGGACAAGGACGGCAAGCTGCCGCGGATCGGACGCGCCCTCACCGTGGACAGCACCGCCGCCATGGTCGGCGCCGCGCTCGGCACCTCGACGACCACGAGCTATATCGAGAGCGCGGCAGGCGTGAAGGCCGGCGGCCGGACCGGGCTGACGGCGGTCGTCGTCGCGATCTTCTTCCTCGCGGCGCTGTTCCTCGCGCCGCTTGCCGGCATGATCCCGGCCTATGCGACGGCGCCGGCGCTCCTCTTCGTCGCCTGCATGATGACGCGGGGCCTGACGGAGATCGATTGGGAGGATGTGACGGAATATGCGCCCGCGGTCGTCACCGCGCTCGCCATGCCCTTCACCTTTTCCATCGCCAACGGCATCGCGTTCGGGTTCATCACCTATGCCGCGATCAAGCTCGTCAGCGGGCGCTGGCAACAGATCCACCCTGCCGTGGCGGTGCTGGCGATCCTTTTCATCATGAAATTCGCCTTTATCGGCGGCTGACGCCCGGCCCATTGCCGTCCTGTGGCTCGAATCATCATCGCGGATTCGACGAACCGTTATGACGGCCGCTCGTTCGATCTGCGTCCGCTGGGCGGTACGGAATCCTCCGTCTGCCATATGGCGGAAGAACTCGTGCAACGCGGCCACGAGGTCGTCTGCTACACGAACTGCGACGGGCCGATCGAGCATAACGGCGTGGCCTGGCGGCCGCTCGATGGACCGCGCCCCTCTTGTGCGGACGTCCATGTCGCGGTCCAGCATCCCCCGCTCCTGAGCCTTGTCCGGGCGCCCGGCCGGCGGGTGCTCTGGATGATGTGGAAGCCGAACAACCTGAAGCATTACGGGATGCTGGCGCGCATTTGGCGCTATCGCCCACGGACGATCTTCATCAGCGAGCACCAGCGCGCCCTCTATGAGGGCTACCGCTCGAGCTTCCTGCGCCGCCTCGCCTTTCCGCGCCTCGACGGGCATGTCGTCGATCTTGGCCTGCCCGAGATGGTGCGCAACCGGCCGCCCCTGGAGGCGCCCCCGCCCCCGCGCGCGATCTTCGCCTCCAACCCGAGCCGCAACCTTCGCTGGCTGATCGAGCTTTGGGACCGGGCGATCCTGCCCCGCGTGCCGGGCGCCGAGCTCCATATCTACGGGATTCGCGATGCGAAATGGGTCTATGGCCAGACGGGGGTCTTGCCGATCGAGCATCACCTGCCGCCCGGTCTCTCGGCGGCAGGCCGGGCGTCGCTGAAGCCGCAACCGATCGCGACGCGGGAAGCGCTGTGGGAGGCGATGCGGAGCAGCCGCGCGATGCTCTATGGCGGCCATCACAGCGAGATGTTTTGCCTTTCCGTCGCCGAGGCCCAGGCGCTCGGAATCCCGGCCGTGATCCGCCCCGTCGCCGTTCTGCCGGAGCGGGTGCGAGACGGGGAAACCGGCTTCATCCGAGCGGACGACCAAGGTTTTGCGGAGGCGGCGGTCAGGCTCCTGACGGACGAGAGTCTCTGGCGCCGGCAACATCTGGCCGCGCTGCGATCGCAGCAGGGCCGGGACTGGGCCGATTGCGCGGCCGAATTCGAGCGTGCGCTCCTCCGGCCGAGCCGCCTCTGAGATTTTCGACTGCGATTCCTATCGAAAAATATGGCCGGATTTGAAAATCAAGAACGCCACACAAGACGCTGATATAATTCAATTATTATTGACTAAGTGAGTTGAAGTTCAATAAGCGGAAAGGCGAATAGCTATTTCTTCCTCTCGGCCAGCATCCAGGCGGGCTTGAGCCGCCGGATCTTCCGATAGACCGGGCAGTCCACCCGGTGCGCGCCGGGCAGATAGCCGGTGCTCATCAGGAATTCGCCGACGATCTCGCCCCCGGTGAAGCGGAAAGTCTGCTTGAAGAGCTTCACCCACTGCTCCTTGGAGAGCGGGTGGTGGGCATCGAGCCATCCGTCGAACGAACCATGGCTCTCGCGGATCGCCTGGAGACGCCTGGCGTTCTCGATCGCCGCCTCGACCTTGAGCCGGTTGCGGATGATGCCGGCATCCTTCAGCAGGCGATTGCGGTCCTTCGCCTTGAAGGCCGCCACCTTGTCGATGTCGAACCCGGCATAGGCGGCGCGGAACGCGTCACGCTTCTTCAGGATGGTAAGCCAGGAAAGGCCGGCCTGGTTGATCTCCAGCACCAGCCGCTCGAAGAGGGCCGCGTCGCCCTTGAGGGGAAAACCGTATTCCGCCTCGTGATAGGGCCCGTGGAACGGATGGCCGGGGGCGGCGTCGCAATAGCTCATGGCGGGCTCGGATTCCGGGTTCGGGAGATCAGGAGCCGGGCCGGAACTCGATCCAGCCCGATTGATAGACCCAGTAATAGACCAGCCACAGCAAGGCGGCGATCGCCGTGGTCACGGCCGCCTTCAGCCAGAGCCGCGGCTTGACCGGCGCGCTCGTCGCGTGTCCTGCCTCCGGCTCCTCGGCCACCCGGACGCCCCAGGGCAGCACCGCGAACAGCACCATCCACCAGATCAGGAAATAGACGACGATGCCCGAAATCCAACTCATGCCTGCTCCAGCTCGACCAGCGTGCCGCAGAAATCCTTCGGATGCAGGAACAGCACCGGTTTGCCGTGCGCGCCGATCCGGGGCTCGCCGTCGCCGAGCACCCGCGCGCCGGCGGCCTTGAGCCGGTCGCGAGCGGCCAGGATATCCGACACCTCGTAGCAGACATGGTGGATTCCGCCCGACGGATTGCGCTCGAGGAAGCTTGCGATCGGCGAATTCGGTCCGAGCGGGTGCAGCAGCTCGATCTTGGTGTTGGGCAGCTCCACGAACACGACCGTCACGCCATGGTCAGGCTCGGGCTGCGGCGCCGAGACCTTGGCGCCGAGCGTATCTCGATAGGTGGCCGTCGCCGCCGTCAGGTCCGGCACGGCAATGGCGACATGGTTCAAACGACCGATCACGGCTGCTGTTCTCCTTGGGTCTCGAAACTCGGTCAGTCTGCGGCAGTACGCAAGGCTAGGAAAGTCGCAGGATCCTGACCTCGGTCAGCGGCTTCTTGCCATAGCGCGCATGCAGGCTGCGGCGCACCGCGATGCGCGCCGCCTCCTTGATCGCGTCCTCGGAACGCCGGCTCTCGGCCGGCAGCTTCTCGAGGGCCGCCCTGACCGCGGCCGCCGCCGCGGCCCGCGCAGGCTCGATCTCGTCGGGTTCGCCCAGTCCCTGGATGGCGATCTCCGGCTCCGCGGCGAGCTTTCCCTTGCCGGTCAGCAGAAGCATCGCGACCGCGGCACCGTTGTGAAGCATCCGATGGCGGAAGCGGATGGTTTCGCCATGGAGCGGGATGAGGGTCGATCCGTCGAGCCCGTAGCGGCCGGCGGGCACTTCGGCGATCCGTTCCGCCGATCCCGGGGCGAGACGGATCACGGCGCCGTTCGCCGGCACGATCGCCTGCGGCACCTGGCAGGCCTCGGCAAGCCGCGCATGCGCCATCATATGGCGGGCCTCGCCATGAACCGGCACGGCGATGCGAGGCCGCACCCACTGATACATCTGCGCGAGCTCGTCCCGGGCCGGATGGCCGGACACATGCACGTCGTGGTCGCGCTCGGTGACGATCTCCACCCCGAGCCGCACCAGCTCGTTCTGCAGCCGGCCGATGTCCCGCTCGTTCCCGGGAATGACGCGGGAGGAGAAGATCACGGTATCGCCGGGCTCGAGCTGCACAGCCGGATGCTCGTTCCGCGCGATGCGGGCAAGCGCCGAGCGCGGCTCGCCCTGGCTGCCGGTGCAGAGCAGCACCAGCTTGTCGCGCGGCAGGAAGTCGGCATCGTGCTCGCTCACGAAATCCGGTACATCCGAGAGGTAGCCGGTTTCGCGCGCCGCCTGGTTGATCCGCCAGAGCGAGCGCCCCACCAGCGCCACCTGCCGGTCGTGCTTGGCCGCCGCCTTGGCGACGCTTTCGAGGCGGGCGACGTTGCTCGAGAAGCAGGCCACGGCGATACGCTGTTTCGCGCGGCCGATCAGGGCATCGAGGTTGTCCCGCACGGTCGCTTCCGACCCGGACTCGCCCGGCACCAGCGCGTTGGTGGAATCGCAGACCATGGCGAGCACGCCCTCCTCGCCGAGGCGCCTGAGGGCGGCCTCGTCGGCGACCGGTCCCACGAGCGGCTCCGGATCGAGCTTCCAGTCGCCGGTATGGAGCACCGTGCCGGCGCCAGTGCGGATCACCACGGCGTTCGGCTCGGGGATCGAATGGGTGAGCGTGATGAGCTCGAGCTCGAAGGGCGGGATCCGGAAACGGCCCGACATCGGGATCTCGGTCAGGGGCAATTCGCCCTCGAAGTCGGACTCGGTCATCTTCCGGCGCAGCACGGCCGCCGTGAAGGGTGTCGCATAGATGGGGCAGCGCAGCCGCGGCCAGAGCCACGGCATGGCGCCGATATGGTCCTCATGCGCGTGGGTGAGGACGAGCCCGGCGAGCTTCGCCCGCTCCTGCTCGATGAAGGAAATGTCCGGCATGATGAGGTCGATGCCGGGCGTGCTGTCGTCGCCGAAGGTGACGCCGAGATCCACCATCAGCCAGCGGCCGGCATGGCCATAGAGATTGAGGTTCATCCCGATCTCGCCGGCGCCGCCGAGCGCCAGAAACAGCAGCTCGTCCTGCTTCGGGGCCTCGATCATGCCGTAACCCGGTTCCGCCGATAGATCTCGACCAGGCCGCGCATGGTGATCTCGGGCTCGAGCTGCTCGAGGATATCCGAGGCGCCGAAGAAAAGCGGCGCGAGCCCGCCGGTCACGATCACCGTCATGGCTCCGCCCCGCTCCGCCTTGATGCGGGCGACGAGCCCCTCGATCAGGCTGATATAACCCCAGTAGATGCCGGACTGCATGGCGGAGAGCGTGTCGGTGCCGACGACCTTCTGCGGCCGCTCCACGGCGATGCGCGGGAGCATGGCGGTCGCGCCATGCAGCGCCTCGAGGCTGAGATTGATCCCCGGCGCGATCACCCCGCCGCAATAATCGCCTTCCGCCGATACGACGTCGAAGGTGGTCGCCGTGCCGAAATCGACCACGATCAGCGGCCCCCGATGAATCAGGTGCCCGCCGACGGCATTGGCGAGCCGGTCGGCGCCGACCTCGCTCGGCCGGTCCATGCGGATATCGATGCCGAGCTTGACCGACGGGTCGCCGACGATGAGCGGCTCGGTATCGAAATAGCGGCGGCAAAGCTGGCGCAGGTTGAACAGGGATTGCGGCACCACGGTCGCGATGATGGCGCCATCGATATCGCGCGCGCCGAGGCCCGCGAGGCCCATCAGATGGTCGAGCCAGACCATATATTCGTCGGCGGTCCGCTGCGCGCTGGTGGCGAGGCGCCAGTCGCCCTTGAGGGTGCTGCCGTCGAAGATCGCGAACTTGACGTTCGTGTTGTTGGCGTTGATGGCGAGCAGCATCGCGGGTGAACCTTCTCACGCCTCGGGAAAGTAGAGATCGCCGGCGGCGACCGCCCGGCGGCCCCCGCCGGGCAGGTCGAGCCAGAGTATGCCCGTCTCGTCGAGATCGGCGAAACGCCCTTCCAGGCTGCCTTGCGCGAGATTGACCCGGATGGGCTCGCCGAGCCCGGCCGCGCGATCGAGCCAGGCGGTTCGGACGGGCCCGAAGCCCCGGTCGCGCCAGGTCTCGTGCCAGGCCACGAAAGCGTCGGCGAGCGCGGCCAGCAGGTCGTCGGCGCGAGCGGACGAGCCCGCCGCCTTCAGCGAGGTCGCCGGATAGGGCGTGTCGGGAGGATGGCTCAGCACGTTGACGCCGATGCCGAGGATGAGCCAGTCGAGCCGCCCGGCGGCGCCCGGCTGGCCCTCCAGCAACGTGCCGCTCGCCTTCGCGCGGTCGATCAGCAGATCGTTCGGCCATTTGAGCGTCACCCGGTCCGCGCCGCCGGGCACCAGGCCGCCCACCGCCTCGGCGAGCGCCACGGCGGCCACGAAGCCGAGCTGCGCGCCTTCGGCAGCCGGGCGGTCCGGCCGCAGCAACAGCGAAAGATAGAGATTGCCGGGCGGCGAGGCGAAGCTGCGGCCACGGCGGCCGCGCCCGGCGGTCTGTTCCCTCGCCCAGACCAGCAATCCTTCAGGCGCGCCGGCAGCCGCCTGGCGCCGACACTCGTCCATGGTGCTGGGCAGGCTGTCGAAGGCGAGAACCCGGTAGAAGGAGGGGAACGCCAGCGGCGGCCCGGCCATGCAGGATCCGGCCGCCGGCTCAGCCGCCGAAGAGAGCGGCGGCGGCGGCTTCGGCGCCTCCGAGCAGCGGTGCCGGCAGCACGAAGAAGAGCAGGGTCAGCACGGCCGCGACGGCGGTCACGCCCGCGATGTCGATCCCCACGGGGCGATCGAAGCTCTCCGTCGGCTCGTCGAAATACATGATCTTCACGATGCGCAGATAGTAATAGGCACCGACCACGCTGGTCACCACGCCGATCACGGCAAGGGTGTAGAGCTCCGCCTGGATCGCCGCCTGGAAGACGAAGAGCTTGCCGAAGAAGCCGGCAAGCGGCGGAATGCCGGCGAGCGAGAACATGAAGACGCCGAAGGCGAAGGCCATCATCGGCTGCGTCTTGCCGAGACCCGCAAGATCGGCGATGCCTTCGACCATCCGGCCCTTCTGGCGCATGGCGAGGATGCAGGCGAAGGTACCGGCGTTGGTCACCACATAAATGGCCATGTAGATGAGCAGGCCGCGCATCCCCTGCTCCGTCCCCGCAGCGAGGCCGATCAACGCATAGCCCACATTGGCGATGGCGCTGTAGGCCATCAGCCGCTTGATGTTGCTCTGATTGATTGCGCCGAAGGCGCCGAGCGTCATGGACGCGATGGCGATAAAGATGATGACCTGCTGCCATTGCGGCAGCATCTCGCCGAACGGCCCGATCAGCACACGGCCGAAGAGGCCGAGCGCCGCCACCTTCGGTGCGATCGAGAAAAAGGCGGTGACCGGCGTCGGCGCGCCTTCATAGACGTCGGGGGTCCACATATGGAACGGCACCGCCGACACCTTGAAGGCGAGGCCGGCGATCACGAAAACGAGGCCGATCACGAGGCCGAGCGACGGCGTCGTCACCCCGACTAGGCTGTCGGCGATGGAATCGAAGCTGGTGGTGCCGAGGAAGCCGTAGATCAACGACGACCCGTAGAGCAGCATGCCGGAAGCGAGCGCCCCCAGGACGAAATATTTGAGGCCCGCTTCGGTCGACCGCAGATTGTCGCGCCGGAAGGCGGCGATGACATAGAGCGCAAGGCTCTGCAGCTCGATGCCGACATAGAGCGAGATGAGGTCGTTCGCCGAGACCATCATGAGCATGCCGAGCACGGCAAACAGCAGCAGCAACGGATATTCGTAGCGCGCCATCATCTCGCGCCGCAGATAACCGATCGACAGCAGAATGCTGAAGATCGCGGCGATCAGGACGGTAATCTTGAGGAATGCGCCATAGCTGTCGGTGACGAAGAGGCCGCCGAAGGCGGTCTGCCGGCCTTCGGGCAGCAGAAGCACGAGGATTCCGGCGACCGCCATCGTCGCCACCGTCAGCCCGGTGATCAGCGCGGTGCGGTCCGCGCGGCTGAAGGCGCCAAGCAGCATCAATGCCATGCAGGCTCCGGCGACGAGGATTTCCGGCAGGGCCAGATGGAAGGATTGACTCATCATCGGGATCACCTCAGCCGCGTCTCGATTGCCTGCCAGGATTCCCCGACGAGCGAGGAAAGGCCGCTGGGAGGCGTGTCGGCGATCGCCGCCTGGTGGCGAGCGATCAGCCGCTCGACGGTCGGCGACATGAATTCCAGGAACGGCTTCGGATAAATGCCCATCCAGAGCACGAGCACGACCAGCGGCGCGAACACCAGGATTTCGCGCCGGTTCAGGTCGAGGATGCCCATCAGGTCCGCCTTCTCGAGCTTTCCGAAGATCACCCGGCGATAGAGCCAGAGCATATACATAGCGCTGAGGATGATGCCGGTGCAGATCAGCAGCGCTACCCAGCTGTTCGCCTGGAAGGCGCCGACCATGACCAGGAACTCGCCGACAAAGCCGCTGGTGCCGGGCAGCCCGACCGAGGCCAGCATGAAGAGCATGAAGGCCGCGCTGTAGAGCGGCATCCGGTGAACGAGCCCGCCATAGCGGGCGATCTCGCGGCTGTGGAGGCGGTCATAGATTACCCCGACCACGAGGAAGAGAGCGCCGGAGACGATGCCGTGGCTCAGCATCTGGAAGAGCGCGCCTTCGATGCCCTGCTGGTTGAGGGTGAAAATGCCGACCGTGACGAAACCCATATGCGCGACGGAGCTGTAGGCGATCAGCTTTTTCATGTCCTGTTGGGCGAGCGCGACCAGCGAGGTATAGATCACCGCCACGATGCTGAGCGCATAGACGAGCGGCGTGAACATCACGGTGGCGTCGGGCAGCATCGGCACCGAGAAGCGGATGAACCCGTAGGCGCCCATCTTCAGCAGCACGCCGGCCAGGATCACCGAGCCGGCCGTCGGCGCCTCGACGTGGGCATCGGGCAGCCAGGTATGGACCGGCCACATCGGCACCTTGACCGCGAAGGAGGCGA
>CAZMUZ010000029.1:8048-33929 GCA_964569315.1 uncultured Rhodospirillaceae bacterium | reverse complement strand
GGCCGAATTCGGAGGCGAGAGGATCGGCATGACCACAGTGGTTCTGGGCGCGGGCGTCGTCGGCATGGCGACCGCCTACTATCTAGCAAAGGCGGGCGAGGCGGTGACGGTGGTCGACCGGCAGCCCGGCGCCGCGGGCGAAACCAGCTTTGCCAACGCCGGCATGATCGCGCCGGGACATGCATACGCCTGGGCCTCGCCGCGGGCGCCAATGGTGCTGCTGAAGTCGCTGTGGCGGAACGACACCTCGCTCCGCTACCGCCTCAAGCTCGACCCCGCCATGTGGGCCTGGAGCCTTCGCTTCCTCGCCAACTGCACCGCCGCCGCCAACCGCCGCAATACGCTGGTGAAGCTCGAGCTCTGCAAATATAGCCGCGAGCAGCTCATCGAAATCCGTACCACGGAAGGCTTTCACTATGACGAGGTGGTGAAGGGCTCGGTCTATCTCTATCGCGACACCGACCATTTCAGGACCGGCCAGGCGACCACCGTTCTCCTCACCGACCACGGCTATCCGCTGGAAGCGATCGGGATGGACAGGGTGATCGAGCTCGAGCCGTCGCTCGCCCGCGCGCGCGACAAGTTCGTGGGCGCCATCTATGCGCCGCAGGACGAGAGCGGCGATTGCCGGCTCTTCACCGAGCGCCTGGCCGAAATCTGCCAGCGGCTCGGCGTGAAGTTCCAGTACAACACGAGCGTCCAGGGCTTCGAGGCGGCGAACGGCGCCGTCACCCGCGTGAAGACCGACCAGGGCCCGATCGCCGGCGACCGTTTCGTGCTGTCGCTCGGCAGCTACAGTCCCGCCCCCGCGAAGACGATCGGGCTCACCCTGCCGATCTTCCCGGTGAAGGGCTATTCGCTGACGCTGCCGGTGAAGGACCCGGCGAACGCGCCGTCGCGGGCGGGCGTCGACGAAGGCCATCTCGTCGCCTTCTCGCGTGCGGGCGATCGCGTGCGCTTGACCGCGACGGCGGATTTCGCCGGCTATGACACGAGCTACACGCCGCGCGAATTCGAGACGATGCTGAAGGTCGCACGGGAGCTTTTCCCCGAAGGCGCCGATTACGACCGGCCGAGCCATTGGGCCTGCCTCCGGCCCATGACGCCGGACGGCCCGCCGATCATGGGCGAGACGCGCTATCGCAATTTCTTCCTCAATACGGGACATGGCCATATCGGCTGGACGATGGCCTGCGGCTCGGCGCGCATGGTTGCGGACCTGATGCTGGGGCGCAAGCCGGCCCTGCCCTTCGACGGCCTCACCTTCGATCGCTATTGAGACGGGGGCTATCGAACTCCTGAACCGCCTTCTCGGCGTCCTGGTCGGAATCGCGACGCAAGGGACGCCCGGAAGACATGGCGATGAACTGCACCATGCAGGTACGCTCCAGGAAGTAGAGCCGGTGAAAACACTCGCCGATCGCGCTGGCCTCCGTGTTGCAAAAGAAAATGCCGCCAGGCAGCGGCTTGCCGCGATGCAGGTAAAGGTTTAAATTCCGCCCCCGTTACCATCGGGGATAGAGTTGCATAGGCTTGCTAATCTCCAAGCGCTGCGCTTCTTCGCGGCGTCAGCCGTCATGCTCTATCACGCGCCACATCTCTATGAGCGGGCCGGCGGTGCGATCGACCTCAAGCCGTTCGTCTCGGCTGGCTTCTTTGGCGTCGATGTGTTCTTCGTGCTCTCTGGCTTTGTGATGTGGCTCAGCGCAGCGGGCAAGTCCGGCGGTGTTGATGCGCTGGCATTCGCCTTCCGACGCGCCATGCGGGTCTATCTGACCTTCTGGATCGTGTTCGCCGCGATCTTCTTCTACATGCAAGCATGGACGCCATCTCGGCTTGCAAACGTCGATTTGGCCCGAAGCTTCTTTCTAGTGCCGCAATCGGTCAGGACCAACATTCACGGGATCAGTTGGAGCCTCAGTTACGAGCTTTATTTCTACCTACTGGTTTCGTTGGCCATCATGCTCGGCGGACGGCGCATGCTCGTGATTACTGGCGCAACCGCGATTGCCGTGATGATTGCGGGCCGGCTTGGATGGTCGATCCCCTTTCGATCGATGCTCACTGGATCTCACCTGTTCGAGTTCCTCGCCGGATGTCTGGTTGCCGTAGCCTATGAGCGGGGGCTGATAGGGCGCCCGATCGTGCTGCTGGCGATCGGCCTTGGCATCCTGGCCGCAGCCATGGCATTCGCTGCATTCTGGCTGCCCCTTCCATTGGAGTATGGCACCCAGCGCGATATTCGCGTCGCTTGGCTGTTGCCGTCAGCAGTATGCATTGTTGCCGGGTTCGTGGGGCTTGAACGGCAGCTTCGACTCCCGCAATGGACTGTGACCCTGGGTGATGCCTCCTATGGCATCTACCTCTGGCATCCGTTCGTGTTCATCATCTGGTTTGATCTGGTAAAAACGCGGGATCTCTCTCAGACATCGCTGCCGTTGACGCTTCTGGCAGCAATCGCTGCGGTTCTTTGTCTAAGCTTGGCAACCACGATAGGGATCGAGCGACCGGCGCTCCGCCGCTTAAAACGTCGCACAATATCGCCCGCTGCAGGGGCACCCACGCGAGCCGCAGTTAAGTGATAACAGCGAGCTTTCTCAGAGTGCCCCGGCATTCCTGATCGCGATGTAGCCAGAAATGGACGTATCGGAATTGGCTGTGTGAGTGCCAAATCTCACCACACCGGTTCCTTTGGGCACCAGAGAGAGCAATGCTGGTGGCGTTTCCCTAGCCTCTAGATCGCCTCGACTGGATGCAGCGCCCTGACAGGCTCGGGATGAGGCGCGCGATCTCCGCTACATCTGCTTCCGGTACTGGATGAAGCCGACATAGCTCGCGACCTTGTCGTAGAGCAGCCGCGCCGGCGCGTTGTCCTCGGCCGTGAGCCAATAGACCCGGCTCGCGCCCTTGGCTTTCGACGCGTCATAGACCGCCTCGATCAGCTTCCGGCCGGTGCCGCCGCCGCGCCGCGTCGGATCGACGAAGAGATCCTGCAGGTAGCAATAGTCGCCCGTCGTCCAGGTCGAGCGGTGGAAGATGTAGTGGACGATGCCGAGCAGCGTCGGGCCGTCGAAGGCACCCAGCACATGCATCGGTTCCTTCGGATCCAGCAACCGGCGCCAGGTTTCGTCCGTCACGGCCGGCGCGATCGATACTTTGTAGAAGGCCTGGTAGCCGGCCCAATGCGGTTCCCAGAGCGGCCGGTCTTTCTGTTCGAGCGGGCGGATCACGAGAGCGGAAGACGACACGGGGGGCCAAACCTTTCGTGGGGAAAAGGGTCGCCGGCGCAACTCTTCGCCGCCGGCCGCGCCGGCGGTTGGCGGTCGGGGCGTCCCGAAGGAACGGGCTAGATTCGGAAGAGACGGCCGAGGCCGGGCAGCGGGTCCCTGATCTCGGCCAGACGCAGCGCATGCCACGCCATGGCGTGGTTGCTCGAGGTCACCGGCTTCCCGAGGCGGCGCTCGGTCTCCTCGGCGATCTCCACCACGCGAAGCGAAGTGCAGGAAACGAACACGCCGTCCACATCGGGGCTCGAGCCCAGATCGAGCATGGCGTCCTGCAGCGACTTCATCGAGATGCGTGCGACCTCGTCGTCGTTCTCGTGATTGAAGGAGCCCATTACCGGCACGCCGATGCCGCGCGATTCGACATGGCGACGCAACACCTGGTTCACTTCCTCGACATAGGGCGTCAGCAACGCGATCCGCTTGCAGCCGAGCGCCGTGAGGCCGGCGACGGCGCCGGTGATCGGCGTCGTGCAGGCGACCTTCGGCCGCGCCGCGCGGATACGGGCGAAGACCTTGTCCTCGCCGATCACCACCGTGCCCGAGGTGCAGCCATAGGCCACCACGTCGAGCGGCGTGCCCGGCAGGATCAGTCGCGCCACCTCGGTCATCCGCGCTTCCATCTCGGCGAGCGTGGTCGGATTGACCATGGTCGAGTTGTAGATCCGGTTCGCGTAGAGCGCGACGCCGTCGAGCCCGGCGAAGATCCGCCGCCACTCATATTCGAGCGTATGGTCGGAGGAGAGCACCATCATGCCGATGCGGGCGCGAGCGGCGACGCCGCCATCGAGCTCGAAAGGCATGTGAGTCTTGCTGACGATGCCGCTCTCGGTCGGCCTGCGAAGCGCGCTCTCGTTCATGGCTCAACTCTCCTGCTCGCGGAGGCCGCCCGGGACGGCCATCGGAAAGGAATATACCCCAGATGGCGGCTTCCCGCCACGCCCTCGGCCCCGATGCCTCGCCTCAGAGGCAGTCCCGCGGCACCGAAAATTCCTCGGTCTTGCGGAACACGCGCTCCGCCCCGGCATAGGCCTCGAGCTCGGCCGTCGCGTGGAAATGCGTCGCGTCGAGGCGAAGCGTCGTCCGGGTCAGGGTGGTCACGTTCCAGTCGCCCCGCCTCAGCCAGTTCCGCGTGGTGGTTTCGCCGGTCGCCGAGAGCGGATCGCCGAGCGTCATGCGGTAGGTCTCGACCGTGCGGAAATCCATCTCGAGATCGATCGCGAAGAGATGTGTGGCGCCGCCATCCTTCTCCATGGTGACGGTCGTCTCGCCCGTGCTCGGCACATGGCCGATCGTGCGGCGATGGATCGGCTGACGGCTCCAATGCTCGCGCGGACCGTCGGCATATTCGGGCTCGTCGAAGGCCGGGAGCTTCGCATCCTCCGCGCTCGCCGGACGGACGGGCAGCTCGAGCCGGCTCTCCCCGGCATGAACGGTCAGCGTCACCGTTTCCGGCGACGGCCACATCATCGGCCAGTAACAGGTCGATATGGCGAGACGGAGGCGCTGTCCCGGCAGGAAGGCGTGGCCAGCATCGTTGAGCCTGATCGTCGCGACATAGCGCCGGCCCGGCTCCAGCCGTTCGGGAAATTCGTGGCTCTTGTAGTGATTGAGATTGAAGAGCGTATAGGTGACGCGGCTCGAGGCGCCGTCCGGCCAGACGTCGCAAAGCCGGATGCAGATCCCCGCCACCGGCCTGTCGACGCTGAAGGCAAGCGTGACGACCGGCGCGCCGAGGATCTCCAGCCGCTCCGCGAGCGGCTCGCTGTCGAAGCAGAGCGAGCGGCCGTCGTCGGCGCGCTGATCGGTCGGCAGATCGCCATGGCTGTCCCCGTAGGAGCACCATTCGAGCGACCCCAGTCCGGTATCGAGGGGCGAGCAGATTTCCAGCGTCGCGGGCGCACCCGCCTCGTCGGTCAGGCGTCGCGATCCGTCGAGATGGAGGATGCGGGGGCGAATGCGCGCGCTCGGCCAGGCGGCTTCGGCGACCCAGCGGCCCGCCCGCTCCTCGGCGAAATGCACCGGCCGAAAGCTCTCGTTGATCCAGGCGCGATAGGCCGGCTCGTCCATGATCCCGGTGTCGACACCCTTCAGCCACTGATCCCACCAGCGGCGCAGCTCCTGCAGGAACCCGATGGAGGGACCCGGATGGGCGGCATGCGGGAAGGCATGTCCCCAGGGCCCGACGATGCCCTTGACCGGCGCCTTCAATCCCGCGAGAAGCCGCGGCACCGCATTGGAATAACCGTCTTCCCAGCCGCCCACGGCATAGACGGCGCATCGGATACGGTCGTAATCCTCGCAGACCGAGCCCTGCTTCCAGTAGGCGTCGCGACGCTGATGCTCGAGCCATTGGCGCTGCCAGAAGCCGGCACGCTCCAGCCGGGCGAGCCAGGCCGAACGCCATCCCTCGCCCACGATCGCGGGATCCGGCGGCAGGGAGAGATAGCCGTACATCGCCGACGGCCAGGCGAAATTGTCGTGCAGCATCGCGCCGCCCATGTAATGCACATCGTCGGCATAGCGGTCGTCGGTCGAATCCATCGTGACGATGGCCTTGAGGGCGGGCGGCCGATGCGCCGCGACCTGGAGCGAATTGAATCCACCCCAGGATATTCCCATCATGCCGACGGTACCGACGCACCAGGGCTGACGCGATACCCAGGCGATCGCCTCGACGCAATCGCGCTGCTCCTCCGGTGTGTATTCATCGTCGATGAAGCCGTCGGCATCGCCGCTGCCGCGCAGATCGATGCGCAGCACGGCATAGCCCTGCCCCGCCATATAGGGATGCATCTGCTCGTCGCGCCAGACCGTGCCGTCGCGCTTGCGGTAGGGAATGCATTCCACGATCGCCGGCACCGGCTCCCGGTCCGCGTCCTTCGGCAACCAGACGCGCGCGGCAAGGCGCGTGCCGTCGGTCATCGGGATCCACATGTTCTCGATTTCGCGCACCGGGCGCGGAAACTCGGTGACGATCCGCATTTTCGTTTTCCTGATTGCGGGGGAAGGCCGGAAGGGCGACGCAGAGCCAGGAGCGAGGTCCGGTCGAATTCGATCCAATCCTAATCTTGCTCCATTTCGAACGATAGCGAGAGTCCGATCGCCTCGAGCGGCACGGCTCGAGGCGATCGGACTCTAGAGGACCAGGAGCAAAAGCAGCGGCAATGTCGCGAAGGAAAGTAGCGTCGAAACGACCACCAGCCCCGCGACCTCTTCCGGCGCGCGGTTGTAGAGCTTGGCGAAGAGATAGTTGAACACCGCGACCGGCAGCGAGGATTGCAGGATGACGACGCCGCGCGCCACGCCCTCGAGCCCGAAAGCCCAGGACGCCGCGTAGCCGATAAGGAAGCCGGAAAGCACGCGCAGCACCGAAAGGCCGAGGGCGAGGTGGAGGGAGCGAACCTTGAGCTGCGAGAGCGACACGCCGAGCGCGACCAGCATGAGCGGAATGGTGAGGCCGCCGAGCAGCTCCAGCGTGTTGTCGAGCCAGAGCGGCACCGGCCATCCGGTCGCCAGAAATACCAGCGAGAGCGCAACCGCATGAAGCAGCGGCATGCGCAGGAGACGGCGAAGATCGGCGCTGCCGGACGCGATACCGACACCGACCGTGAATTGCAGCGTCGCGGACACGACGAAGAAGATGATGGCGAGCGCGAGGCCACTCTCGCCGAAGGCGAAGAGCGCAAGCGGCAGACCCATATTGCCGGTATTGGGAAACATCAGTGCCGGCAAATAGGAATGCATGGGCAGCTTCAATATCCGCAGGGCGACGATGCCGACGGCCGCGAACCCGACGAAGCAGGCGAGCGTGATCAGCACCATGCTGCCGAGCTGCGCCGCATCCGGCTGCAGCCTGGTCAGGGTCGAGGCGATCAGGCAGGGCGTGCCGATGGTGGTGACGAGCGCCGTCACCAGCGCGGAGTCGAACGGCCGGCCGGTCCGTCCCCATGCGTAGCCGATCCCGCACACGATCATGATAGGGGCGATGATGGCGACGAGGGTGTAGAGCAAGGGCCGGATCCGTTCAGGCAATCGGCGTCGGGTCGTTCGTCATCGGAGAGCCTTGCGGCTCGCAGGCGACGGAACGCCGCACCCTACCGCGAACGGCGCCGGATTCGCGATGCGCATCGGGACCGACCGGGGGCGGCAGGCGACAGGCCGAAGAGTGTGGGAAGCCTCGAATTGCGGACGGAAACCGACGGATCCCTCAACCGCGATCCGACTCGGAGCGCGTTCTCCTGTCGGGCACGGGCGCGATTTTCATCCTCTCGCCCTCGCCGGCCGGGCGGGGCGATTTCCGTCTTCCTCTGTCTTCATCTCGCTCCACAAGGACCTCCTCCAACTTACGGAGGCGGCGCTGCAGATACGGACTGACGATCGGCATTGAGGAGCCTTCCATTCGGGGCGTCATCCTGCGCAGGTCGCCCAAAGGGCGGAAGCCGGCTTCGCCTTGCAGGGGGTGTGAATTAGGTGGATAACCGGGATAAGGCATGGATCTCGACGCAGGTTCCGGCCTGACCGGCGGGACAGGCGCTGGCACAATCGCGGTTTCCCCTCGACGATCCCGGCGCATCCCCGCCGCTTCAACCAGTGAGAGCTTCATGGCGACCAACATGACCTGCGGCCAAGCCGCGATCGCGCTTCTTGAGAATTACGGCGTGGATACCGTATTCGGCATTCCGGGCGTCCACACGCTGGATCTCTATCGCGGCCTCGCCGGCAGCAAGATCCGCCACATCGGCGTACGGCACGAGCAAGGCGCCGGCTTCATGGCCGACGGCTATGCGCGCGCCTCCGGGCGACCGGGCGTCTGCTGCGTCATCACCGGTCCCGGCCTCACCAACGCCGCCACGCCGATCGGCCAGGCCTTTTCCGACTCGGTGCCGGTGCTCGTGCTGTCGAGCGTGAATGCGACCGACGATCTCGGCAAGGGCCGGGGCCGGCTCCATGAGATCACCGACCAGCAGGCCTCGATCGCGCCGCTCGTCGCGGCGACCCACAGCCTGCGCAGCCCGGGTGAGCTCGCCGGCGCCGTGGCCGACGCCTTCGACCGTTTCGCGAGCGAGCGCCCCCGCCCCGTCCATATCGAGATCCCGCTCGACGTGATGGCGGCGCCCGCCGCTTCCGGCGCGGCGTCCCGTGCAGCCGCCGTGCGCCCGACTCCCGATGCCGGCGCGATCGCCGAAGCGGCCGGGCTGCTCGGCAAGGCAAAGCGCCCCATGATCGTGGCCGGCGGCGGCACCGTGGATTGCGCCGGCGAGCTGCGCCAGCTCGCCGCAACGCTCGGCGCGCCGGTGGCGCTGACCACGGCCGGCAAGGGCGTGTTGCCGGACGATCATCCGCTCTGCCTCGGCGCCACGCTCCTCATGCGCGCGACGCAGGACCTGCTGGCGAGCGCCGATGTCGTCGTCGCCGTCGGCACGGAACTGTCGGAGACGGATAGCTGGATCGACCGGCTGACGATCCGGGGAAAGCTCATTCGCATCGATCTCGACCAGCGCACCCTGTCGCGCGACTACGCGACCGCAGTCGGCATCCTCGCCGACGCCGGCGCCGCCCTCGCCGGACTCTCCAGGACGCTTGCCGGCAAGAGTGCCGCCGGCCATATCGCCGCGGCCGAAATCGAGAAGGCGCGCAAGGCGAACCGCGCCGGCTGGCCGGCACTACAGGAGAAGCATGCGCGCGTGCTGGACACGCTGCGCACAGCGCTTCCCGAAGACGGCATCGTCGTCACCGACATGACGCAGATCGCCTATACCGGGAACTACCATTTCCCGGCGAGCCAGCCGCGCTGCTGGTTCCATCCCGTCGGCTACGGCACGCTCGGCTATGCGCTGCCGGCCGCCATCGGCGCGAAGCTCGGCCGGCCCGAGAGCGCGGTTGTCGCGGTGGCGGGCGATGCGGGATTCCTCTTCACCGTGCAGGAGCTCGCAACGGCGGTGGAGCAGAAGCTGCCGATCGCGATCCTGCTCTGGAACAACGATGCCCTCGGACAGATCGCGGGCGACATGGTTAATCGCGGTATCCCGGAAATCGGCGTGAAGCCGCGCAATCCGGATTTCATGGCGCTCGCGCGCGCGTTCGGCGCGCATGCCGTGAAACCGGACAGCCTCGACGCGCTGCGCGCCGCGATCGCCGCGGCATTCAAGGCGGACGGACCGACGCTGATCGAGGTGCACGAGAATTCGGCCTATCTCGGTTAACGGCCCTGCGGCTTGCTTCCCGCCGCCCGACCGGCGCAAAATCGGGTGGCGGGGAACAAGTCTGGCTCGGGACAGTGAGATGAAGAACTCGGCAACGGGGCTGCGCCTGAAGCGCGGCATCGCCGGCATCGCGCTCGCGGGAGCGGCACTGCTCTGCGGTGCGCTCGGCGGCGTCAGCGCCGACAAGCTGGTCACCAATTTCGACCGGATCGTGTTCCGCACCGAGTTCGGCCCCTCGCCCGATCCGCGCGTCCGCAAATGGACCGCGCCGGTGCGCATCTATGTCGACAGCCGCGCGGGCGACCTCGCAATCCAGACCAAGCTCACCGCCACTCACATGACGCTGCTCGAGACGCTGACCGGCCTCGAGATCGGCTTCAGCAGCACGGGCCCGAAGGCCAACGTCGTCATCGTGTTCGATCGTTACGACACGCTGATCGCCTCGGTGAACGAGTATCTGACCCAGCCGATCCGCGGCTGGAAGGATTTGAACGGCTCGCTCTGCTTCGGCGTCTATGCGGTCAACCAGCATTCCGAGATCGTGAATGCGGTCATCGGCATTCCGTCCGATACCGCCGCCTCGCTCGGAAAGCTGCCGGCCTGCATCGTCGAGGAGCTCACGCAGGTGATGGGCCTGCCGAACGATTCCGACGAGGTCTTCCCCTCGATCTTCAACGATCACAGCCCCGACGATTTCCTGACCGAGCAGGACGAGGCCCTGGTCCGGCTGCTCTACGACCCGCGTCTCGCGCCGGGGATGGAGCGCCTGGCGGCGCTCGACGAGCTCCGCGCCATCCTCGCCAGCGACGATCCCGACTGATGGCCGCGAAGATGCACCGCCCGCGCATAGGACTTGCGCTCGGCAGCGGTGCGGCTCGCGGCTGGTCGCATATCGGTGTGCTGCGCGCGCTCGACGCCGCCGGGGTGAAGCCCGACGTCGTCTGCGGCACCTCGATCGGCGCGCTGGTCGGTGGAATGCATCTCGCCGGCAAGCTCGACGTGCTCGAGGAATGGGCGCGCGACCTCAACCGGATGCGGATCGTCTCCTATCTCGATTTCCAGCTCCGCCGCGGCGGCATGATCGGCGGGCATCGTCTCACCGACGTGATGGAACGCCATCTCGGCGATCAGCTCATCGAGAAGCTGCCGGCGCCCTTCACCTGCGTGGCGACCGACCTGGTGTCCGGCCACGAGGTCTGGATCAACAGCGGCAATCTCGTCGCGGCGCTGCGCGCCTCGATCTCGCTTCCCGGCATCTTCGCGCCGGCGAAGTTCGAGGAGCGTTGGCTGGTGGACGGCGCGCTGGTCAATCCCGTGCCGGTCTCGATTTGCCGGGCGCTCGGCGCGCATATCGTGATCGCGGTCAATTGCCACTCCGACATCATCGGCCGCAACCGCGCGCCGGGAACCAACATCGCCAAAGCGGCCGGCTTCGACCTGATGGAGGAACTGCCCAAGCTCGATCGGGGCTGGCATACGCGGCTGGTCGGCGGAATCGCGGAGCGCGTGTTCGGCCGCGACCCCGATACGCCGAGCCTCTTCGGCGTGATGGTGCAGTCGCTTAACATCATGTTGGACCGGATCGCCCGGAGCCGGCTTGCCGGCGAACCGCCCGACGTCGCGATCACGCCGCGGCTCGGCCATATCGGCTTGCTGGAATTCGACCGCGCGGACGAGGTGATCGCCGAGGGCGCGGCGGCGGCAAGCCGGGCCCTGCCCGAGCTTTCCGACGCGCTCGCCGTGTTCCGGCCGGAACGGAACTAGGTTCGCGGCCAAAGCGCCCCGTTTCGGGAAGGAGCATCGGCCGCAAAAGGATCGGCCCTGTCCCGGGGAAGGGACAGGGCCGAGTTGGCGTGTGGGTGCTGCGGTCCGAAACCCTTGATCAGGCCCAATTGATCGAGGGCCTCGGAAGAGCCGCAGCGTGCGCCGGCAGGGGCGGCCGTGCGGGGGTCCGCGGCCGGCGCTGAAACGATCATGGTGAATCCGGACCTCCTTGGCGCGTGGCCTTTTTGTGGCTCCTGGGCTGGATTTCCGGGCGATCGCTCATGCTAAAGTCCGGCGCCCAACAGGGGAGCCGAGGTCCTTTCATGCCACCAGCAATGACGGCCGATCTGATCCTGCGGAACGGCAGGATCAGCACGCTCGATGCCGGCAACAACGAAGTCCGTTCCGTCGCCGTCTGGCAAGGCCGAATCCTCGCCACAGGAAGCGATGCCGACCTCGCGGACCTTGCCGGACCGCGCACCGAGCGCATCGACCTCGGCGGCAAGCGCGTCGTGCCCGGCATCATCGATTCTCACTGCCATCCGGACGGTCACGCGATTTCGCTGCTGCGCTGGATCGACGTCGGCTGGCCCACCGTCAAATCGGTCGAGGAGACGCTGGCGCTCGTCAAGGCGAAGACCGCAGCCCTGCCGCCCGGCGAGCCCCTGCTCGGTTTCGGCTATAACGACCAGAAATGCGGCGGCTACCCCTCGCGCGCGCAGCTCGATACCGTTTCGAACGGCCATCCGGTCTGGCTCTACCGCACCGACCATCACATCGCGATCGTGAACTCGAAGATGCTGGAGCGGATGAACGTGCCGGAAGGCGTGAACAACCCGCCGCACGGGCAGTTCGACCGCGATCCCGCGACCGGGAAGCTCACCGGCCTGATGCGCGAGATGGCGGCCTGGAGCCTCGAGGAACGTTTCAAGGAAACCTACCGCGTCGAGGAGTACGAAACCGGCCTGCAGCGCGTCTTCGATCTCTATCTGCGGCATGGCGTGACCTCGCTGCACAACTCCCTCACCGCCCGCAAGGCGATCGAGGCCTATCAGCGGCTGCGCGAGGCGAAGAAGCTCGCCATGCGCATCGGGGTCATCCTCGACGGGCGCGACGAGGCGCTGGTCGAATCCTACCTCGACGCCGGCGTGCGCACCGGATTCGGCGACGAATGGATCCGCATCATCGGCGTCGAATGGTGCCCCGATTGCAGCACCAGCGGCCGCACGGCCGCCTATTACGACCCCTATGTCGGCAAGCCCGTCCCGGGCGAGCCGGTACCCAATCGCGGCATGCTGCTCTACGAGCCGGAGGAGCTTTTCCCCAAGGTCGCGCGGGCTCATGCGGCGGGTTTGCGGGTCTGCGTCGAAGGACTCGGCGACCGCGGCATCGATTTCGCGCTCGATGCGATCGAGCATGCGCTCAAGGCACGGCCCGCGGCGGACCACCGCAGCCGGGTCGAGCATTGCTGCTTCGTAACCCCGCCGATCCTCGAGCGCATCAAGCAGCTCGGCGTGATCGATTCCTCGGCGACCGGTTTCATGTACTCGCTCGGCGACGCCTATATCGCCAATCGCGGCGAGGCCGCCATGCGCTGGATGTTCCCGCACCGCACCCTCATCGATGCCGGCGTCCCGGCGCCCGGCCATTCCGATGCGCCGGTCTGCGGCACCAACCCCTGGGAGATCATGGGATCGCTCGTGACGCGCCGGACCGACACCGGCAAGCCGATGGGCCTCGAGGAGGCGATCACCCTGACCGAGGCGCTGCACGCCTATACGACGCTCGGGGCCCATGCGGGCTTCGAGGAGGATATCAAAGGCTCGATCGAGCCCGGCAAGCTCGCCGATTTCGCGATCCTCGCGACCGACCCCTTCGCCGGACCGGCGGAGGCCATCAAGGAGACGAAGACAGCCATGACGATCGTCGGCGGCGAGATCGGATACGCCGCCTAGCGCCGCCATGGAGACGCTCCTTTCCGTCCTCGCATTCCTGTCGGCGCTCGGCGCCGGGCTGATCGCCGGGCTGTTCTTCGCCTTCTCGATCTTCGTGATGACGGCGCTCGAGCGGCTGCCGGCGGACCGGGGCGTCGCCGCCATGCAGTCGATCAATGTCGCCGTGCTCAATCCGATTTTCTTCGCGGTCTTCTTCGGAACGGGCGCGACCGCGCTGGCCGGCGCGATGCTCGCCCTCCTGCAACGGGGCGAGCCCGGCACGGTCTATCGGCTCGTCGGCGCCCTGCTCTACCTGCTGGGGGCGATCCTGGTGACCATGGTTCGAAACGTGCCGCTCAACCGGCGGCTCGCGGGCATGGCCGCCAGCGCCGCCGAGGCTGCCGGCTTCTGGCCGCGCTATGTGCGCGAATGGACGCGCTGGAACCACCTGCGCACGCTGGCTTCGCTCGCAGCACTCGCCTGCTTCATCCTGGCGCTTCGATAGCGCGCTCTTGCCGCCTCAGGGGAGCGTGCCGAGAAGCGCTATCGCCTCCGGCACCGAGGCGACGGCGAGCGCGCGGAACGACCGGCGAAGCTTCGCCGGCGCCCCCTCCTCCGCCCGCCGCACCAGAATCCCCCCGGCGAGGCGCGCCGCCGAGGCGCAGACGATGTCCGTATCCTTGTCGCCGATCATCCAGGATCGCGCGCGGTCGATCGGCAGCCGCTTTCCCGCCGCCACGATCATGCCCGGCGCCGGCTTGCGCCAGGGGTGATCCGGGAAGTAAGGACAGGCCAGGACCGCCTCGATGACGGCGCCGGCGGCACCGAGCCGATCGAACATCGCGGCCTGCACCCTGGCGAATTCCGGCCAGCCATAATAGCCGCGCCCGATGCCGGACTGATTGGTGACGATGATGGCCCGCCAGCCGCGGGCCGCGACGGCGTCGAGCAGCTCGCAGGCGCCTTCGCAAAGCGCGACATCCTCCGCTTTGCCGATATAGCCCTTGTCCTCGATCAGGATTCCGTCGCGATCGAGGAAAACGGCCGGGCTCCGTTTCCCGCCCAGGGACGGCGCGCGCAGCTCGAACCAGTTGCCGTCGGTCGTCAGATGCAGCTTCTCGCCGGTCATTGCCGCCATCGCCGGTGGATCCACAACCATTGCTCGGGCCGGGCGCGCACCCATTCTTCCACGACGGAGGTCACCTTGGCCATGATCGCGGTCGCATCGGCGGCGGCGTTGTCGGTGAAGGGCGGCAGCGCGATCGGGGGCGTCAGGTTGATGCGGAACCGCGCGCCGTCGAGCCGTTCGATCCAGGAACCGCGCACCTCGCACCCGTAGCGCCGCGCAAGCTTGCCGAGCAGCGCCGAGACTTTCGCCGGCCGGCCGAAGAACGGCACCGGCACGCCGAGCAGGGCATGCTGATCGACCAGCAGGCCGAGCCTGCCGCCGCGATCCAGCACCTCGACGGCGGCGATCGCCGTATGGACGCCGGTCGAGATCATGTCGCCCATGGCGGCCTCGCGGATCCGCTGGAGCAGGGCGGCGACCATCGGATTGTTGGGCGGGCGGAACAGGACGGTGACGGGCATGCCGTGACGCGCCGGCGCGATCGGCAGCAGCTCCCAGTTGGCGATATGGGCGCCGAAGATGATGACCGGCTTCCCGGACTCGCGGAGCGCGGCGAATTCCGCCGCGCCGGCAGGATCGATCCGGCCGCCCCCGCCCCGGCCGTCTTCATCGACGTCCCAGATATTCGGCAGATGCGGATATTCGCAGAGGCAACGCCCGAGATTGTCCCAGACGCCGCACAGGATCGCCTCGATCTCGGCGTCGGATTTTTCGGGATAGGCATGACGGAGGTTCTCGCGCGCCACGCGGCTCACCGGCAGGCGGGGCCCGAGACAGCGGCCGAGCGCGCCGCCGAACCCCGAGGCCCAGTCGATCGGCAGGAGCCGCATCGGCATGACGAAGGCCATGACCGCGATCAGCTCGAAGACATGACGGATCCGCACCCAGAAGGATTGCCGAGGTCGCATGGCGCCCGCCCCTAGCGATTCGCCAGCAAGGGCTGCAAGGCGGCCCAGACGCGCGCGGGCGGCAGGGTGCCATAGCAGCCCGGCGTGACGGTCGCGGGGCCGCGATAGGTGCAGTCGCGGCCGAAACAGGGCGAGCAGGCGAAGTCCGCGCGCAGATGAACCTGCCCGGGCCCGACCGTCCCGGTGCGGTCGGGCGAGGTCGAGCCATAGAGGACGATGGCCGGCACGCCGCAGGCGGCGGCGAGATGCGCGGCGCCCGTATCCGGCGCAACGAGCGCCCGGGCACCGCCGATGAGCGCCGCCAGCGCCTTGCCGTCGGGTGTGGGATGAAGCCGGACGGTCGGAAGGCCGGCGGTCAGGGGCTGGAGCCGCTCGCGCTGGGCCTCGTCCAGCCAGGGCAGATAGATCGCCGCACCCTGGCTGGCCGCCGTCTCGATGAGCTGCCGCCAATAGGCCGCGGGCCAGCGCTTCGAGGGCCAGCTCGTCTCGACCGCGAAGACGAGATAGGGCTGCGGCAAGGGCGGTGGCGGCGGCAGAAGGCCGTAGTCCGGCGGCGTCGCGGGGCAGGCATAGCCGAGGGCCGCGGCAAAGAGCGCGCGCTGCCGTTCGATCGCATGCCGCTCCCGCGGCACGGCATGGCGATGCCGATAGGCGAGCGCGGCGCCCGGCTCGCGCGCCGAGCGGCGGTCGAAGCCGGCGGCCGGGCCGCGGGCGGCAAGCACGATGCCGGCGCTTTTCAGCAGGCCCTGCGAATCCAGAATCCGGTCGTAGCGCCGCGCGCGCAAGGCGCGGAGAAAGGCCGGAAGCTCGCCGAGCGCTTCGCCCGGGCGATGCCGCCACCGTCGCAGCGCCACGGGAATGACGCGATCGACCGCGCGATGCATCGCCGGCAGATCGGCGAAGCCTTCCTCCACGACCCAGTCCGTCTCGAGTTGCGGCAAGGCGCGCGCCGCATCGGCAAGCGCCGGCATCGCGCAAAGCACGTCGCCCATCGAGGAGGTCTTGACGAGCAGCAGCCTCATCCCGGCGCTCCGCTGGCGACTCCCGCCCCGGCGCGCAACGCGTCGCGGAGCTGCAAGACGGATGGCGCGGCGGTCGTCACCGATAGGGATCGTCGCGGGCGAGAAAGCGCTCCACATAGTCGGCAACGCCTTCCTCGAGCGTCGCGAAGGCGCTCTCGTAGCCCGCACGGCGCAACCGATCGATCCGCGCCTCGGTATGGTTCTGATAGGCGCCGCGCAAGGCATCCGGCATGTCGATGAAGTCGATGGCCTCGACGGCAGGCTTGCGGCCGACGGCGCGGAGAAGCGCATGGGCCAGGTCGAGAAAGCTGCGCGCCTTGCCCGTTCCGAGATTGTAGATGTCGCTCGGCGCATCGTTGTCGATAAGCCAGAGCAGGACCGCGACGCAATCGCGCACATAGACGAAATCGCGCTCCTGCCCGCCGTCCGAGAAATCGGGGTCCGACGACCGGAAGAGCGGCATCTTTCCGCCCGCCGCGACCGATGCATGGTTCTTCGCCACCAGGCTCTGCATCGCCGCCTTGTGATACTCGTTCGGGCCATAGACGTTGAAGAACTTGAGGCCCGCCCATTTCGAAGGGACGGGACCGCCGGACGCCACGACGCGCGCCACGCGGCGGTCGAAAAGATGCTTGCTCCAGCCATAGAGATTGAGCGGGCGCAGGCCCGCAAGCGCCGCCGGGTCGGAGCCGTCCTCGAAGCCGGCGGCGCCGCTGCCATAGGTCGCCGCAGACGACGCGTAGAGGAAGAACCGCCGGTGCGCCGCGCACCACTCCCAGAGCGCAACGGAGGCATGCAGGTTGGCCTTGATGATGGCGTCGGCGTCGCGTGCCGTCGTGTCGGTGATGGCGCCCAGATGCACCACGCCCCGCACCGCCGATTTGTGCCGGTCCAGCCAGTCGAGGCAGGATTCCGGCGGCACGACGTCCATCACCTCGCGTTTCGCAAGATTGCGCCATTTCTCGCTCTGACCCAGCCGGTCGCAGACCGCGACAGCGTCGCCGCGATCGTTCAGCGCCGCTACCAGATTGGAGCCGATGAACCCGGCGCCACCCGTCACCAGGATCATGGCACCCGCCCGATGCGGCGGATGGTGTCCGTCGTGCTGTGGCCGGGCTTGAGATCGACCAGCAGGATCTTGCCGCCATAGCCCTGGACGAAGCCGGCGCCGACCACCTGCTCGATCTTGTAGTCCGCACCCTTCACCAGAATGTCCGGCCGGATCGCCTCGATCAGCTTCTCCGGCGTCTCCTCGTCGAACAGCACCACGAGATCGACGGCCGAAAGCGCCGCCAGCACGATGGCGCGCACCTGCTCGTTCTGCATCGGCCGCTCGGGGCCCTTGAGGCGCTTCACCGAGGCATCGGTGTTGAGGCCGACCACCAGCCGATCGCAGCCGGCGCGCGCCGCCCCGAGGAGCGCGACATGGCCGGGATGAACGAGGTCGAAGCAGCCATTGGTGAACCCGATCCGATCGCCCTTCTGCCGCCAGACATCGATCCGCTCCAGCGCGTCGCCGAGGCCGACGATCTTCGCGTCGCTCGATTGATCGACGGCGCGGGCATGCAGCACGCCGATCAGATCGGCGGGATAGACCTGCGCCGTGCCCGCCTTGCCGACGACGATGCCGGCCGCGAGATTGGCGAGCGCCGCCGCGTCCCCCATCGACAGCCCGGCGGCAAGGCCGAGGCCCAAGGTCGCGAGCACGGTGTCGCCGGCGCCCGAAACGTCGAACACCTCGCGCGCCTCGGCCGGAAGGTGGACCGGGGCGCCGCCCTTCTGCGCCAATGTCATGCCCTGATCGCCGCGTGTGATGAGCACGGCCGGAATCGCCGCATCCTGCATGATCCTCTCGGCTGCGATCGTCGCCTCCGCATCGTTGCCGACGGGGAGGCCCGTGCCCTGTGCCGCCTCGAGGCGGTTCGGGGTCAGCAGATCGACGCCGCGATAGCGGCCGAAATTGCGGCTCTTCGGATCCGCGATCACGCCTTTGCCGACGGCGTGCGCGCGCGCGATCACGCCCTGCAGCACGCCATCGGTGAGCGTGCCTTTCGCATAGTCCGATACCACGACGAAATCGGCCTTCGGCAGCGCCTTCTCGACCTGGGCGAGAATCGCCTTCTCCCGCTCCGCATCGACCGCCCGCGCGACCTCCTCATCCGCCCGCAGCAATTGCTGACCTGCCGCGACATAGCGTGTCTTGACCGTGGTGGGCCGCGTCGCGTCGGGAACCAGCAGCGCCTCGATGCTCGCATCCGTGGCGATGGCGCGCTTCAAGGCGGCACCCGCCTCATCCTCCCCGACGAGCCCGATCAGCATGGCGCGCCCGCCGAGC
The DNA here is from genome assembly GCA_964569315.1 of uncultured Rhodospirillaceae bacterium. Taxonomy (GTDB): domain Bacteria; phylum Pseudomonadota; class Alphaproteobacteria; order Dongiales; family Dongiaceae; genus CADEFF01. Next base: position 15,347 of record CAZMUZ010000029.1, on the reverse strand, counting down.
GCCGAGATGTTGCGGGCGACGTTCGCGGCACCGCCCGCCATGGATCGCTCGCGATCAATCCGCAGCACCGGCACCGGGGCTTCGGGCGACATGCGCTCGACCGCGCCATAGACATAGCGATCGAGCATGACGTCGCCGACCACGAGCAGGCGGGCCTGGCGGAATCGCTCGATCGGGATCGGCGGCGAGGAAGGACCGGTCATTCGACGCTCAGACCAGCCCCAGATCGGCCTCGAGCGCGGCGCAGAGCATCTGCCCGAGGGTGATGTGCATTTCCTGGATGCGCGCGGTGACGGTCGAGGGCACAGCCAGCAGGCAATCGCAGAGCTCGCCGAGCTGATGCGGTCCGTTGCCGGTGAGACCCGCCGTGGCCAGCCCCATGCCGCGCGCCGTCTTGAGGGCCGCGAGCACGTTCTGACTGCGGCCCGAGGTGGTGATGCCGAAAGCGAGGTCGCCCGGACGGCCGATCGCCTCGACCTGGCGCGCGAAGATACGCTCGAAGCCGAGATCGTTGCCGGCGGCGGTCAGGGCGGAGCTGTCGGTCGTCAGCGCAATCGCCGCGATCGCCTTGCGGTCCCGCGAATAGCGGATCGCAAGCTCGGTCGCGAGATGCTGCGAATCGCCGGCGCTGCCGCCATTGCCGAAAAACAGGATCTTGCCGCCGCCGCGAATCGTCTTCGACCAGAGGGCGCGCATCGCCGCAAAGGGAGCCGCCAGCTCCCGATGCACCGCTTCCGCCACCTTCCGATGTTCCGCCAGCTCGCGCTCGAAGAGATCGTCGGACATTGCCCTACCCCGGTCCCGAACCTACGGCACCGCCCGCGGCGCGGCAAGCGGCCAAGCCCATCCGAACGCTAGAACTTTTCGACCCACGGCCGGAGCTCGACCTCCCAGGTCCAGGCGCTGCGCTGCTGGCGATGGATCGAGAGATAGGAAGCGGCGATCGCGTCCGGGTCGAGCATCGAATCGCCGGCGGGATCGCGGCCGATCCCGCCGTCGATCACGAAATGCGCGACATGGACGCCTTGCGGCGCAAGCTCGCGCGCCATGCTCTGGGCGAGTCCGCGCAACGCAAACTTCCCCATCGCGAACGGCGCCGATTGCGCATAGCCCTTCACGCTCGCCGAGGCGCCGGTGAAGAGGATCGAGCCGCGCTTGCGTGCGACCATCCGCTTCGCCGCCTGCTGCCCGACGAGGAAGCCGCCATAGGCGGAGACGGCGATGGCGCGCTCGACGGCGGCCGGATCGAGCTCCAGGAAGGGCCCGCGAACGCGCGCGCTCGGATTATAGACGACGATATCGGGCGGCCCGATTTCGCGGTCGAGACGCTCGAAGAGCGCCGGCACCGCAGCCTTGTCGCTCGCCTCGAGCGCATAGGTCCTGGCGCCGGTCTCCTTCGCGAGGCCGGCGAGCTTCCCGGTGTCGCGCGCCGCGAGCGCGACGGCCATGCCTTCGCGCGCAAAGAGACGGGCGAGCGATGCGCTGAGCCCGCTGCCCGCCCCGACGATGAGGGCTCGTTCCTGGTCAGCCATGGCTTTTCCTAGCACGGAATTACCGGTAGCAGTTCAACATGGTGCAACTACGCGGCACAATCAACGCGAAGACATACCGAATTCTTCAACCGAAAATTAATATGAAGTGGCGCAAGCTCTAAACTCAGGAGTGGCGCGCGGTGGCGTGTACCGATCCTGGCGAACAACTTCCCACATATCCTCGATATCCCGATCGACAATGAGTTCCGCAGCTCAGCAATTCAAACCACCAAGCACGCTCGGCTGGTTCGCGATCACTGCCGGCGTGCTTGCCATGATTCTTGCTGGACGCACGCTCTTCGAGTCCCATTTGCCTTACGATCCACTGCAATCTCCCTTCTCCGGCTTCATTTTCTATCTCACCGCGCTTCCATTCTGCCAATACCTCGGTGTGTTGCTTGCGACCAGGGTTCCAGCGTGGAAGGCAATGGCCGTCGCGGCGGCGGCTAGCGGCGTCGCCTACCTAGCGGGTGTGACGATTACTGTCGCTCTCGGCCCAATTTTGGTGATCGAATTCAGCCGCATTGGTGCCGGGCTCAAACCCAATCTTGTACTTGGCATGATCGTCGGGCCAATTGCAGCGGGCGCTGCCTATGGATTTGTGATCGATCTCCTGCATGCGCGCATTATTGGCTACTCGACGCCGTCGCGGCGCGCTTGGAGATGGACGCATATCGCGTGGGGTGGAGCCGCAGCGACTGCCACATTCTATGTGATACTCTGCTTGGGGATTCCGCAGTCTCGATCCCATTTGGATTTTGCAGGATTGCTCGCGCATCTCAAGATCGATCTGTTGTGCGCCGCAATCGCGCTCCCTTACTTCATGGCCGGGCTGCAGCTCCAGTGGAACGATCTTTGCGGTTTCAAGCCTGAGGTTTCGGCCTCTGTAGGACAGGGCCGCTTTGTCGCTTGGACCCGTATGACTCTGCTCGTGATCGGCTGGGGTATTATTCTCGTCGTCGCCTCTAGGTACGTGGGATCGGCAGTGGCAATGCTTCGACAGTGAAACCGCCGGTATCAGTCAGAGAAGGCATCTTATTCTGCCCGGCCCACTTTCTCCGCCTCGAGCCGCGCCCAGAGCTTGCGGACATGGTCCTTGATGACGAGCGCCTCGTCCCAGCGGTCGACCAGCTCGTAGCCGTCGGGGCCGGTGATGCCGTAGGGCGGCGGGCCGAGCTCGCAGAGGAAGTTCATGGTGGCATCGGGCTTCATGCGCTGGCGCCAGTAGCGGAAGCCCTTTTCCCACCAGTTCTGGAAGAGCTCGACCCAATATTGATGCTGCGGAAAGGCGATCGAGATCTGCGCCTGCTCGCGCGTCCCGATGCGGCCCTGAAAGGCGATCGAGCGGCGCAGCACCTTGTCGACCAGCGCCTGACACCAGTCGGGCACCGGACGGGAGAACTCGAACGACACCAGATGATGCGAGAGATCGGCGACGATCTCGATCTCCGGCATCAATTCCAGGAGCTGCAGCGTGAAGAGCAAATCCTGCGTCAGGGTGAAGCGGTGCGTCTCGAGATAGGTCGGAACGCCGGCCTTCTGGCCCATCTCCATCCAGGCCCGCACCTGCGGCACGACCTCTTCCGGCCGGTTCTTGAAGATCCGGCCGTTGACGGTGATGTTGCGCGCTCCGAGGTCGCGCGCCATCGCGACAACCTCGCGGAAATCCTCGGAAGTGGTCGGGAAGGCGACGACCAGCACGCCGAGACCGTGCTTCGCGAGGAAGGGCGCGAACTGCTTCCCCGCCTCGAGATTGCCGTCCTCGAGATCGATCGAGACGCCGTCATAGCCGGCGGCGGCGATCTTCTCGAACTTCTCGGCGAGCGGCCATTCGAACCCGTCGGGACGGCGAAGCTGCATCGCCCACATCGACTGAAACACTTCGAGTTTCTGCAATTTCATCCCCTCGCTGGACCCGACGCAGTCTAGGCACTGGCGCGGTCCGCGTCCCCGCCAAAGGCGGCCATTTCGCCGTCACGCCGGCGGTGCCTGCCATTCCATCACGAGGAAGAAAGGAAGCCGCCGAAATTCCGCGCGGGCGGCAGCGTCGCCGGACGAAGCTTCCGGTTCCGCGAAGAAGGCGAGCCGCAGCCCCTGATCGAGCAGGGCCGTCATATAGGCGCCGAGCGGCCGATGCCAGTTGCGCACACGGATCCCCGACCATTCGACCCAGGCCGGAAACTCGTCGAGATACCGATCGATGGCGAAGTGCCGGCGCTTGCCGTCCGCATCCGCGACCCATCCGCTTCCGGCGGCAGCGGTATTGAAGCTCGTCAGGTTGGCGATCAGCAGCGTTCCGCCCGGCTTCAGCACGCGACGCATCTCGCGGATGGCGGTCCGGAAATCCGGAATGTCGATGAGCGAGAGATAGCTCACCACGAGATCGAAGCTGGCATCCTCGAAGGCGAGCGCTTCGGCGTCGCCGATCCGATAGTCGCCCTGCGGATCGCGGCGACGGGCTTCCTCCAGCATCGCCGGTGTCGGATCGATGCCCACGCACGAAACCCCTGCGGCCGCGAGCATCCGGCAGAAGCGCCCTTCGCCGCAGCCCACATCGAGTGCCCGCGTGAAGCCTCGGCCGGCGATTCGGCCGAGCATCACCGGATCGAGGACATGCCGTCTTCCCCAGTCCCCCGCCGCGCCCATCGAGGCGATCCAGGCTGCCGCGGAGGCTTGCCACTCTTCGCTCATGCCCTTCACGACGCTGGTCAATTCACTACGACACTTCAGGTGGTGCCTGCCGTCATCCCATTGACGGAAAACGCGGAATCGGCCGGCACGGGAAGGTCGCAAATTACTTCGAGGTCTGCGCGCAGAATCGGCATTGACATACTCGACTAGGTCGATAGAGTTTTAGGACTATGCTCTCGCACCGCGCCAAATACGCCCTTCGCGCGCTCATCCTCCTCGCTCAGGAGAAGGGCGATCGGCCCCTGTTGATCTCCGACATCGCGAAGCGCCAGAACGTCCCGAAGAAGTTCCTGGAGCTCATCCTCCTCGATCTGAAGCGGAACGGCTACGTACGGAGCTTTCGCGGACGGCATGGCGGCTACCTTCTGGCGAGGCCTGCGGATTCGATCTTTTTCGGGCAGGTGATCAGGCTGATGGACGGGCCGCTGGCGGCGATTCCCTGCGCGAGCCTCACCGCCTATCGCCGCTGCGTCGATTGCCAGGACGAAGCCTCCTGCGCCATCCGGCAGGTGTTCCGCCAGGTACGCGACGCGACCGCCGGCATCCTCGACCGGGTGAGCCTGGCGGAGGCCCTGAGCGGCAGCCAGGCCGCTACCCTGATCAACCTGGGAGCGGGCATCTGAATTTTTTTGAACATAAAGCCGACTAAAAAGATCGAGATAATCGACTGTGTTGACAATCCAGATAGAAAACGGAGGATGCGATGTCGAAGCGACTTCGTCGTTATTTCACCCCCCTGGCTATCGCCCTGAGCCTCGCCATCGGCGCCGGCTCCGCTCGCGCCGAGACGCAGCTTCTCAACGTTTCCTACGACCCGACCCGGGAGCTCTATGAAGCCTTCAACGCCGCTTTCGCGAAATACTGGAAGGACAAGTCCGGCGAGGACGTGGTGATCGAGGCTTCGCATGGCGGCTCGGGGAAGCAGGCCCGGGCGGTGATCGACGGCCTCGAGGCCGACGTGGTCACCTTGGCGCTCTCCTACGACATCGACGAGATCGCCGAGCGCAGCGGGCTCATCGACAAGGGGTGGCAGGCGCGGCTGCCGAACAACAGCGCCCCCTACACCTCGACCATCGTGTTCCTGGTTCGCAAGGGCAACCCCAAGGGCATCCATGACTGGTCCGACCTGGTGAAGGACGGCGTCCAGGTGATCACGCCCAATCCGAAGACCTCCGGCGGCGCGCGATGGAACTATCTCGCGGCCTGGGGTTACGCCTTGAAGCAGCCCGGCGGCAGCGACGCGACCGCCCAGGCGTTCGTGGCGGCGATCTTCAAGAACGTGCCGGTGCTGGACACCGGCGCCCGCGGCAGCGCCACCACCTTCCTCCAGCGCGGGATCGGCGACGTGTTCCTGTCATGGGAAAACGAAGCCTTCCTCGCCCTCAAGGAATTCGGCGCCGATCAGTTCGAGATCGTCGTGCCGAGCGTGAGCATCCTCGCCGAGCCGTCCGTCGCCGTCGTCGACAAGGTCGTCGACAAACACGGTACCCGCACCGTGGCGGAAGCCTATCTCCAGTATCTCTACTCGCCGGAAGGCCAGCAGATCGCGGCCGAGAACTTCTACCGGCCGCGCGACGCGGCGATCGGCAAGGAGTACGGTCCCGACTTCGTGGACGTGCCGCTCTTCACCATCGACGAGCTGTTCGGCGGCTGGGCCAAGGCGCAGTCGACGCACTTCGCCGATGGCGGGGTATTCGACCAGATCTACACGGCGCAATGAACGGACCCATCACCTCGTTGACGACAGGGTGGCGCCAGCCGAGCGTCTTGCCGGGCTTCGGCCTGACGCTCGGCTACACCCTGACCTATCTCGGACTGATCGTCCTCTTGCCGCTGGCCGCACTCATCCTGCGGCCGGCGGAGCTGGGCTGGGCGGGCTTCTGGGAGGTGGTGAGCGCGCCGCGCGTGCTGGCCGCCCTTGAGGTCAGCTTCGGCGCCGCCTTCGTCGGCGCCTGCATCAACGCCATTTTCGGGTTGCTCACGGCCTGGGTGCTGGTCCGCTACCGCTTTCCGCTGAAGCGCCTCATCGATGCGCTGGTCGACCTGCCCTTCGCGCTCCCGACCGCCGTCGCCGGCATCGCCCTCACGACGCTCTATGCCCCGAACGGCCTGCTCGGCCAGTTCCTCGAGCCGCTCGGCATCAAGGTCGCCTTCACCTGGACCGGCATCGCGCTCGCCCTCACCTTCATCGGCCTCCCCTTCGTCGTGCGCACGGTTCAACCGGTCCTGCAGGATCTCGAGCGCGAACTCGAGGAGGCCGCGGCCGGGCTCGGCGCCACGCGGCTGCAGACCTTCGTCCGCGTCATCCTCCCGGCCATCGCGCCGGCGCTGGTGACCGGTTTCGCCCTCGCCTTCGCGCGCGCGGTGGGCGAGTACGGCTCCGTCATCTTCATCGCCGGCAACATGCCCATGGCGACGGAGATCGCGCCGCTCCTCATCGTCATCAAGCTCGAGCAATACGACTATGCCGGCGCCGCCGCGATCGCCGTCGTGATGCTCGGCTTCTCGTTCCTCATGCTGCTGGTGCTGAACCTGCTGCAGCGCTGGGCGCGCCGCCATGAGAGGGCCGGCGCATGAACTTTCTGAAGCGCGCCTTCACCGATGGCAGCAACCCCGTCGGCGAGCCGATCGGGGTCCGGGCGATCCTGATCGGCGTCGCGGTCGCCTATCTCGTCGTGATGCTGGTGCTGCCGACCGGCGCGGTGTTCGTCGAAGCGTTCCGCAAGGGCGTCGATGCCTATTTCGGCGCCATCGAGCAGCGCCACGCCTTGGCGGCGGTCCGCCTGACGCTCCTGGTGGCGGCCATCGCCGTCCCGGCGAACCTGGTCTTCGGCATCGCCGCCGCCTGGGCGATCGCCAAGTTCGAGTTCCGCGGCAAGAGCCTGCTGATCACCTTCATCGACCTGCCCTTCTCGGTCTCGCCCGTGATCTCGGGCCTGATCTACGTTCTCCTGTTCGGCGCCCATGGCTGGCTCGGCCCGACCCTCGACGCGATCGGCATCAAGATCATATTCACGGTGGCGGGCCTCGTCATCGCGACGATGTGGCTGGACGAGACGCGCTATGCCGAACCCGA
>CAZMUZ010000029.1:0-8038 GCA_964569315.1 uncultured Rhodospirillaceae bacterium | reverse complement strand
CCTCGTCATCGCGACGATCTTCGTGACCTTCCCCTTCATCGCGCGCGAGCTGATCCCGCTGATGCAGGAGCAGGGCACCGAGCAGGAGCAGGCGGCGATATCGCTCGGCGCCAGCGGCCTGCAGACCTTCTTCCGGGTCACGCTGCCGAACATCATCTGGGGCCTGCTCTATGGCGTGCTGCTCTGCAACGCGCGCGCCATGGGCGAGTTCGGCGCGGTCTCCGTGGTCTCCGGCCATATCCGCGGCAAGACCAACACCATGCCGCTGCATATCGAGATTCTCTACAACGAGTACGACTTCGTCGGCGCGTTCGCCGTGGCGTCGCTGCTCTGCCTGCTCGCCTTCGTGACGCTCGCCCTGAAATCTCTGCTGGAATGGCGCTTCGGCGACCATCTGGCGGCCGAACGGCATCACTGACGGGATTCGACCATGAGCATCGCGATCACCGGACTGGTCAAGAGCTTCGGCCACTATGCGGCGCTTCGCGGCGTCGACCTCAATGTGCGCCCGGGCGAGTTCCTGGCGCTGCTCGGCCCGTCGGGCTCGGGCAAGACGACGCTGCTTCGCATCCTTTCCGGTCTCGAGGCGCCGGACGCCGGACGCCTCACCATCGACGGCGCCGACATCAGCCACCAGCGGGCGCGCGACCGGCAGATGGGATTCGTGTTCCAGCATTACGCCCTGTTCCGCCACATGACGGTCGCCGAGAACGTCGCCTTCGGGCTCCGCGTCAAGCCACGGGCGCAGCGTCCGGCCAACGCGGAGATCGGCGAGCGGGTCGACAGCCTGCTCCGCCTCGTGCAGCTCGAGCGGATGGGCGACCGCTATCCGGCGCAGCTCTCGGGCGGGCAGCGGCAGCGCGTAGCGCTCGCCCGTGCGCTCGCGATCGAGCCGAGGGTGCTGCTGCTCGACGAGCCCTTCGGCGCGCTCGACGCCAAGGTCCGCAAGGAGTTGCGCCGCTGGCTCCGGAGCCTGCATGACGATATGGGGCTCACCAGCATCTTCGTGAGCCACGACCAGGAGGAAGCGCTGGAGCTTGCCGACCGCGTGGCGGTGATGAACGACGGACGGATCGCCCAGATCGGCACGCCGCTCGAGATCTACCGCAACCCCGCCAATGCCTTCGTCTGCGAGTTCCTCGGCAACACCAATCGGCTCGACTGCGTGATCGAGAACGGCCGCGCCGCGATCGGCGACCAGCTCTTCTATGCCTCGGTGCCCGCGGATGCCGGCAGGCTGCCGGGCATCGCCTATGTGCGCCCCGAAGATTGCGAGCTGCGGCCCTCGGCCGACGCGCCCGGTCTCAAGGCCAAGGTGGTGAAGGTCTTCGCCGCCGGCCCCACCACCCGTATCGAGCTGCGCCGCCTCGAAAGCGACGAGGTGATCGAGGCGCTGCTGCCGCACGGCGCGGTCGCACCGCAACCCGGCACCGAAGTCGCCCTGGGGTTCCGGCAGCTCCGCGTGTTCCCGGCGCCGAACGCCTAGAGCACCTTCCCCGGATTGAGGATGCCCTTCGGATCGAGCGCCTGCTTTAGCCGGCCCATCAGCGCGATCTCCGCCTCGCTCCGCGAATAGCCGAGGTAGCGGCGCTTCAGCGTGCCGATGCCGTGCTCAGCCGAGACCGATCCCCCCATGTCGCGCACCACCCGATAGACGGCCTCCTCGGCGGCGTGGCGCCGCGCTCCCCCGCCGCCGCCCATATCGAGGCTGACATGCAGGTTGCTGTCGCCGATATGGCCGTAGAAGCTGTTGATCGAACCCGGCCAGCGCGCCTGCAGCGCCGCGCGCGTGCGCTCCGCGAAATCGCCCAGCGAGCCGATCGGCAGGCTCACGTCGAGATGGATCGGCGCCTCGACCGCATCCCATTCGAGGCCCTCGCGGATCTGCCAGAAGCTTCGAGCCTGCTTCTCCGAACGCGCGATCACCGCGTCCAGCACCATCCCTTCCTCGAGCGCCGAGGCGAGCAGCGCCTCGAAGCGGGCCGCATCGCCCTCCGGATCCACGCCCGCATATTCCATGATCGCGTAAAAGGGGTGCGGCGCCGCGAACGGCTTCGGCCGGTCCGAACGCGAGGTGACGAAGTCGTAGTAGTCGTGCCACATCGCCTCATAGGCGCTGACGCCGCCCAGCACCGACTGCGCGCGGCGTAACAGGTTCACGACGGCGGCGTAGCTCGGCAGCGCGCAGATCGCGGTCCCCAGGCTCGAGGGGCGCGGATGAAGTCTCAGCACCACCCGCGTCACCACGCCGAGCGTGCCCTCCGAGCCGATGAAGAGCTGCTTCACGTCATAACCGGCGTTGTTCTTCAGCATCTTGTTCATGGCACCGATCACCGTGCCGTCCGCCAGCACCGCTTCGAGCCCGAGAACCTGCTCGCGCGCCATGCCGTAGCGGATCACCTTCATGCCGCCGGCATTGGTGGAGACGTTGCCGCCGATCTGGCAGGAGCCGCGCGCGCCGAGATCGAGCCCGAGGAAGAAGCCGGCTTCCTCCGCCGCCTCCTGCAACGCCTGCAAGGGCGTCCCGGCAAGCGCCGTAACGGTCGCCGCCGCGGGATCGAGTTCCTCGATGCCGCGCATGCGCTCGAGCGAAAGCGCGATCGTATCGCGCGTCGGCGTGGCGCCGCCGGCAAGGCCGGTCAGTCCGCCCTGCGGAACGACGGCTTGCCCCGCCTCATGACAGAGCCGGAGAACGGCGGCGACCTCTGCAGTCGAGCGCGGCATGGCGACCGCGAGGGGCGCCTGCGGATCGATGCCGGTCCGATCCACGCGATGGCGTTCGTCGACCGAGGCGCCGATCCGGAGGCCGTCGGGGCCCAGCGCCGAACGCAACTTTTCGAGCAGTTCCGTCACGGCTTTCGCTCTCCTCGCCGGCCCCGAGGCCTTGCGGCGAGCCAATCGCCGGGCCGCGGATTGCCGCAATTCGGGCTCGCGGTCTAGGATCGGCGCCCCAACACAAGGCCGATTGCAATTGCAGGCGGCGGCAAGATGGGCCTCCGCGGGAACGGCCGAACCCCAGGGGAGGAACCATGTCGATCAAGAACGAATTTGTCGAGCGGCTGGCAGAGCGCCGGCTGACGCGGCGCGAGCTGCATCGCTGGCTCGCCGCAGCCGGCCTCGGCCTCGCGGTCGTCCCGGTGATGGGCCGGGTCGCACGGGCCGCCGATCTCACCTATTACACCTGGAGCGGATACGATCTGCCGGAGTTCATGCCCGCCTATGTCGAGAAGCATGGCGGCACGCCCGAGATGCCGATCTTCGGCGACGAGCAGGAAGCGTTGACGAAGCTGCAAAGCGGCTTCCAGGTCGATGTCGCCCATCCCTGCAACAACCGTGTCTCGATCTGGCGCGACGCCGGCGTGATCGAGCCCATCGACAAGAGCCGGCTCGAGCACTGGGACGATCTGTTCGGTTCCCTCCGCGTGCTGAAGGGCACGGTGAGCGAGGACGGCAAGCACTGGTTCGTACCGGTGGACTGGGGCATGACTGCCCTCCTCTATCGCGAAGACCTGGTCGAAGGCCCCGTCGATAGCTGGGAACTGCTCTGGGATCCGAAATATGCCGGCAAGCTTTCGATGGGCGACGGCATGGCGGATACCGGCCTCATCGTCGCCACGATGCTCGGCGTCAAGGATCCGAACCATATGACCGCCGCGGATCTGGCAGCCATCAAGTCCAAGCTCCTCGAGCAGAAACCGCTGCTCCGCTTCTATTGGAACGACCAGACCGCCATGGAGCAGGCGATGGCTTCGGGCGAGATCGTGGCCGCGTCGGCCTGGAACGGCTCCGCAGCGACGTTATCGGACCAGGGTATCCCGGTGAAGTTCATCGCGCCGAAGGAAGGCGCGCTGACCTACTGTTGCGGGCTCGTGCTGGCGAAAGGCGCCGCCAATACCGACAATGCCTATGACCTGATGAACGCGATGACCGCGCCGGAAGCCGGAAAATGGCTGATCGAGACCTATGGCTACGGCCACTCGAACCGGCGGGCTTTCGAGCAGGTGAGCGAGGAAGTTCTGGTGAAGCGCGGCCTGCCGAAGAACCCCAACGACATGCTCGGCACCAGCGTGTTCTCCACCGTCTCGAACCACCTCACGGAGCTCACGCAGATCATCGAGGAGGTGAAGGCGACCAACTGAGCCGGCGAGGACCGGGCGCGCCTCATCCGGCGCCGCCCGTCCTTCGGCTTCCGTCTCCGGCCCCTGTCGCCGCACCGACGGCGGATTTCTCAGCGCTTTGCTGGCGCCGGGGCCGGGGCGTGGGCGGACGCATGCGCATGCGCGCCGTCGATCGTCTCCAGCGCGAGCAGCGAGTGGGCAAAGGCGCCGCCCGCCCGCATCTCGGCCGCGACCCAGATCGCCTCCATGATCTCCTCGGCCGTGGCATGTTCCCTGGTCGCGGCCTTGGTATGGCCCTGGATGCAGTATGGGCACTGCGTTACATGCGCGACCGCGACCGCGATCAGTTGCTTCGTCTTCCTGGAGAGAGCGCCCTCCTCGAAGACGGCGTTGCTGAAGGCGCGGAACGTCGCATCGATCTCGGGAGCGAGGGCGCTACGCTTCTCGGACAAAGCCCGGCTCGGTTTCGGATAGAGCGTATCGGTCACAACGCGTCCTTTCCCTGTTTCGCCATGCCGCATCGGCACGGTCGACAAGCGCCTAAGACAAAAGAATTGTCGGCACCGCCCTTGTCGGGAAGCGCCGACATTCCTCCGGACCGGCGATGAGAGGAGCGATGCCGGCCGGAGTTCCGCCGCCGCGGCCTACTGGCTATTAACCGCGGCGGCGGCCTCGCGCGGTCTCGTCGATCCGCTCTGCCGCGCTTGCGGCGACGGTTCCGCGATCGAGGTTCCGGTTGGCGAAATCCCAATTGATCAGATGCTCGATGACCGCGGCGATGTACTCCGGCCGGCGGTTCTGATAGTCGAGATAGTACGCGTGCTCCCACACATCGAGCGTGAGCAACGGGACCTGGCCGTGCGCCAGGGGCGTATCGGCATTCGAGGTCTGCGTGATCTTGAGCTGGTCGTCCTCGAGCACGAGCCAGGCCCATCCGCTGCCGAACTGCCCGCCTGCCGCTGCTGCGAACTGCTCGGCGAAAACCGCGTGCCCGCCGAGATCGTCCTCGAGCCGCTCGGCGATTTCCCCCGTGGGCTTTCCGCCGCCTTTCGGATCGAGCGAGCGCCAGTAGAACGCATGGTTCCAGGCCTGCGCCGCGTTGTTGAAGAGGGCGCGATGAGCTTCCTGTCCAGCCGTCTGCTGAATGATGCGCTCCAGCGGCTGATCGGCGAGACGCACTTCCTTCGCCAGCGCCTTGGTCTTCTCGACATAGGCACGATGATGCTTGCCGTAGTGCAACTCGAGGGTGGCGCGGGAGATATGCGGCTCGAGCGCATCGAGCGCATAGGGAAGCTGGGGCAAAGCGATCTGCATTGCAGTCTCCTGATACCGGCAATCTCGGGGGGCGTCGGTCCGAACCGGCTTGTCGAACAGGGCGAAGCTAAGATCGACCAATTCATCTGACAAACGATAGTTTTTCGCTGTTGATATCGGATTCATCGATATAAACTTGCCTGTGTGAAGCAAAACGGGAGCTCGCCCACCCGCATGGCTCCCACGGCACCGAAATCGGCAGGCCCGGGCGTCGGTACATGCCGGCAAGGGATCTTCCGCATTGGCGTTGTTTGGCGGTGCGCTCGCGGCCGCGCGCAGCCTTGCGGCGGCGCGCGATGCGGAACTGCGCGATGCGGAAGACCGGGCGCCCGGCATCGCGCCCGCGCAGCCCGGCCTTGCCTCAGGCCGTCAGCGCCAGGGGCTCCGCCGCGCTCTTCACTGCCGTCAGCACATGCCGGACGCCGACGATCCGGCGCATCGCCTGCGCCATCTCCTCGCCCAGCGACGGGGCGAGCTCGGCGAGCTGAAGATCGACCGTGAGTTCGGCGGTTTCGGGGACGAGATCGCTATGCAGCCGTGCCGGCAGCAACCCGCGCTTGGCGACGACTTCGAGCAGCCGCGCGAGAACGCCGATATCGGCGTCGCCATGGACGGAAAAGCAGAAGGAGGACGAGGGAGATACCGACGGATGACGTCGGTCAGCGACAGGTCGGTGATAAACCATGAGAGATCGACTCCTTGGCGGAAGGACGCACGCAAACGACGGCAACCGGGGTCCCGAAGGACGCCCGGCGCGTAATTCGCGCAGCCCGCAGCCGAAGGAAGGATCGATCCATGAGGGCAGCCTAGAAAAACCGGCACAAGAAAGTCAATCACCGGCCCGGCGGCCCCTCGGGCCCCCGGAATCCTTGCATTGCCGATGATGACGGGATACTCGGGGACGCTCGATCTCCTTCCATCATCCCTCTCTGGAGCCCGATACCGATCATGGCAACCATCGATGTCCCCGCCCGCAGCGGACGCGCCTTCCGCGTCGCCGAAGGCAAGCGATTCCGCATCGTCACGCCCAAGGGCAAGCAGGCGGCCGACTTCTTCGCCTATGCCGCCGACAATGTTGGAGAATGGCTGTCGCCGATGCATAGCTGGGTCACGACACGTTCGGTCCGGCCGCGCCCGGGCGACATTCTGATCAGCCGCTACCGGCGGCCCATGCTCGAGCTGACCGAGGACGGCGCCGGCGGGGTGCATGACATGATGATCGCGGCCTGCGACCAGGCGCGGTACGAACATTTCGGCCACGCGGCGGCCCATGCGAGCTGCTCGGAAAATCTCCGCAACGCGATGCAGCGCTGCGGCCACACGATCGACGTGATCCCGCAGCCGATCAACTTCTTCACCAACACGCAAGTGAGCCCCGCCGGCGAACTGCTCTCGCCGCCGAACCCGGTCCCGCCGGGGGCCTATGTGGAGCTGAAAGCGCTGATGGACCTAATCTGCGTCGTGTCCTCCTGCCCCTTCGATCTGCAAATCCCGGGCTGGACGATCAACGACGCGGGCGGGCCGACCGAGCTCACGATCGAGCTGCGATAAGCGGCACGAATCGGCCTCGCGAGGAGCGTCGACGCGCAGCGGGGCGAGGTTTTTCGCACCGCCTCGCCGCGCGATGACGCTATAAGGGTTCCAGGAACGTCGTTCGGGGCCTTAGGGCCCCCGCCGTGCATCCCAAGCCATGGGTGCCGACGCAGGAGGACCCGAGGCTGCTACACGATACGCCGCTCATAACGACGATCGTCGCCGGCCTCGGCTTCGCTTTCATCCTCGGCGCTATTGCGATCCGGTTTCGGATCTCGCCTCTGGTGGGGTATCTGATCGCCGGCATCCTCGCCGGCCCCTTCACGCCGGGCTTCGTCGCCGATCAGCATCTCGCCCGGGAACTCGCCGAGATCGGCGTGATCCTGCTGATGTTCGGCGTCGGACTGCATTTCTCGCTCAAGGACCTTCTTTCGGTCCGCCTGATCGCCATCCCGGGCGCCGTCGTCCAGATCGCCGCGGCGACGCTGCTCGGCATGGGTCTCGCTGCCCTGATGGGATGGTCGCTCGCGGCCGGCATCGTGTTCGGCCTCGCCCTCTCCGTCGCCAGCACGGTGGTGCTGCTTCGCGCGCTCCAGGAACGCCGCCTGATCGAGACGCAGCGCGGGCGCATCGCCGTCGGATGGCTCATCGTCGAAGACCTCGCGATGGTGCTGACGCTGGTGCTGCTGCCGGCGCTGGCCGGGCTCGCGGGCAGCAGCGAGGCGACTGCCGGCGGCGAAGCGCTCGGCATGCGGACGATCCTCGTCACGATCGGCATCACCCTCGCCAAGGTCGGCGGATTCGTCGCGCTGATGTTCGTGGTCGGTCGTCGCGTGATCCCCTGGATCCTCCACTACGTCGCCCATAGCGGGTCGCGCGAGCTTTTCCGCCTTGCCGTGCTCGCGGTCGCGCTCGGGGTCGCCTTCGGCGCCTCGGAGCTCTTCGGCGTCTCCTTCGCGCTCGGCGCTTTCTTCGCCGGCATGATCCTCAGCGAGTCCGAGCTCAGCCACCGCGCCGCCGAGGAGTCCCTGCCCCTGCGCGACGCCTTCGCCGTGCTGTTCTTCGTGTCGGTG